>NZ_JBITCL010000064.1:0-1171 GCF_044453165.1 Streptomyces sp. NPDC051740 | reverse complement strand
CAGCGGGTTGGTCGACTGGATCTTCTTCCAGTGCTGGTGGGGGAAGTCGGCGAAGGCTGTCAGCTCTTCCTTGGCGTCCAGGAGCATCTCCTTCACCTTGGGAAACTGCTTGCCGAAAGCGTCGGCGACGGTGTCGAGCTGGGTGCGGACCGAGACGGCATCGGGCTGGGCGAAGATCGTGCGGATGGTCGCGGCGGCCATCTCGGCGTGCTGCTTCGGGATCACCGAGAAGACATTGCGGACGAAATGAACGCGGCAGCGCTGGTGTGCGGCTCCGATCATGACCTTGCCGATGGCGGCGACCAGGCCGAGGTGCTGGTCGGAGATGACGAGGCGGACCCCGTTCAGGCCGCGTTTGCGCAGGTCACGCAGGAAGGTGGTCCAGAAGGTCTCGTTCTCGCTGTCGCCGACCATGATGCCGAGGACTTCGCGGCCGCCGTCCTCGGTGACACCGGTGGCGATGACGACAGCACGGGAGGCGATCCGGTGGTCGACGCGGGCCTTGAGGTAAGTGGCGTCGAGGTAGACGTAAGGGAAGCGGGTGTGGTCCAGGGGGCGGTTGCGGAAGGCGGCGAGGCTTTCGTCGAGGTCGCCGCAGATCCGGGAGACCTCGCTCTTGGAGATGCCGGTGTCCGACCCGAGGGCTTTGACCAGGTCGTCGACGCTGCGGGTGGACACGCCATGGACGTATGCCTCGATGATGACGGCGTAGAGGGCCTGGTCCACGCGGCGCCGGCGTTCCAGCAGGCTGGGGAAGAAGGTGCCGGCGCGAAGCTTGGGGATCGCGAGTTCCAGGTCGCCGGCCTGGGTGGTCAGGGTCCGTTCGCGGTGGCCGTTGCGGTAGGCGGTGCGGGTCTCGGTGTGCTCGCCCCATGCGGCACCGATGTGCTGTGTCGCCTCTGCTTCTATCAGTTCTTGCAGGACTCGTTCGGCCGCGGTCCGGACGATCTCCAGTCCGTCCGCCGAGCGTAGTGACTCCAGAAGGCGGAGCAGGTCATCATGGGCCAGGGCCATCGTGCACCTCCCGGTCGGATTCACCGTTCACCGCGGAGAGTTGCACGGTGGCCCGTCCTCGTTCAGGGCGCACGAGCGGTCCACCAGGGGCAACCCGGTGGCGAGCCGGGGGCGCACATCGGCCAAGAACGGCTACACCACTTCAAGGGACGCCATC
>NZ_JBITCL010000063.1:0-1176 GCF_044453165.1 Streptomyces sp. NPDC051740 | reverse complement strand
GCAGACCCTGTGTCTGCCTCACCGGCCGGACGCGGCCGAGCCCCGCCCGACTCCGCACTTCCCAGGCTCCCGGCCGACCCCTCCGCGCCCTGATCCCTTGCAACACCCGCATCCGGCACCCCGGCATCCGCACCAGACACCGTGGGAGTCCGCCCCGGCACCACCCCAGCACCAGCACCAGCACCAGCAGCGGCAGCGGCAGCGGCAGCGCCCGTGACACCGGCGACTCCGGCAGTACCAGCAACACCGGCCGCCTCACTGCCCGTAGCGCCCGCAGCACCCGTGCCGTCCGCGGCCGGCTCCCCGCCGTCGCCCACCGCGACCCCGCCACCGCGACCGTCACCCTCGTCGGTACCGACCGTGTTCACCCCGGCGTTCTGCGCATCGGCAGGCCATGAAGGGACCTCGGAAGAGAAGCCCTTGTTGAACGCCAGATTGACCGCCAGACCAGTCTTCTCCGCACCCTTATTGAGCCCCTCGCCGACATTGCCACTGAGGCCCCCACCCAGGAACGTGTCCCACGAGGTCGCCCAGTTGCCGGTGAAAAGCCCACTGCCCAGAATCTCCGCAAGCGCCTCCGAACCACCCGAGGCAAGGAAAACACTGGAAGCGTTGGGCTGCCGGGCGACACCACTCCCCCGGTCCACATGACCAGTCCCCGGCTCGGCCCCCACCTTCACCGTCACATCATCCGCAACACTCTTGGCAAACGCACCACGCCTGACATCATCACGGAACAGAGACAAGAACTTCTCGTTGCCACCAACGATGCCGCCGAAGAATCCACCGGCAAGACCACCGAACACCGCGTCCTGCCCGATCTGCCCCCAGTCGAAGCCGTTGAAGCTCTGCTCACCCGACGTGAAAGCAATCATCCCCAGACGGACAGCGAACGACTGGAAAGCCTCCTCGAACGCCTCACTCAACACCGGCAGCAAATGCGTCTTGCTCAGCAATTGATGCAGAATCAGCAGCACCGCAACACGACTCCGCTGCTGCGCAACCACCGCCCTGCCCGCAGTAGCACCACCCGTGACAGCCGACAACCAAAAAAGGGTCTTCAGCTCGATCAGAAGCCGGATGACCTCAGCACTGATCTGCCACTTGCCTTCCATAATGTCGTACGAAGTCTTCACCCGGCCATCGGCAATATCGTCCAACCGCCCCGCGAACTGC
>NZ_JBITCL010000062.1:0-1182 GCF_044453165.1 Streptomyces sp. NPDC051740 | reverse complement strand
TACGCCACATAGGTAACAAGTAATCACTAAGCAATCTGATGTTGCGAGATGGACGTTCTTTCGGTTTTGAACCTCAAGGGGAACACTCGTTTGATAAAGCGTCTCAATGGTTGTCAGTAAATAAACAAAAACTTTTGGAAGTGTGCTATTATAAGTCATATAAGTCGTGCGCTTTCTAATGCTTAGTGGTTTAAGATTAGGATAGCACGACTTATTTATTTTCCAATGAAATTAACTAGCAATTCGGGTTAACTATTATCAATAGTTTAGTTTTCATTCCCTATCAATGTATTTTATTATATACCTATTTCTATATATATACCCGAATTGCTAGTTGATTATTTATCCATGACTTGATACCCGATAGAATATCTTAAAGTCTCTGGTTCCAGTGATTTAGCTGATTTTAACAGTAAAGAATACGCTAAAAGTATCATCTCTAATTTCAATTGAAAACCTTGAGGCGAACGACTTTTACAACGCTCAGCTCCTAGATTTGTCAAAAAAGAGAAAACTCGCTCAATCACTTTTCTACGTTTTGAAAAATTAGGGAAAAGGATTTTCTTTTGCTTCATGTTCTTCCTGACAGGTGTAATTAGATCAATTCCTTCTAATTCCAGCCTTTCATGCAGTGACTGACCTAGATATCCCATATCTCCAAGGACTGTTGGTGTCCCAAATTGACTCAACACTTCCTCGGTCATTGAACTATCAGCCATTGAAGCAGGAGTAATTGTGTAGTCTATGACATAGCCTGATTCACTGACTAAAGCATGACATTTACATCCATAGAAGTACTGTCCCTTTGTAGCATTGTAGCCAACATTTGCATAATCTCCAAGAACTTTGCTTCTGAAGTTACGAATAGGCTGACACAAAGGAATGGGGAAGCTGTCAATAATGGATACACTCATTCCTTCAACCTCTTTAAAGACGAGTGCTTGGCGAATGACTTGGATACTCGGTAAGAGGGCATTACAACGGCGGACAAAGCGAGAATATTCTAGGAAATTAGGAAATAAACTTTGAGCAAGTTGGTGCTTAGCTTTAAGCGTTTCACTAAAATGCAGTACGCCCCAGAGGTAACAAGCGATAACTAAGCAATCTGATGTTGCGAGATGGACGTTTTTTCGGTTTTGAACCTCAAGGGGAACACTCGTTTGATAAAGCGTCTCAATGGTT
>NZ_JBITCL010000060.1:0-1449 GCF_044453165.1 Streptomyces sp. NPDC051740 | reverse complement strand
GACCGGGTTCAACCAGTGGATGCAACACCGGCTTATGTGATCGATAGTAGATGGTCGTTGAGGGCTTCGGCGGGTGTCTTCCAGCCGAGGCTCTTACGAGGGCGACTGTTGAGGGTGGCAGCGACCGCCTCGATATCCTCCGCTGCCCATCGAGAAAGGTCCGTGCCCTTCGGGAAGTATTGGCGCAACAAGCCGTTCGTGTTCTCGTTGGTGCCGCGCTGCCAGGGACTGTGCGGGTCGGCGAAGTAGACCGGGACGCCGGTCTCGACCGTGAACTGAGCGTGCGCCGACAGCTCCTTGCCCCGGTCCCAGGTCAACGACCGCCATAGTTGCCCGGGCAGGGTGCAGACTGTGGCTGCAAGCGCATCTTTCATCGTCACCGCGCCATAGCCGGCCAGTGGCGGTCCGTTCTTGGTACGAGGGACGATGCCGTAACCGTCCTGGCGGGGCAGGTGGACAAGCACTGTGAATCGGGTCGTGCGCTCGACCAGCGTGCCGATCGCCGATCGCTCGAGTCCGATCAGGAGGTCGCCCTCCCAGTGTCCTGGTACGGCGCGGTCGTCGGCTTCCGCCGGTCGTTCGCTGATCAGTACCTCGGGCGTGACGTGTGCCCACGCCGTCCGTTTGGACCGGGCCCGGGGCACCCGCAGGGCTCTGCCGGTGCGCAGGCAGGCAACGAGCTCACGCTTGAGCGCTCCACGGCCTTCGATGAACAGGGCCTGGTAGATCGCCTCATGGCTGATCCGCATGGACTCATCATCGGGGAAGTCGACCTTCAGCCGGTTCGCGATCTGCTCCGGACTCCACGCCATGACCCATTGGCGGTCGCCGCGGTGGGGCTTGTTCCTCCCCTTCCACCGCGGGCCCTGCGGTCCCAGTGCCGTCCCGTCCGGGCGGCTGACCTGGCCGGAAAGCCTTTCCTGCACGTAGTCCCGCAGCCGGTCGTTCGCGGCCAGCTTTGCTGTCTTCGGGCGCTGGGCCACGAGATCGGCCTTCCACTGCGCGACCGACGCCCGGTAGTCCAACCGACCACCGCGGGTCGCGGCGTTGCGCCGCAGCTCCCGGGATACCGTTGACGGATCGCGGCCGAGACGCCGCGCGGTCTCCCGGACTCCGATGCCCTGTGCTTTGAGAATCGCGATCTCTTCACGCTCGTGAAAGGACAGGTACCGGCCGGACTGCGGAGCAAGATCCATTGGTGGCATGCCGCCACCGTGACGGAACCACCTGCAACCCGCCGCCTGGGATACGCCAACCGCAGCTGCCGCCTCCTCGGAGAGCACCCCCTTCGCGATTTCCCGCCAGAACTGACGTTCCACTTCCCGCCGAAGCGCCGGCGCACCCGGGGACTTCATCGGCGACCGTCCGGTCAACGACGCCATCCACTCTGCTGGCCTGCCCATCAACACCTCCGAGGACGAGGTGTTGCAACGACCGATTGAATCCGCC
>NZ_JBITCL010000059.1:0-1458 GCF_044453165.1 Streptomyces sp. NPDC051740 | reverse complement strand
TTCAACCCGGCATAACTCAGCCGCACACCCTCGAACACCACCGCCGTCGCATCCGGAGTCCGCCCCACCTGCGCCCGGAACAACTCCGGCAACGTCCCCACAGACACCACACGCCCAGTGGCGTTGAAGCCCTCGAGCACCACCCGACGCTCCTCCGCAGCAAGCACCTCCACACGCCCGACCGGCAGTTCGGGCGCGTCGACCAGGGCGCGCAGCAGGCGTACGAACCGCTCGGTGAGCGTCGTGGCGCTGTCGCGGTCGTAGAGGTCGGCGCTGTACTCCAGCACACCGGTCAGTCCGCCGCCCGTGCCGCCGTCCTGCGCGGGCCGCTCGACGAAGGCGAAGGCCAGGTCGAACTTGGCGATGCCCGTACCCACGGGCAGCGGCGTGATCGTCAGCCCGTCCAGGTGGGCGGATGCGTCGAAGGTCTGGTGCTGGTCCGCCGCGTTCCAGGTGAGCATGGTCTGGATCAGCGGGTGGCGGGCCATCGACCGCTCGGGGTTGAGGACCTCCACCAGCCGCTCGAACGGCACGTCCTGGTGCGCGTAGGCGGCGAGCGCGGTGTTGCGCACCCGGCTGACGAGCTCCGCGAACGTGGGGTCGCCCGAGGTGTCGGTGCGCAGCACCAGCGTGTTCACGAAGAAGCCGACGAGGTCCTCGAGCGCTCCGTCGGTGCGGCCCGCTGTGGGCGTGCCGAGCGGGATGTCGGTGCCTGCGCCCAGCCGCGTCAGCAGAGCGGCCAGCGCGGACTGCACCACCATGAACGGGCTCGCCTGCTGGGCCCGGGCCACGGCCACGACCTTGGCGTACACGTCCTGCGGGACCTCGAACGGCACCCGCCCACCCTCGTGCGAGGAGACAGCCGGCCGCGACCGGTCGACGGGCAGCTCCAACTCCTCCGGAAGCTCAGCCAGTTGGTCGCGCCAGTAGTCGATCTGGCGAACGATGGCGCTGTCCGGATCGTCCTCGGAGCCCAGCACGTCGCGCTGCCACAGCGTGTAGTCCGCGTACTGCGCGGGCAACGCCTGCCAGGCGGGCACCGCACCGGCGCGGCGCGACGCGTACGCGGTGGTGAGATCACGTGCGAGCAGCGGCATGGACCAGCCGTCGCCCGCGATGTGGTGGACCAGCAGGAGCAGCACGTGCTCCCGCTCGCCGGCCCGGAACAGCGTCGCCCGCAGCGGTGGCTCGGCCGACAGGTCGAAGCCGTGCCGGGCGGCCTTCTCCAGCGCGGCGGGCAGTCCGGCCTCGTCCGTCGGTACGACGTCCAGGACGGGTACGGCCTCCGCGGCGGCCAGTACACGCTGGTACGGGCCCTCGGCGTCCTCGCCGAACACCGTGCGCAGCGACTCGTGCCGCGCCGCCACGTCGGCCAGCGCCGCGCGCAGCGCGTCATGGTCCAGGTCGCCGGTCAGCCGCAGCGAGACCGGCATGTTGTACGTCGGGCTCGGCCCCTCC
>NZ_JBITCL010000058.1:0-1547 GCF_044453165.1 Streptomyces sp. NPDC051740 | reverse complement strand
GGGGGGTGCCTCTATGTCTTTCGTCAAGGCGCCCAGGTTGGGTTTGGGGTGCTTTGGTCTGCTGGGGTCATGCGGCGAGTTCGACGTCTTCGGGGGTGCGGGGTTCGTAGAAGGTGCCGTCGCGGAGCATGGCGAACAGGACGCTGATGCGTTGGCGGGCGAGTCGGAGGAGGGCCTGGGTGTGGGTCTTGCCGCGGGCTCGTTGCTTGTCGTAGTAGGTGCGGGAGGCCGGGTCGGCGTTCATGCAGGCGAAGGCGGAGAGGAACATGGCGCGTTTGAGCTGCCGGTTTCCGCCTCGGGGCGCGTGTTCGCCGTGGATGGAGGTCCCGGACTGCTTCGTGGTGGGGGCGAGTCCGGCGTAGGAGGCGAGGTGGGCGGCGGTGGGGAAGCTGGTGCCGTCGCCGACGGTGACCAGCAGGACGGCGGCGGTCCTGACGCCGACGCCGGGCATCGACGTCAGGACCGGGGAAAGAGGGTGAGCCTCCAGCAGGGCGTTGATCTGGGCTTCCAGGGCCCGGCGCTGGGTGTGGACGGTGGCCAGGGAGCCGGCCAGAGTGGGGATGACGATGTCGAGGGTGCCGGTGCCCGGAACGACGACGGTCTGTTCGTCGAGTGCGTCGAAGACGTCGTCGATGAGCCGGGTGGCCATGCGCGGGGCCTTCGGGCGGATCAGTTCGACGAGTCTGCGGCGTCCGGCTTTGCGCAAGGCGGCAGGGGATCCGTGGCGTTCCAGCAGCCAGGTCACGGCCTGGTGGTCGAGACGGGGGCCGAGGACGCGTTCGAGGCTGGGGTGGAACTGGGTGAGCAGGCCGCGTATCCGGTTGCTGGTGCGGGTGGCCTCGGCCGCGAGGTCCTGGTCGAAGCCGACCAGCACGGTGAGCTCGGCGGTGATCTCGTCGGTCAGCTCCAGCGAGCGCAGGGTGTGCGGCATGGTGCGGGCCGCGTCCGCGATCACGGCCGCGTCCTTCGCGTCGGTCTTCGCCTCACCGGGGTAGAGGTCGGCGATCCGTCGCATCGCCAGGCCGGGCAGGTAGGCGACCTGGCAGCCCGCGTCCCGGGCGACGGTCAGCGGCAGGGCGCCGATCGAGGCGGGCTGGTCCACGATCACCAGGACGGTGCCGAACTTCGCGGCCAGCTTGTCGAAGACGGCTCGCAGCTTCGGCTCGCTGTTGGGCAACGGCTTGTCGAAGACCTTCTTCCCGGCCGGGGTCAGCCCGTGGCCGTGGTGGGCACTCTTGCCGACGTCCAGGCCCAGGAACACGCCCACGTCTTCGGTGTCGAACACTGCGCTCTCCGCTCCTTCGGTGCGGCCGGCCTCGGCATCGGTGTCGTACTCGCGCATCCACGTTATGCAGACCTGCCGCCCGCGAACTGTCCGGCGTTGCGCCGGACCGGACGGTGGCCGGACCTCTCATCAGCGTCTCCGACGGCACCTCCCAGGCCCGGTGACACCACCCCCCAGGTCATCGACTTCGACAGGGGGACACAGTCATGCCGGGCCCGGAGGCCAGCGGCCCCATTGCGGAGCCGCGAAGAACATAACGGGG
>NZ_JBITCL010000057.1:0-1790 GCF_044453165.1 Streptomyces sp. NPDC051740 | reverse complement strand
GGGATGCTGTTGGTTAATTCGGGCCCTCGCGTGACGTCGGCTCCCAAGACCCGGTTGTGGTCTTGGGAGCCGACGTCGTTTGGGGAGGGTGTCGATGTCGATGCGGCCGGCAGGGCTGGGTGAGATTCCGGCGGAGACGGTGCGGGTGGCGCGGGCGGCCTTCCCGAAGGGCAGCCTGGCGATCCGGGTGCGTGACGAGCTGGGGCCGTTGTTCGATGACGGGCAGTTCGTGGGTCTGTTCCCGGTTCGGGGGAAGCCTGCCTGGTCACCGGGGCGGCTGGCGTTGGTGTTGGTGTTGCAGTTCGTCGAGGGGCTGACCGACCGGCAGGCCGCCCAGGCGGTGCGCGCTCGCATTGACTGGAAGTACGCACTCGGGCTGGAACTGGCCGATGCGGGGTTCGACTATTCGGTGCTGTCGGAGTTCCGCGACCGGCTCATCAAAGCGGACGGAGGCCGGGGGATCCTGGACGCCGTGCTGGCAGCGGCCCGGGGGCGGGACCTGATCGTCGTCAGGGGCCGTGCGAGGACCGACTCCACCCATGTGCTGTCCGCGGTGCGTGAGGTGAACCAGCTGGAGCTGGTCGCGGAAACCTTGCGTTCGGCACTGAACGCCGTGGCTCTGGCCGAACCGGACTGGCTGAGCGGTCGTGCCCGGCCGGAGTGGTTCAAGCACTATGCCACCCGGGCCGAGGACTCCCGCTTTCCCAGGGACCGGTCCCGGCGTGATCAGACGTATCGGCGGATCGGTGACGACGGCATGCACCTGCTGAAGATGATCTGGGCCGTGGACGCTCCGCCGGGTCTGCGGCGGCTGCCGCAGGCGGAGGTGCTGCGGCAGGTGTGGGTGCAGCACTTCCACATGGTCGACGGGGAGGTGGCCCGCCGGGGCCCAAAAGACCGGCCACCAGGTGTGATGCGCCTGGTGACCTGCTATGACCTGGAGGCCCGCACCGGCGGAAAGGGGGACATCAACTGGGACGGTTACAAAGTCCACGTCACAGAGACCTGCGGCCCGGACACTCCGCACCTCGTCACGAGTGTGCTGACGACTCTCGCGAGTGTCTCCGACGCCCGGATGGCCGCCCCGGTCCATGACGAACTCGCCCGGCGGGATCTGCTGCCGGGCGAGCACTGGGTGGATGCCGGTTATGCCAACGGTGGTGCCCTGGCCGCTGCCCGCCGTGACCACCAGGTCGACCTGCACGGACCGCTGAAGGCGGTGACCGTCCCGCACGCCCGCGGCGATGCCGCCTTCGGTCAGAACGCGTTCACCATCGACTGGGACAACCAGCGCGTGACCTGTCCGAACGGCGTTGTCAGCACGCAATGGGCCCAGCGTCGCTCGGAAGAGGGCCTGGCGACCATCCGGGTGCGGTTCTCTCCGGCCGACTGCGGCACCTGTCCCCAGCTGACCAAGTGCGTCAACTCTCCCAGGCCCCGGCGGCGGGAGATCAACCTCAGACCCCGCGACGAATACGAAGAACTGCAGCAGGCGCGAAAACTCCAGGCAACCGCTGCCTGGAAGGACCGCTACAAAATCCGGGCCGGCGTCGAAGGCACCATCTCCCAAGCCGTGCACGCATGCGGCCTGCGCAGATCCCGCTATCGCGGCCTGGCCAAGACCAGCCTCCAGCACCAGCTCACCGGCGCCGCCGTCAACCTCATCCGCATCGATGCCTGGCTCACCAACACACCCCGAGCCCGCACCCGCACCAGCCCCCTGACAGCACTTCGCCCCGCCGCATAGCGGCGGGGCGAAGTGACCAGGCCCGAATTAACCAACAGCATCC
>NZ_JBITCL010000056.1:0-1916 GCF_044453165.1 Streptomyces sp. NPDC051740 | reverse complement strand
GACGACCAGGTCAAGGTGCGGGGGCACCGGATCGAGCTGGGCGAGGTCCAGTCCGCCCTCGCGGCGCATCCGCACATCGCGCAGGCCGCCGCCCTCGTCCGCGAGGACCGTCCCGGTGACAAGCGGCTCGTCGGCTATGCCGTACCGGAAGCCGGTGCGGCGCTCGACGTGGCGGCCGTGCGGGCCGCGCTCGCGGAGGAACTGCCGGAGTACATGGTTCCGGCCGCGGTCGTCGTGCTGGACGCGCTGCCGCTGACCTCCCACGGCAAACTCGACCGGCGTGTTTTGCCCATGCCTGAGTACGAGGTGAAGTCCCGTTCCAGGGAGCCGCGTTCGCCGCGCGAGGAGATCCTGTGCGGTCTGTTCGCCGAGGTGCTCGGCACTCCGGATGTGGGCGTCGACGACAGCTTCTTCGACCGTGGCGGACACTCGCTGCTGGCCACGCGACTCGCGAGCCGCATCCGTTCGGCACTCGGCGTCGAACTGCCCGTGCGGCAGATCTTCAGCACCCCCACCGTCGCAGCCCTGGCCGCGGCGCTCGACACCGCGAACGAGGGCCGGACGGCGGTCGCCCGGGCGACCGAACGCCCCAAGCGTCTGCCGCTGTCCTTCGCACAGCGCGGACTGTGGTTCCTGCACCGGCTGGAGGGGCCGAGCCCGACGTACAACATGCCGGTCTCGCTGCGGCTGACCGGCGACCTGGACCATGACGCGCTGCGCGCGGCGCTGGCCGACGTGGTGGCGCGGCACGAGTCGCTGCGCACGGTGTTCGGCGAGGGCGCCGAGGGCCCGTACCAGCGTGTACTGGCCGCCGCGGAGGCCGTACCGGTCCTGGAAGTCGTCCGCACGGACGAGGCCGGGCTGCCCGCCGCGCTGGAGGCGGCGGCCCAGTACGGCTTCGACCTCGGCACCGAAATCCCCGTCCGTGCCTGGCTGTTCGAGCTGGAGCCGGAGCGGCACGTGCTGCTGGTGCTGGTGCACCACATCGCCGGGGACGGCTGGTCCATGCCACTGTTCGCGCGGGACCTGACCACGGCCTATACGTCCGCATCCACGGGCACTGCTCCCGCCTGGTCCGAACTGCCGCTGCAGTACGCGGACTTCACGCTGTGGCAGCGCGAGGTGCTGGGCTCCGACGAGGCCCCCGACAGCCCGATCTCGCAGCAACTGGACTACTGGAAGCAGGCGCTGGCCGGGCTTCCCGAGGAGCTGGAGCTGCCTGTCGACCGGCTGCGGTCCGAAGCCGCTTCCTTCGAGGGCGGATCGGTTCCGTTCGAGATCACGCCCGCGGTGCACGCTCGTCTTGTGGAGCTGTCGCGCGAATGCCAGGCGAGTCCCTTCATGGTGGTGCAGTCGGCGCTGGCGACGCTGCTCTCGCGGCTGGGCGCGGGCACGGACATCCCCCTGGGCACCCCGATCGCCGGCCGTACCGACGACGCGGTGGAGGACCTGGTCGGCTTCTTCGTGAACACACTGGTGCTGCGCACCGACCTCTCCGGCAATCCGACCTTCCGTGAGCTCGTCGGGCGGGTCCGCGAGACGGACCTGGCGGCGTACGCACATCAGGACGTGCCGTTCGAGCGGCTGGTGGAGGTCCTCAACCCCACGCGCCTCGCAGCCCGGCACCCGCTCTTCCAGGTGCGTTTCGTCTTCAACAACATCGACCAGCAGGCCGCGGCCGACGCGGTCCAGAACCTGCCCGGGCTCACCGTCGCGCCCGAACCCGTCGACCTCGGCGCAGCCAAGTTCGACCTTCTCTTCCGGTTCTCCGAGCAGCGCGCGACCGACGGCACCCCCATCGGTATGCGCGGCGCGCTGGAGTTCAGTACGGATCTGTTCGATGTGGTGACTGCTGAGCGGTTGGCCGAGCGGTTGGTGCGGGTGTTGGAGGTGGTGGTTGCTGATCCGGGGGTGCG
>NZ_JBITCL010000055.1:0-2498 GCF_044453165.1 Streptomyces sp. NPDC051740 | reverse complement strand
AACACAGTGGACGCGAGCAACTGAGGACAAGCCCTCGGCCTATTAGTACCGGTCAACTCCACACGTTACCGTGCTTCCATATCCGGCCTATCAACCCAGTCGTCTACTGGGAGCCTTACCCTCTCTAGGAGGTGGGAGTCCTCATCTCGAAGCAGGCTTCCCGCTTAGATGCTTTCAGCGGTTATCCCTCCCGAACGTAGCCAACCAGCCATGCCCTTGGCAGAACAACTGGCACACCAGAGGTTCGTCCGTCCCGGTCCTCTCGTACTAGGGACAGCCCTTCTCAAGACTCCTACGCGCACAGCGGATAGGGACCGAACTGTCTCACGACGTTCTAAACCCAGCTCGCGTACCGCTTTAATGGGCGAACAGCCCAACCCTTGGGACCGACTCCAGCCCCAGGATGCGACGAGCCGACATCGAGGTGCCAAACCATCCCGTCGATATGGACTCTTGGGGAAGATCAGCCTGTTATCCCCGGGGTACCTTTTATCCGTTGAGCGACGGCGCTTCCACAAGCCACCGCCGGATCACTAGTCCCGACTTTCGTCCCTGCTCGACCCGTCGGTCTCACAGTCAAGCTCCCTTGTGCACTTACACTCAACACCTGATTGCCAACCAGGCTGAGGGAACCTTTGGGCGCCTCCGTTACTCTTTAGGAGGCAACCGCCCCAGTTAAACTACCCATCAGACACTGTCCCTGATCCGGATCACGGACCCAGGTTAGACATCCAGCACGACCAGACTGGTATTTCAACGACGACTCCACAACCACTGGCGTGGCTGCTTCACAGTCTCCCAGCTATCCTACACAAGCCGAACCGAACACCAATATCAAACTGTAGTAAAGGTCCCGGGGTCTTTCCGTCCTGCTGCGCGAAACGAGCATCTTTACTCGTAGTGCAATTTCACCGGGCCTATGGTTGAGACAGTCGAGAAGTCGTTACGCCATTCGTGCAGGTCGGAACTTACCCGACAAGGAATTTCGCTACCTTAGGATGGTTATAGTTACCACCGCCGTTTACTGGCGCTTAAGTTCTCAGCTTCGCCACCCCGAAGAGTGACTAACCGGTCCCCTTAACGTTCCAGCACCGGGCAGGCGTCAGTCCGTATACATCGCCTTACGGCTTCGCACGGACCTGTGTTTTTAGTAAACAGTCGCTTCTCGCTGGTCTCTGCGGCCACCCCCAGCTCGAGGAGCAAGTCCTCTCACCGGTTGTGGCCCCCCTTCTCCCGAAGTTACGGGGGCATTTTGCCGAGTTCCTTAACCATAGTTCACCCGAACGCCTCGGTATTCTCTACCTGACCACCTGAGTCGGTTTAGGGTACGGGCCGCCATGAAACTCGCTAGAGGCTTTTCTCGACAGCATAGGATCATCCACTTCACCACAATCGGCTCGGCATCAGGTCTCAGACTACGTGTCAGGCGGATTTGCCTACCTGACGTCCTACACCCTTACCCCGGGACAACCACCGCCCGGGATGGACTACCTTCCTGCGTCACCCCATCACTCACCTACTAACCGCTTGGGCCGGCGGCTCCACCACTCCCCCTCACTCCGAAGAGATCAGGGGCGGCTTCACGGCCTTAGCATCACGATGCTCGATGTTTGACGCTTCACAGCGGGTACCGGAATATCAACCGGTTATCCATCGACTACGCCTGTCGGCCTCGCCTTAGGTCCCGACTTACCCTGGGCAGATCAGCTTGACCCAGGAACCCTTAGTCAATCGGCGCACACGTTTCTCACGTGTGAATCGCTACTCATGCCTGCATTCTCACTCGTGAACCGTCCACAACTGCCTTCCGGCGCTGCTTCACCCGGCACACGACGCTCCCCTACCCATCACGATCCCCGTTGGGGGTACATATCGCAATGACACGACTTCGGCGGTACGCTTGAGCCCCGCTACATTGTCGGCGCGGAATCACTAGACCAGTGAGCTATTACGCACTCTTTCAAGGGTGGCTGCTTCTAAGCCAACCTCCTGGTTGTCTCTGCGACTCCACATCCTTTCCCACTTAGCGTACGCTTAGGGGCCTTAGTCGATGCTCTGGGCTGTTTCCCTCTCGACCATGGAGCTTATCCCCCACAGTCTCACTGCCGCGCTCTCACTTACCGGCATTCGGAGTTTGGCTAAGGTCAGTAACCCGGTAGGGCCCATCGCCTATCCAGTGCTCTACCTCCGGCAAGAAACACACGACGCTGCACCTAAATGCATTTCGGGGAGAACCAGCTATCACGGAGTTTGATTGGCCTTTCACCCCTAACCACAGGTCATCCCCCAGGTTTTCAACCCTGGTGGGTTCGGTCCTCCACGAAGTCTTACCTCCGCTTCAACCTGCCCATGGCTAGATCACTCCGCTTCGGGTCTTGAGCGTGCTACTAAAAACGCCCTGTTCGGACTCGCTTTCGCTACGGCTTCCCCACCCGGGTTAACCTCGCAACACACCGCAAACTCGCAGGCTCATTCTTCAAAAGGCACGCAGTCACGAG
>NZ_JBITCL010000054.1:0-2708 GCF_044453165.1 Streptomyces sp. NPDC051740 | reverse complement strand
GCCGGTCGAATACGAGAACAACCACTACCTCGCAACCACGAAACCCCAGGTCACACCCAACATCTGAGATCTCTACCGAACCCGGAACGGTTCACCCCGCCGTCGAATCCAGATCAGTGTCCGACCCATCCGACCCACTCAACTCACTCAACTCAGCCGAAGACTCCGAACCCCAACGATCCCTCCCATCACGCAGAGCATCGAAGTCAGACTCCGAGATCGAATCCGCGAGCGACACACGCGACCCACTCAACTCACTCAACTCAGCCGAAAACTCCGAACCCCAACGATCCCTCCCATCACGCAGAGCATCGAAGTCAAACACGAAGACCGGATCCTCAAGCGACACACGCGACCCACTCAACTCACTCAACTCAGCCGAAGACTCCGAACCCCAACGATCCCTCCCATCACGCAGAGCATCGAAGTCAAACACGAAGACCGGATCCTCAAGCGACACACGCGACCCGGACAACGACAGTTCATCCGACGAGTCCGATCCAAACTCCAACCCCGCCCCCGCCAACGAATCCAGATCAGTGTCCGCATCCGACGCCAACGAATCCAGATCAGTGTCCGCATCCGACCCACTCAACTCACTCAACTCAGCCGAAGACTCCGAACCCCAACGATCCAACGCCCTCCCATCACGCAGATCATCGAAGTCCGACTCCGAGATCGAATCCGCGAGCGACACACGTAGCTCATCCGCCACTTGGAGAATCGGCTTCCCCGCCAGTTCGTCCGGGTCCGTATCGGTCGCACCAGACACACTCGAAATCTCAGGCAAGCTGTCGAGGCTTCCGCGGAAGTCACCCGCGGGCGGTGTGCCGGACTCCATGACCGGCCGAGCATCATTGACGGAACCCTGTAGACGGTGCTCAGCACTCCCCTCAGCATCGGTCCGGGGACCCTGTCCGGAAGACTCCTCCGGCTCCTCGGTTCCGCCTGAAAATCTCCGCTCCGCCTCTCGGAAGAGCCTGGGACTGCTGGCGAGCATGGCTTGGCGTTGCGCCGGTTCGAATGCCCCCAACGGCCATGTTGATTGAAGTACCCACATAGCGCGGTCTCCCTGTGAGATCGGAAGCTTCGCCGCCTGCAGATCGCTGAGCTCCACCGGGACCTCCAGCACAGCCGGAGAGCGCAGCAGATCTGCGATCTTCGCGCTAAGATCTTCCTCGGCTGCGGTCTGGTTCGGGTTCTGCCCTGGCAAGGTGCCACCACCAGCCGCCAAGGGTTCCTGATGGCCACGGACACTGCGTGCAGGACTGGCAGCGCCGGCGGTGACGTCGGCGGGCGACACCTGGTTCACATCGGCGCCTACGGCCCCCCCACTCCCCGTGAGGGCATCACCGATACCCTCTCCGCTCTCACTGGCGGCACGCCCCGTACCACTCCGGACATCCGCGCCATGCGGCTCCGTCGGAACACGGCGGGTCTGCTCAGTCTGATCACGCTCACTCGAAGCCGACGGGTGATCAAAGCGACCGCCGCCGCCGGACGCAACCGAATGGGCAAGCTCACCCGACTCGAAACTGCGTCTCGCCAGCGCCGGATCCACGCTGGTGGGTTGAGGGGCCTGTGACGTCCCAGCCGACGGGGAATCCGCCGACGGCACCACTTCACCGGACTCGGCCAGACGCCCCGCAGCAGGCACCGCCACACCCTGGCCCGGCTCCTCCCCAGAGGCCGACACGCGGCCTGGCCCGCGAAGGCCGAGCCAACCCATCACCTTGTTCCGGACCACGTTCCTACCCCAGCTGGGCATCTTCCACCCGGAGTCACGAACCAGAGGCGCCGCCCCCACCTCCAGCACCTGCAACGACGGGGATCCACCAGCCGACGACCTCGACGACTTCAACAGTGCAACCGACTCCACGTCAGACTCCGTGTCCAAGATCACGAATTCGCCCATCAGGCTCGATTCACCCGCAGAGAGCACCTGCGTGTTACGCCCGCCAGGCGTGAGCAGGGCCTGCGGCGGGGCATCGTCGTCACGGACACCGAATCCGTGGAGGAGTTCATGGGCAGCCGGATGCTCCTCCCCAGAGGCCGGCACGCGGCCTGGCCCGCGAAGGCCGAGCCACCAACCCTCCAGCGTGTTCCGAACCACGCGCTCACCCCAACTGAGCACCTTCCACCAGGGGTCACGAACCAGAGGCGCCGCCCCCACCTCAGGCATCACATCCCACATCGGGGACTCATCAGCCCACGACATCGTCAGACTCGGCGGCTTCGACAGACTCGACGACGCATCCAAGACCCCGGAACCGACCGAAGCACCATCGAACGCTGCAACCGACTCCACGTCAGACTCCGTGTCCGAAGGCCGCCACGCGTCAAGGGCCTCGACCAACCGCTGAGCCGACCCACCCGAATCCGACCAAGCGTACTCACCCTGCACACTCGAAGACTCGACCTCGCCCCCTTGCCCTTCGAAGTCCACGCCTCTCGCCGCTGGAAGACCCGAACGCCCAGCGGTGGGTTGGATCAGCAATGGCGTACCAGCCTGCCCGTACGACACTGCCGGCATCGCATCGGACGATGCCAACTCGTCGTCCAGGTCACTGCCGTCGGCAGTGACCTGCTCCCGACGCGTGCTGACGCCGGGGTGAAGGTAGGGGGTCAGTACGTCTGCGATCTGCTGGAGATGGTCGGAGGTGATGACGATGTGCGATTGAGGATTCTCGAACTTCCCCATCAAGCTC
>NZ_JBITCL010000053.1:0-3235 GCF_044453165.1 Streptomyces sp. NPDC051740 | reverse complement strand
CCCGGCTGGCGGCGGCGTTGACGCCGGAGGTCGACGCGGTGCTGGCCCGGCATCCGCTGCGGGAGCTGGTCACCAGCAGCGAGCCGCTGCCGCTGCTGGTGGAACGCGAGCGGGCCCTGTACGGGGCCTGGTACGAGTTCTTCCCCCGCTCCGAGGGCACCCCCGCCCGGCCGCACGGCACCTTCGAGTCCGCCGCCCGCCGGCTGCCCGCGATCGCCGCGATGGGCTTCGACGTCGTCTACCTCCCACCGATCCACCCGATCGGCACCACCTACCGCAAGGGCCCCAACAACACCCTGAACGCCGGCCCGGACGACGTCGGCGTGCCGTGGGCGATCGGCTCCCCGGAGGGCGGCCACGACGCCGTCCACCCCGATCTGGGCACCCTGGAGGACTTCGCCCGGTTCGTCGCCCGGGCCGGTGAGCTGGGGCTGGAGGTGGCGCTGGACTTCGCGCTGCAGTGCTCCCCGGACCATCCCTGGGTGCACAAGCACCCGGAGTGGTTCCACCACCGCCCCGACGGCTCGATCGCCTACGCGGAGAACCCGCCGAAGAAGTACCAGGACATCTACCCCATCGCCTTCGACGCCGACCTCGACGGCCTGGTCGCCGAGACCGTCCGGGTGCTGCGGCACTGGATGGAGGTCGGGGTGCGGATCTTCCGCGTCGACAACCCGCACACCAAACCGGTCGTCTTCTGGGAGCGGGTGATCGGCGAGATCAACCGCGCCGACCCGGACGTGATCTTCCTGGCGGAGGCCTTCACCCGCCCCGCGATGATGCACACCCTGGCCCAGATCGGCTTCCAGCAGTCCTACACCTACTTCACCTGGCGCACCACCAAGCAGGAACTGACCGAATACCTCACCGAACTGTCGGGGGAGGCCGCCTCCTACATGCGGCCCAACTTCTTCGCCAACACCCCCGACATCCTGCACGCCTACCTCCAGCACGGCGGCCGGCCCGCCTTCGAGGTCCGCGCCGTCCTGGCCGCCACCCTCTCCCCCACCTGGGGCATCTACAGCGGCTACGAACTCTGCGAGAACACCCCCCTGCGCGACGGCGGCGAGGAGTACCTCGACTCCGAGAAGTACCAGCTCAGGCACCGGGACTGGGAGACCGCCGAACGCGAGGGCCGCACCCTCACCCCCCTCGTCACCCGGCTCAACACCATCCGGCGCGAGAACCCGGCCCTGCGGCAACTGCGCGACATCCACTTCCACCACGCCGACAAGGAAGAGGTCATCGCCTACTCGAAGCGGCGGGGTTCGAACACGGTTCTGGTGGTCGCCAACCTCGACCCCCACCACACCCAGGAGGCCACGGTCTCGTTGGACATGCCGCAACTCGGCCTGGACTGGCACGAGTCGGTACCGGTGCGCGACGAGCTCACCGGCGAGACCTATCAATGGGGCAGGGCCAACTATGTGCGCCTGGAGCCGGGGGGAGCGCATGTGCTCGTCGTCGGCCGGGCATCCGGGAGTGAGCCCCCGGGTGAGCACAGCCGTGTTCTGCGACCGTCCAGCCCGTCGATCGGAGGGTCACCCACAACATGATCGTCAACGAACCCGTCCCGGACACCTTCGAGGACACCCCCGCCAAGGACCGGGACCCGGACTGGTTCAAACGAGCCGTCTTCTACGAGGTCCTGGTCCGCTCCTTCCAGGACAGCAACGGTGACGGCATCGGCGACCTGAAGGGTCTGACCGCCAAACTGGACTACCTGCAGTGGCTGGGCGTCGACTGCCTCTGGCTGCCGCCCTTCTTCAAGTCCCCGCTGCGTGACGGCGGTTACGACGTGGCCGACTACACCGCCGTCCTCCCCGACTTCGGCGACCTCGCCGACTTCGTGGAGTTCGTCGACGCGGCGCACCAGCGCGGGATGCGCGTGATCATCGACTTCGTCATGAACCACACCAGCGACCAGCACCCGTGGTTCCAGGAGTCGAGGAAGGACCCCGACGGGCCCTACGGCGACTACTACGTGTGGGCGGACGACGACAAGCAGTTCCAGGACGCCCGGATCATCTTCGTCGACACCGAGGCGTCGAACTGGACGTACGACCCGGTGCGCAAGCAGTACTACTGGCACCGCTTCTTCTCCCACCAGCCGGACCTCAACTACGAGAACCCGGCGGTCCAGGAGGAGATGATCTCCGCGCTGAAGTTCTGGCTGGACCTGGGGATCGACGGCTTCCGGCTGGACGCGGTGCCGTACCTGTACCAGCAGGAGGGGACGAACTGCGAGAACCTCCCGGAGACACACGCCTTCCTGAAGCGGGTCCGCAAGGAGATCGACACCCAGTACCCGGACACGGTGCTGCTGGCGGAGGCCAACCAGTGGCCCGAGGACGTCGTCGACTACTTCGGCGACTACGCCGCCGGCGGCGACGAGTGCCACATGGCCTTCCACTTCCCGGTCATGCCCCGCATCTTCATGGCCGTCCGCCGCGAGTCCCGCTACCCGGTCTCCGAGATCCTCGCCAAGACCCCGGCCATCCCGTCGGGCTGCCAGTGGGGCATCTTCCTGCGCAACCACGACGAGCTGACCCTGGAGATGGTCACCGACGAGGAACGCGACTACATGTGGGCGGAGTACGCCAAGGACCCCCGCATGCGCGCCAACATCGGCATCCGCCGCCGGCTCGCCCCGCTGCTGGACAACGACCGCAACCAGATCGAACTCTTCACCGCCCTGCTGCTGTCGCTCCCCGGTTCGCCGATCATCTACTACGGCGACGAGATCGGCATGGGCGACAACATCTGGCTCGGCGACCGCGACGCGGTCCGCACACCGATGCAGTGGACGCCCGACCGGAACGCCGGATTCTCCTCCAGCGACCCCGGCCGGCTGTTCCTGCCGACCATCATGGACCCGGTCTACGGCTACCAGGTCACCAACGTCGAGGCCTCCATGGCCTCGCCGTCCTCGCTGCTGCACTGGACCCGCCGGATGATCGAGATCCGCAAGCAGAACCCGGCGTTCGGCCTCGGCTCCTACACCGAGCTGCCGTCCTCCAACCCGGCCGTCCTCGCCTTCCTGCGGGAGTACGAGGACGACCTGGTGCTCTGCGTGAACAACTTCTCACGCTTCGCACAGCCCACCGAGCTCGATCTCAGCGCCTTCGGGGGACGGCACCCGGTCGAGCTGTTCGGCGGGGTGCGCTTCCCCGCCGTCGGCGAACTGCCGTACCTGCTGACCCTCGGGGGCCACGGCTTCTACTGGTTCCGGCTC
>NZ_JBITCL010000052.1:0-3997 GCF_044453165.1 Streptomyces sp. NPDC051740 | reverse complement strand
GAGCTTGATGGGGAAGTTCGAGAATCCTCAATCGCACATCGTCATCACCTCCGACCATCTCCAGCAGATCGCAGACGTACTGACCCCCTACCTTCCTATTGGTGCCCGCGCCCTTCAGGACCGGGTCGCTGCTGATGGGGCTGCCGGGGGTGAGGCAGACGCGGGCGTGGAGCGGCCGACCACCCGACCTGCTACGGAGTCGGCTGCCCTTTCCGACGATGTTTCCCCTGCTGTGACGCAGGAGACGCCAGTCAGCGCAGACACCGTGGTGGATGCGGCGCCTGCGGTGGACTACCGCATGGTGCACGAACTGGATCGCGACTATGTGGTGGAAAGCCTTAAGGGGGAGAAGCTGTGGCGGTTCTCGAACCGTCCGCCGGAAGAGATCTTCCGCGTGGGTTTCCACGCTGACGACCCCGAGAACGTTGTGGATCTTTTTGACTGGTCGTGTGAGAATCCCGATGCGCAATTCGTCTCGACCACTCGTAATCAGGACTTGTGGTTCGAAGATCACAATGGCAAGAAGCGTTATCGATATGGGATTGACTCGTCGCGTAACGGTGACCCTACCGGTGTTGATGTCAATGCCACTTTCGATCGGGCAGAACTGTGGCATGCCTTCCCTGAGGAGCAGGAGGTTGCTTTCACGGGATTGATCGATGCACGGGCTGTTGTGAGTGTCTACGACAGGGAGCTGAATCGTACTGGTACGTGGAATCCGGAAACTGATGAGGTTGAGTGGCGGAAGGGTGTCCACGACGCCCCGTCCGAGAGCCTGTCGGAGTTTGCGGAGCTGGATCGTACTGGTACGTGGAATCCGGACGCTGATGAAGAGGACGCGGACGTTATCGCTCTGGCCGATCTGGCCGAGGAGTACTCGGGGCCGGCCGTGCATGACAGTGTCGAGGCGCCCCGAACGTCCCAGACGGAGTCTGCGGACAGTGGCCTCGTTGCGGGGGGTGGCAAGCGGCACGGTGGTTCGGAGCCTTCGGCAGACGAGGACGACACCGATCGAAGCGCACAGCATGGGCCGAAGCGGCGCCGTATCGAGGTAGAGGCCGTCACCGGCGGTGGTGGCGAGGGCGTGGGAGACGAGGGCGCGAGCAGCGGCCAGGCAGACCCGGAAGCAGCATCCGCGGCCTTCGATGCGCTGCTCGGGTCGGAGTCCGGTCCACAGTCTGTTTCGACGGGCGGGCCTGCCGACGTGGACATGGAGGGCTCGGAGGAGTTCGCGGGTTCGGCTGGATCGGTGGGGCTTTCGTATGCGGTGGGTGAGGCTGCGTCCGGTGCAGTTGGTGCCTCGGACATGGTGCAGCAGGCCGAGACTGATGAGCAGACCGTGCCGGAGGCTGTCGATGCCGCACGGCGGGCGGGCCCCGGTGTGTTGTCCCTGGGTGATGGCCGGGTTGAGGACTCCTCGACGCAGGCTGGTGGGGCTGAGGCGGTGCCTTCGGCGGGTCCGAGTGTGCTGTCGGAAGGTTCGTCTCCGGGCCGGTTGTTGGGTTCGGGTGAGGTGCGTACTGATCGTTTCATCCCGCGGTCGGGGGAAGCGTTCGTCGTGGAGGTTGGCGAGGGCGGGTTGCCTGGTCGGGTACTGCCGGGCGGGTCGCGTGAGTCGGGTGAGTGGACGGAGGTCGGGTTTCTTTGGGAGTGGTATGCCGGTGACCGGCCCGGTCAGGAGACGGTCCGCCTGACCCGCCGGATCTTCCTCGACGACCAGGGTGTGGATTCGGGTCGGGTGGAGGTGATGCGGCGCAACGCCTTCGCGGGTTTGGCGGAGTTGAACGCGCAAGGGAGCCGGTTGCCGGCTGTCCAGCCGGAGGGTCTGGTCCATGGCCCGCATCTGCCGGGGCCGCGGTTGGAGCTTGCGGTGGAGTTCGTCGATTCCGAGGCGGACGCGCATGACGTGGTCCAGGTCAAGGACGGGCAGCCTCAGGCCCCTGGGGACATGGTGCAGAACGTCTGGTACACGCAGGCGTCTCGTGTTCTGCTTGCCCATGAAATCGCGCACGGTTACGGGCCCCGTGATGTACAGGCCCATGATGATGGGGCCCGTGATGGTGAGCGGGCCTTGTTGGCGTCGCCGCGTGATGAGCAGGGCCGCTCGCTGGGGGTGCGGCTGACTTCTCATGACGATGAGGCGCAGCAGGCGGGTGAGGGCCGATGGGATCTGATGGGCCCGATCAACCTCGGTGAGCCGGGGCGGTCCTACGGGCTCACGCCTCATGAGCTCGGGCAGATCGCCGACATCCTGAGCCCCTTCCCCCACCACGGAGTCGGGGCTCCGAAGCCCCGTGTCGTGCAGGAGACGGCGTATGCGCGGCCGGCAGCCCCGGTCCGTTCCGACGAGGGGCTCGGGTTCGAGGACGGGCTCGGGTTCGATGTGGATATGGAGTCCGGGGACTTCGGGGACTTCGGTGTGTTTCCCGGTGATGACGGGGAGGTCGTGGGGTCGCGGGCGTGGGCTGGCGGGTCGGTGGATGAGGACGCGGCCGTTTTCGCTCTGGCCGAGGAGTACTCGGGGCCGGCCGTGCGTCCGGGTGCCCAGGCTGTTGCTCCGGCGGCGGACGGGGTGGATGACGGTGTCGAGGCGCCCCGAACGTCCCAAACGGAGTTTGCGGAGAGTGGCCTCGTTGCGGGGGGTGGCAAGCGGCACGGTGGGTCGGAGCCTTCGGTAGACGAGGACGACACCGATCAAAGTGCACAGCATGGGCCGAAGCGGCGCCGTATCGAGGTTGAGGCCGTCACCGGCGGTGGTGGCGAGGGCGTGAGAGACGAGGGCGCGAGCAGCGGCCAGGCAGACCCGGAAGCAGCATCCGCGGCCTTCGATTTGGAGGACCCGCCGGCCCCGGTCCCTTCCGACGAGGGGCTCGGGTTCGACGAGGGGCTCGGGTCGGAGTCCGATCCGAGGGCGGCCGCGCACCCTGTTGCTGGCGCTGCCGATGGTGAGGCAGACGCGGTGGTGGTGCGGCCGACCGCCCAACCTGCTACGGAGTCGGTTGCCCTTTCCGACGATGTTTCCCCTGCTGTGACGCAGGAGACGCGAGTCAGCGGCGACGCCGCGGTAGATGCGGCGCCTGCGGTGGACTACCGCATGGTGCACGAACTGGATCGCGACTATGTGGTGGAAAGCCTTAAGGGGGAGAAGCTGTGGCGGTTCTCGAACCGTCCGCCGGAAGAGATCTTCCGCGTGGGTTTCCATGCTGACGACCCCGAGAGCGTTGTGGATCTGCGGAAATGGGCGAGACGTAATCCCGCAGCGCAGTTCGTCTCGACCACTCGTGATCGTGAATTGTGGCATCGTTCGAGCCGCTTTCGATATGGGATTGACTCGTCGCGTAACGGTGACCCTACCGGTGTTGATGTCAATGGCACTTTCGATCGGCAAGCAGCGTGGAATTCCTTCCCTATGGAGCGGGAGGTTACTTTCACGGGATTGATCGATGCACGGGCTGTTGTGAGTGTCTACGACAGGGAGCTGGATCGTACTGGTACGTGGAATCCGGACACTGATGAGGTTGAGTGGCGGGAGGGTGTCCACGACGCCCCGCCCGAGAGCCTGTCGGAGTTTGCGGAGCTGGATCGTACTGGTACGTGGAATCCGGACGCTGATGAATCGGGGCCTGGTGCCCGTCCGGTCGGCCAGGTCAACACTTCGCCCCAGTCTGCGGCTGGTGACGGCTCCGGTGATGTGGTTGCTGCGGGTGTGGTGCAGCAGGCCGAGATCAATGAGCAGACCCTGCCAAGGGATATAGGTGCCGTGCGGCGGCCGAGTCCGGGAGTGTCCCTGGAGAGTGATGGCCGGGGTCAAGGCTCCTCGACGGGGAGCGAGGGCCCTGGCCGGGAACAGGGCATCGCGCTGGTGGCCGGCCTGTCGGCCGAAGGTGAGGAAGTCTCGAGTGAGGCTGGTGGGGCTGGGACGGTGCCTTCGGCCGCTCCGAGTGTGCTGTCGGGGGGTTCGTCCGGTCCGGGCCGGTTGTTGGGCTCGGGTGAGGTG
>NZ_JBITCL010000051.1:0-4401 GCF_044453165.1 Streptomyces sp. NPDC051740 | reverse complement strand
CCCGCCGCGCTGCGGCTGACCGGCGACCTGGACCGCACCGCGCTCGAAGCCGCGCTGGCCGACGTGGTGGCCCGGCACGAGCCGCTGCGCACCGTGTTCGGCGAGGACGCCGACGGACCGTACCAGCGGGTGCTGCCCGTGGACCTGGGCCGGCCCGGACTGGACGTGGTTCCCGTCGCGGATGCCTCCCGGCTGGACGCCGAGCTGCGCGCCGCGGCCCGGTGCACCTTCGACCTGGAGCGGGAACTACCTTTCCGCGCAAGGCTCTTCGAGCTCACGGAGCAGGACCACGTACTGCTGTTGACGGTGCATCACATCGCGGGCGACGGCTGGTCGATGGGCCCGCTCTCGCGCGACCTGACCGCGGCGTACGCGGCTCGCTGCGCGGGCGTCGTTCCGGCGTGGACGGAACTGCCAGTGCAGTACGCGGACTACACCCTGTGGCAGCGCGAGGTGCTGGGCTCCGAGGACGACCCCGACAGCGCGCTGACGGGACAGGTGGAGTTCTGGCGCGAGGCGCTCGCCGGTCTGCCCGAGGAACTGGACCTGCCCAGGGACCGCACGCGGCCTGCCACTCCCTCGTACCGCGGCGACTTCGTGGAGTTCGAGGTGCCCGCCCAGGTGCACGAGCGGCTGGTGGCGCTGGCCCGGGAGAGCGGCGCGAGCGTCTTCATGGTGGTGCAGTCGGCGCTGGCGGCGCTGTTGTCGCGGCTGGGCGCGGGCACGGACATCCCGATCGGTACGCCGATCGCGGGCCGTACCGACGACGCGGTGGAGGACCTGGTCGGGTTCTTCGTGAACACGCTGGTGCTGCGCGCCGACCTGTCGGGCAACCCGTCCTTCCGTGAACTGGTCGGTCGGGTCAAGGAGTTCGACCTGGCGGCGTACGCACATCAGGACGTGCCGTTCGAGCGACTGGTGGAGGTCCTCAACCCCGAGCGGTCCATGGCCCGCCACCCCCTGTTCCAGACCATGCTCACCTGGAACGACGGCACCCTCCTGGGCGCCGACGCCACCGCCGGACAGCAGTTGCGCGGCCTCACCGTGACGGGACACTCCGTCGGTACCGGGGTCGCCAAGTTCGACCTGTCCTTCGCCCTTCGGGAGCGCACCGGTGACGGCGGCGGGCTGCACGGGGCGCTCGGCTTCAGCACCGACCTCCACGACCGCGACTCGGCCGCCCGGATCGCGGAGCGGTTCGTCCGCGTCCTGGAGGCCGTCGTGGCCGAACCGGACCTCCCCGTGAGCCGGGCCGACGTCATGGTGGACGCCGAGCGCGGCACGGTGCTGGAGCGGTGGAACGACACCGCGCGCCCTGTGCCCGGCGTGGCACTGCCGCAGCTGTTCGAGGCGCGCGCCGCCCAGGCCCTTGAGGCCACCGCTGTCGTCTGCGGCGACGTGGAGCTGTCGTATGCGGAGCTCAACGCGCGGGCCAACCGGCTCGCACGACTGCTCGTGCGGCACGGCGCCGGCCCCGAGCGGCGGGTCGCCGTCAGACTGCCGCGTTCGGCCGACCTGGTGACCGTCCTGCTCGCCGTGCTGAAGTCCGGTGCCGCCTACGTGCCGCTCGACCCCGACTTCCCGGACGAGCGCATCGCCTACATGATCGACGACGCGCGCCCCGTGCTCGTGGTCGACGAGGAGTGGCTCGCCGCCGCGGACCTCACCGGCCCCGACGCGACCGACCTGCCGCCGGTCCCGCTCGCGTCCGCCGCGTACGTGATCTACACCTCGGGTTCCACGGGACGGCCCAAGGGCGTCGTCGTCGGACACGCGGCACTCGTCAACTTCCTCCAGGACCTGGGGGAGCGGTGTGCGCTGACGCCGGACGAACGGCTGCTCGCCGTGACGACCGTCGGCTTCGACATCGCGGCGCTCGAACTGTACGTACCCCTGCTGGCCGGAGCCGCCGTGGTGCTCGCCGACCGGGACACGGTGCGCGATCCGCGGGCCCTGGCCGAGCTGATCGACGGGGCCGGGATCTCGGTCGTCCAGGCGACGCCCAGCCTGTGGCACGCGATCGTGGACGAGCACGCCACCGCGCTGTCGGGCATCAGGGTGCTCGTCGGCGGCGAGGCGCTGCCCGCCGACCTCGCCGCGTCCCTCGTCCGGCACGCGCACTCGGTGACCAACGTCTACGGTCCGACGGAGACCACGATCTGGTCCACCGCCGGAGCGGTCGACACCGACAGCGCACGCCGGGGCTCGATCGGACGGCCGATCGCCAACACCCGGGTGTACGTGCTGGACTCGGACCTGCGCCCGGTGCCCGCCGAAGTGGCCGGCGAGCTGTACATCGCCGGCGCGGGCCTGGCCCGCGGCTACCTGGACCGCCCGGCCCTGACGGCGGAGCGCTTCGTCGCCGACCCCTATGGTCCGGCCGGCACCCGCATGTACCGCACCGGCGACCTGGTGCGCTGGTCGGCCGACGGCGAGCTGGAGTACCTCGGCCGCGTCGACCACCAGGTGAAGGTGCGTGGTTACCGCATCGAGCCCGGCGAGATCGAGGCCGCCCTGCTCGCGCACGAGTCCGTGACGCGCGCGGCGGTCCTGGTCCGCGAGGACACACCGGAGGACCGCCGGCTGGTCGCCTACGTGACCGGCACCGCCGACCCGGCGGCGCTGCGCGAGCACGCGGCCCGTCACTTGCCGGAGTACATGGTGCCGTCGGCGTTCGTGACGCTGAACGCGCTGCCGCTGACCCCGAACGGCAAGCTGGACCGCCGCGCCCTGCCCGCCCCCGACAGCACGGCACAGCCCACGGGCCGGGCGCCGCGTTCGCCGCGCGAGGAGATCCTGTGCGGTCTGTTCGCCGAGGTGCTCGGCGTGGAGCGGGTCGGCATCGACGACGGCTTCTTCGACCTGGGCGGCCACTCCCTGCTCGCCACCCGCCTGGTGAGCCGCATCCGCGCCACGCTCGACGTGGAACTCTCCGTACGGCAGCTCTTCGAACGCCCGACGGTGGCACGGCTCGGCGTCGTCCTGGACACCGCGTCCGGACCCGCCCGCCGACCGCTGACCAGGGCGGAGCGGCCGGCCCGGATCCCGCTCTCCTACGCTCAGCAGCGGCTGTGGTTCCTGAACCGTCTGGAAGGCCCCAGCCCCACCTACAACATGCCGACGGCGCTGCGCCTCGACGGTCCGCTCGACCGGGAGGCGCTGACCGCGGCGCTGCACGACCTCGTGGTCCGCCACGAGTCCCTGCGCACCGTCATCGCCGAGGACGGCCACGGCGCTCACCAGGTCGTCCTGCCGCCCGAGGCGGCCTACCCCGAACTGCACACCGTCCACACGGACGAGGACGGCCTCACCGACGCGCTGACCTCGACGGCCCGCTACGCGTTCGACCTCGCCGCCGAACTCCCGCTGCGGACCTGGCTGTTCGCGCTGGGCCCGGAGCAGCACGTGCTGCTGGTGCTGGTGCACCACATCGCGGGCGACGGCTGGTCCGCGGGCCCGCTGGCGCGCGACCTGACCGGCGCGTACGCGGCCCGCAGCACGGGCGCCGCCCCCGCGTGGTCCGAACTGCCGGTGCAGTACGCGGACTTCACGCTGTGGCAGCGCGAGGTCCTGGGCTCCGAGGACGACTCCGACAGCGTCCTCGCACGACAGATCTCCTTCTGGCGCGAGGCTTTGGCCGAACTCCCGGAGGAACTGTCCCTTCCCGCCGACCGTCCCCGTGTCGACGTCGCCTCGCAGCGAGGCGGCCGGGTCGCCTTCGCCGTTCCCCAGGAGGTGCACGAGCGGCTGGTGGCGCTGGCCCGGGAGAGCGGCGCGAGCGTCTTCATGGTGGTGCAGTCGGCGCTGGCGACGCTGTTGTCGCGGCTGGGCGCGGGCACGGACATCCCGATCGGTACGCCGATCGCGGGCCGTACCGACGACGCGGTGGAGGACCTGGTCGGGTTCTTCGTGAACACACTGGTGCTGCGCGCCGACCTGTCGGGCAACCCGTCCTTCCGTGAACTGGTCGGTCGGGTCAAGGAGTTCGACCTGGCGGCGTACGCCCATCAGGACGTGCCCTTCGAACGGCTGGTGGAGGTCCTCAACCCCGAGCGGTCCATGGCCCGCCACCCCCTGTTCCAGACCATGCTCACCTGGAACAACCTCGACCAGCAGGCCGCGACCGAAGCTGCCGGGAGCCTGTCCGGCCTCACCGTGCGACAGCAGCCGTTGCCGACCGGTGCGGCCAAGTTCGACCTCCTCTTCCGCATGGTCGAACAGCACGCCCGGGACGCGCGTCCCGACGGCATCGCGGGTGTCCTCGAATTCAGTACGGATCTGTTCGATGTGGTGACTGCTGAGCGGTTGGCCGAGCGGTTGGTGCGGGTGTTGGAGGTGGTGGTTGCTGATCCGGGGGTGCGGGTCGGTGGTGTGGAGGTGCTCTCGGATGCTGAGCGGGGC
>NZ_JBITCL010000050.1:0-4946 GCF_044453165.1 Streptomyces sp. NPDC051740 | reverse complement strand
GCGACCGTCCGGTCAACGACGCCATCCACTCTGCTGGCCTGCCCATCAACACCTCCGAGGACGAGGTGTTGCAACGACCGATTGAATCCGCCTTGCGACCCGGCATCCGAGTGATGAATCAACTCGCCTGGCTGAACCGGATGTTGGTCACGGTCGCGCTGCCAGATCGCCATCTCCAGGGCGTCCAGCACGAAGACCGTCTCCTTCACGGTGGCCGCGGACCAGCCGACGATCCGGCGGGAGAAGGTGTCCACGACGAAGGCGACGTGGACGACACCTGCCCAGGTCTTCACGTGGGTGAAGTCCGCGACCCAGCACCGGTTCGGGGCGCCGGCGACGAAGTCGCGGTCGACGAGGTCCGGGGCCCGCCCGGTCTGGCCGCCGGGAAGCGTGGTGATCACGCGTTTGCCGCGGACCGCGCCGGTGATGCCGAGCTCGCGCATCAGGCGTTCAACGGTGCAGCGGGCCACGGCCTGGCCCTGCCGGTTCAGCTCCCGCCAGATCCTCCTCGCCCCGTAGACGCGGTAGTTGGAGTCGTAGACGTGCTGGATCAGTTCCTTCGGCTCGCCGTCCCGCACGGTCCTGGCGGACGGCGCGGTCCGGCGTTTGTGATGGGCGTAGTAGGTGGCAGGGGCGATCTTGCAGTCGTGCATCGTCAGCACGCGGCAGATCGGCTCGACGCCGCCGAAGCGGCCCTTGTGCTCGTCGATGAACGCTACGAGCGTGTGTGTGGCCGGTCGAGCTCGGCCGCGAAGAAAGACGCCGCCGCCTTGAGGATCTCGTTCGCCCGCTTGAGCTCGGCGTTCTCCTTCCTCAGCCGCTTCAGCTCGGCGGACTCCTCCGTCGTCGTCCCCGGCCGGGTGCCGGCGTCGATCTGGTCCTGCCGTACCCACTTCCGCAGGGTTTCGGTTGTGCCGATGCCCAGCTTCTGGGCGACCGCTTTCATAGCGGCCCACTCGGTGTCGTACTCCGGCCGCACCTCGGCGACCATGCGGACCGCACGACGGCGCAGCTCAAGCGGGTAAGGGGAAGGACGTGCCATGACTCGATCCTCTCAAATGATCGAGTCCCTACCGAACCCGGAACGGTTCAATGTCTGCGACAGTCGACCTCCTGCGACAGCTTGACAGTTCACATAACCAAGGACTCGACGTACGGGCGCTTCTGCGCACCGATAAACGGGTGTTTCGGAGGTCACTGGGTGTTTTACCTATGGGTCAATGGTGTGATCGACAGGTTTGGTCCCCCCGGGGCCTGGTGAGCTCGCATCAAGCGACGCGTGGCTCTAGCTGACGGTCGGCGCCCCTGCCCGGCGTTGTGCAGGCGAACTCCGGGCACCGGCACCTACCTCCCTGCGCCGCTCTTGGCCGAGGCATTCGCGGAGTTCCAATACCCGACTCCACCGTTACACCTTCAACCGGACGCGCACAGGGCCGTTATTGGTGGCGGGGAGCGCTTGGACGTTCCGCTCACCATCGCCGCATGAATGATCCTTCGCCCTGTCCCCTTACGGACAGGGCGGAGGCGTCGCCCTGATCAGGGGCGCTTTGTGACCTCCTCTTCGGGCGGTGCCCAGCGACCCTTGCTGTCGAACGGCCAGGGATGGGCGTAGAGATCGCCCTGAAGGAGTGCGCGCAGAGCCTCACGGCTGGCTGGGGGATCCGGCGGAGTCACCAGCTGCGCGCACAGTGGATCAATCCGGTCTGCGTACGCCTCAGCCCACTGCAGCCACTCCAATTCCTCCGCCGCAGCGGACGCGCCGTCGGCTCTCGTGCGGGCCGCGCGGCAGAAGGCGCGGATCTCGGCGGCCCGATGCCGTGCCTCCACCTGCTCGACCAGGACTTTCTCTCGATGCCGCTCAACTTGCCGCTCCCGTGCCTGCGCAACAGCCGCGTACCAGCGGCGTCGCTGCTCGGCCTTGCGGAGTTCCTCTTCCCGCTGCCGGCGTTCGGCCGCCGCGGCACGCTGTTCGAGATCGTGCAGAAGGTGCCCCAGGCGGGACTCCAGTGTCCACCGTGCGCTGTCCCTGTAGGTGTACGAATTCTGGTACCAGCTTCTGGCAGGCGCACCGAGTTCGAGGCGTCCGTTGAACTCGTGGTCGTACTTGGGGATACGAGTCCAGGGATTGCGTTGCTGTTGGCGGATCTCCTGAGTGCTCGGCTCGTGCGGCACCTTGGTCGTCTGCTCTGTGATCGCGAGCGGGAGCGCGTGTCCGCGGATGACGATGACCATCTGGTGTACGGCCTGGCCGCGATGATGTTCGGTTCGGGTCTCCACCTGGTAGCCGCGGCTTTCCGCCTCGGTCAGGAGCGCGTGCATGATTCGCAGGGCACGGTCCACCTGCTCCCGTGACACATGCAGAGAAATGACCTCGGGCGTCCCGCGGGTGTCGACTACGGTCTTGGACCTGCCGAGGGCCTTGCGCGTCGCCCGGACGAGCTGATGAGGACGGCCCAGCACGTCGGGGACATCGATGGTCGGCACAGGTGGCGGTTGCGCAGCCTTCTCGGCTTCCTCGTCGACCAACGTGAAGATGCAGTCACCACGCTGCCGTCCGGTCCAGCGCAGCTTGAGCTTTCCCGGTACGTGACCGTGATGGAGCGCGTCGTAGTAGGCGGCCCGCCACCGCCCCCGGGTCCGCGGGCCCGGATCAGGGACGGTGAGCTTCCCGGTAGTGGCGGACTGGAGTCGAGCGATCAGCTCGGCTCCGTCGGCAGGAGCGCGCTCGGCCTGTTCGGCATCACCGGCCAAGCGCTCCTTCTCGGCTTGGACCTCCTTGGGATGCTTGCCATGTTTGAGGAAGTAGCGGCCGTCCGACGTCACCACTGCGACGTGCCCGCTACCGCGCCAGCTCCGCTTGATCAGCCCACGCTGCTCAAGGGCCCAAGCCGTGTTCGAACTCTTGGGAGCGATGGGCACGGCACTGGACGCTGCAGCGATCTGGCGGAACATGGCAGCCTGCTGTTCGGTCAGCGTGTACTTCACGAGCTTCGGCTCCACCTCGACGAGCTGCGGGCAGACCACCAAGGTAGGGCCGATGAGCAGCCTCGGAGCGCGTCCCATCGTCCGTTCGGGTTCCACCACCCGAACCTGGTCGTGCTGAGGTCAGCCAATGGTGTAAGTGGTTTACCAGGCTTAACCCGTTGAGAGCGTGCCGGGGCTGCTCTCTGGGCTCGGTCCGTACGGCGGCAGGTCGTTGGGTTGACATGCGCTGATTGAACTTGGCTCATTACCCTGTGTCGTGGGGGAGTGCGAGGTAAGCGAGGACAGGGATGACCACGGGGGATGCGGTGCGTCGAACAGCCGCGGTGGAGCAGGGAATTGCGTCCGCCGATGCGCTCTTCTCCATGGAGGGCATCCCAGAAGGAGCCGTCGTACCGGAGCCAGAGGGTGAGGCGGCGACTGAGGCAGCGGTCGAGCGACTCGGCAGCCGGTTCGCGCGACTGGACGGTCAGGTACGGCACGCGCTGAGACGTACCCGAGACCACGCGGGGAATCTGTCGAGCGACCGTCTCCAGGGGCTCTCGGAGATCGTGCAGAACGCAGAGGACCTTGGCGCCACGGACGTACGCATTCTGACGAGGGGACGGGAACTCCTCGTTGCCCACAACGGCAATCCCGTACGGTTGCCGGACGTTCTGGCCCTGGCGATGCCCTGGCTGACAAGCAAGGCAGAGCAGGCGGAATCCACCGGCAGGTTCGGGATCGGCCTGATGACCCTCCAGTCCCTCTCCCCGCATCTGGAAGTTCACTGCGGGCATTACCGGTTCCGTGTCGGGGATCCGGACATCTCCGTGGCCAGGCCGTTCCCGTTGCCTGACTGGTTCGCGGGCGACACCTGGACGGTTCTACGGGTTCCTCTGGAGCCGGGCGTGCTCGGTGCGGACGAGGTGGACGTGTGGCTTGCCGAGTGGGGGGACAGCGCGCTGCTCTTCCTCGGCAGTGTCACGCACCTAGACGAGCAGGGTGCTGTCCGGCACCGGCTGGCGCTCGACCGGGAGACCGGCGAGCCGTTCGAGGCCGTGGTGGGCGGGCGGAGCGCCGACGTGGAGACCGGCGGGGCACGCGCCGGCGACGGGTCCCGGTGGCTGGTGTGCCGTGCGACCGTTCCCAGCCCGTCCGGGATCACCCGGTCTCACAAGGCGGTGGGGTCCACACCGCAATCGCTGTGGCTCTTCCTCTCGGACCCGATGGCGCTGGGCGGATCTACGCCGGTCTTCCGGTCGCGGACACCGCTCTGTCTCTCTGTATCAGCGCCCAGTTCGATCCGATCGCCAGCCGTCAGGCGCTCGACGACACCCCGTGGAACCGCGCACTGAATGAACTGGTGGGCGACCTGTGGACGGCCGCCCTCCTGTGGCAGTTCCGGCGGGATCCGGCACGGGCCTGGCGCCGTGCCGCTCCCCGACGATGTGCGCGACTCCCGTGACCCGGTCGCCGCGCTGGAGCGACTACTCCTCGACCGTGCCAGGGCGGGCGTGTCCCACGGTCTCGTCCTGGATGTACCGGGCTACGGGCCGCTCGGCCTGGATGATCTCGCGGTGGAGGACGAGACGCTGGTGGGCGTGGTCACCGAAGAAGAGATCTCCCGCGTCGCCGAGCGGACCGCCGTGCTGCCCAAGGTGGCGCGGGACGAGGACGGTCGATGGCGCGAGGTGCTGGCGGACTGGGAGAACCACGACAGTGCGGTTCCCGTGACGGTGGACCTTTACGACGCGCTACGCCTCCTCGAGGACGAAACCCGGTCGCCGCAGGCGAACATCCGCCTCGCCGCGGTGGGACTTGCCTCGAATATCTACTTCTCCTTGCTGTCGAGCCGCTGGCTCGTGGACACCTCAGGGGGCCGCCACCGATGGCGTCCCTTGAAGTGGTGTAGCCGTTCTTGGCCGATGTGCGCCCCCGGCTCGCCACCGGGTTGCCCCTGGTGGACCGCTCGTGCGCCCTGA
>NZ_JBITCL010000049.1:0-4955 GCF_044453165.1 Streptomyces sp. NPDC051740 | reverse complement strand
GGGGGGGGGGGGCGGGGGGGGGGGGGGGGGGGGGGGGGGCGCGGCTTGGGGGCGGGGGGGGGGGGGGTTCGCCCCTTGGGCGGGGGGGGGGGGGGGGGCGGGGTCGGGGGTGTCCGTCCTCGGACTGGCGCGACTGTGCTTCTTGGAAGGGGTGCGGGGTGCGGACGCGCCAGCCGCTGCGGGCGGCCACCCCCGCCCCGTCCCCTTCCCGCCGTGGGCGTCCGGACTCCGCCCACCGCAGCACGTGCCTCGCGGCCGGTAGGCGCCTGCGGCCCGCCGAAGCCGCGGGCAGCCGCCCGCCGCGTCAGCCGCCCGCCGCGTCAGCCGCGGGCAATCGTGCCTCCCCCAGTGCCTTAAGGGCCTGGGAGGTGCCCCCAGGGCGGCACGGGTGGGCGGTGGGGCACCTCCCGCTCGAGCGGAGTCGAGAGTGGGGGAGGCACCCCGCAAGCGCCGGGCCGCGCGGACACCCCCTGGCCCACACCCACGCGGGGGCACCTCGCAGGTGCCGGGCCGCGCGGACACCCCCTGGCCCACACCCACGCGGGGGCACCCCGCAGGTGCCGGGCCGCGCAACCCCCGCCCCCCCCCACCGGCACGGGGCACCCCGCAAGGCGCCGGAACGGCGTTAGCCGGAAGGCGTCGGCGCGCCGTACCCCGGAGAAGCGGGCCGGCGTCTACAGGCGGCCGAGGACCTGTCCCAGCAGGGACCCCATCCGTGTCGCGGAGTCCCGGCCCGCCTGGAGGACCTCCTCGTGGTTCAGCGGTTCGCCCGTCATCCCCGCGGCCAGGTTGGTGACCAAAGAGATGCCCAGAACCTCCGCCCCCGCCTCACGCGCGGCGATGGCCTCGAGAACCGTCGACATGCCGACCAGGTCCGCCCCGATCACCCGGGCCATCCGGATCTCCGCCGGAGTCTCGTAGTGCGGGCCGGGGAACTGCGCGTAGACGCCCTCCTCCAGCGTGGGGTCGATCTCCTTGCACAGCGCCCGCAGGCGGGGCGAGTAGAGATCGGTGAGGTCGACGAAGTTCGCGCCGACGATCGGGGAGGTCGCCGTCAGGTTGATGTGGTCGCTGATCAGGACCGGCTGACCGGGGCGCATGCCCGCGCGCAGACCCCCGCAGCCGTTCGTCAGGACGATCGTCTTCGCCCCCGCGGCCACGGCCGTACGGACGCCGTGGGCCACCGAGGCGACCCCGCGTCCCTCGTAGTAGTGCGTACGGCCCAGGAACACCAGGGCCCGCTTCGCACCGATGGCGTACGAGCGGATCTTGCCGCCGTGGCCCTCGACCGCCGGGGGCGGGAAACCGGGCAGCTCGGTGACCTGGAACTCGGCCTCGGGGGTGCCCAGGGCGTCCACGGCCGGGGCCCAGCCGGAGCCCATCACGAGGGCGACGTCGTGGGTCTCGGCGCCGGTGAGTTCGCGCAGGCGCGCGGCGGCGGCGTCGGCTGCGGCGTACGGGTCGCCCTGGATGTCGTCCGGAAGAAGAGAAGCGTTCACGCGATGAGGGTAGCCGGTATTCGCCTACGCGCGTAGATGTCGGAGCGGACGGGTTGGCGATCGTTGTCTTGTCGTTTCCCCCGAAGGGGTCAGCAAGGACGCTTGCGGAGTTCCATCACATAGTCGTGGGGCGCGCCCGCGGACTCCGCCGCGTCGGCGATCTCGCCCAGGTAGCGGGCCGCGGGAAGGCCGCCCTCGTAACTGTTGAGGACGTACGTCCAGGCCGGCTCCTCGCCGTCCAGGGTGTGCACACGCACCCGGGTGCGGCGGTAGAGGTCCAGGCCGCCCGCGCCCTCCCAGCGGTCCAGGGACTCCTCGTCCATCGGGGCGATGTCGTAGAGGGCGACGAAGACCGCCGAGATCGGGTCCTCGACCAGCGTGGCCAGCGCGCCCTCCCAGCCCATGTGCTCGCCCCCGAACGTCAGTCTCCACCCGTTCAGCCAGCCGGTGGCGCGCAGCGGCGAGTGCGGGGCGCGGCGGGACATCAGCCGCGCGTCGAGATGGCCGGCGTACGCGGCGTAGAGCGACATGGGGGAAGGGTACGGCAGCCGGAACCGGGCCCACTCCGGTAACAGGGGGGCCACGGCCGAGGCCCCCGGGCGGTCGCACGGTGAAGTGTGCGGGACAATGGAGTACGTGACTCGGATCGTGATCATCGGTGGCGGACCCGGCGGATACGAAGCGGCGCTGGTCGCCGCACAGCTCGGCGCGGAGGTGACCGTCGTCGACTGCGACGGCCTGGGCGGGGCGTCGGTGCTCACCGACTGCGTACCGTCCAAGACCCTGATCGCCACGGCCGAGGTGATGACCACCTTCGACTCCTCGTACGAGGAACTGGGCATCATCGTCGCCGACGACACCCCGCCCATGGAGCAGGCCGCCCGGGTGGTGGGCGTGGACCTCGGCAAGGTCAACCGGCGTGTGAAGCGGCTCGCACTGGCCCAGTCCCACGACATCACCGCGTCCGTGACCCGGGCCGGCGCGCGTGTGCTGCGCGGGCGGGGCCGGCTGGAGGGCATGCAGGCGCTCGACGGATCGCGGAAGGTCGTCGTCCGTGCCGCGGACGGGACCGAGGAGACGCTCACCGCCGACGCCGTGCTGATCGCGACCGGCGGGCACCCGCGCGAGCTGCCGGACGCCCGCCCCGACGGCGAGCGGATCCTGAACTGGACCCAGGTGTACGACCTGAACGAGCTCCCCGAGGAGCTCATCGTGGTCGGATCGGGTGTCACGGGTGCCGAGTTCGCCGGTGCCTACCAGGCGCTCGGGTCGAAGGTGACGCTCGTGTCCTCGCGCGACCGGGTGCTGCCGGGCGAGGACCCGGACGCCGCCGCCGTGCTGGAGGACGTCTTCCGCCGCCGCGGGATGAACGTCATGGCGCGCTCGCGGGCCCAGTCCGCGAAGCGGGTCGGGGACCGGGTGGAGGTGACGCTCGCCGACGGCCGCGTCATCACCGGCTCGCACTGTCTGATGGCCGTGGGCGCCATCCCGAACTCCGAGGGCATGGGCCTGGAGGAGGCCGGGGTCAGGCTGCGGGAGTCCGGCCACATCTGGACCGACAAGGTCTCCCGGACGACGGCTCCCGGCGTCTACGCCGCCGGTGACGTCACCGGCGTCTTCGCGCTCGCCTCCGTGGCGGCGATGCAGGGCCGTATCGCCATGTACCACTTCCTGGGCGACGCGGTGGCCCCGCTGAACCTGAAGACGGTCTCGTCGAACGTCTTCACCGACCCCGAGATCGCCACCGTCGGCTACTCCCAGGCCGACGTCGACGCCGGCAAGATCGACGCCCGCGTGGTGAAGCTGCCGCTGCTGCGCAACCCGCGCGCGAAGATGCAGGGCATCCGCGACGGCTTCGTCAAGATCTTCTGCCGTCCCGGCACCGGCATCGTGGTGGGCGGCGTGGTCGTCGCGCCGCGCGCCTCGGAACTCATCCACCCCATCTCGATCGCGGTCGACAACAATCTGACGGTGGAGCAGATCGCGAACGCCTTCACGGTCTACCCCTCGCTGTCGGGCTCGATCGCCGAGGTGGCACGGCAGTTGCACACGCGGAAGGCCGACGAGGAGGTCTGACGGCCCGAAACGGCGGCTCTATACCACTTGGTGCGGGGCCGTGCGAACAACTTCTGCTATTCAGCGCAAACTGCTGAAAGTAGACGGTCGCTGGCGTTACTGTCAGTTTCGTGTTCGCTGCAGAACGTCGCCAATTGATCCTCGAAATGGTGCGAGCGAACGGGGCCGTGTCGCTCCGTGAGCTCGCCCGCGTCGTCCAGACCTCCGAAGTGACCGTACGGCGGGACGTGCGCGCGCTGGAGGCAGAAGGACTCCTCGACCGCCGGCACGGCGGTGCGGTACTGCCGGGCGGTTTCACGCGAGAGTCCGGTTTTCCGCAGAAGTCACATCTCGCGACCGCCGAGAAGACCGCCATCGCCGACCTCGCCGCGAATCTCGTGGAAGAGGGCGAGGCCATCGTGGTCGGCGCGGGTACCACCACGCAGGAGCTGGCCCGCCGGCTGGCCCGGGTGCCCGGCCTCACGGTCGTCACCAACTCCCTGCTGGTCGCCCAGGCGTTGGCCCACGCCAACCGGGTGGAGGTGGTGATGACCGGCGGTACGCTCCGCGGCTCGAACTACGCCCTGGTGGGCAGCGGTGCCGAGCAGTCCCTGCAGGGGTTGCGGGTGTCCCGGGCGTTCCTCTCCGGGAGCGGTCTCACCGCCGAGCGCGGGCTGTCCACGTCCAACATGCTGTCGGCGTCGGTCGACCGGGCATTGGTGCAGGCCGCGGCGGAGGTGGTGGTCCTCGCGGACCACACCAAGCTCGGTACGGACACGATGTTCCAGACGGTGCCCACGGATCTGATCACGCGACTGGTGACCGATGAGCCGGCCGGGCATGACGACCGGGCGGCGACGGAGTTGCAGGCGCTGGCCGATCAGGGCGTGCAGATCGCTGTCGCGGGGGCGGGGGGTGAGGGGGGCTCGGCGGGGCGTCAGCGCCGGGATGTTCCTCTTCCCGGGCCGCGTCGGCAAGGGCCCGGCGGGCTGCGTACGGCTGTGGCGCTGGGGGCGGCGGAGTCGGCGCAGGGGGCTGAGCGGGCGCGGGTGGCGGATCTGCGGAGGCGCTGACGGTTCGCTCGGGGCTGCTTTGCGGGCGCCCTGCGCTGCGCCGGGCCGGGGGTGGGTTTGCGTCACCCTTGCGCATATCGGGTGCCTCGCGTAGATGCGGAGCGGGGCTGCGCCGCCCCGGTGTCGGCCTGTGGGCTGCGCGGCCCGGCGCTTTGCGGGTGTCCCGGCGTGGGCGTGGGCCGGGGGTGGGGTTGCGCGGCCCGGCGCCTACGGGGTGCCTCCCCCACTCTCGACTCCGCTCGAGCGGGAGGTGCCCCCACCGCCCACCCGTGCCGCCCTGGGGGTACCTCCCAGGCCCTTAAGGCACTGGGGGAGGCACGACTGCCCG
>NZ_JBITCL010000048.1:0-10002 GCF_044453165.1 Streptomyces sp. NPDC051740 | reverse complement strand
GTCGACCCGCCCACCGCCCTGATGACCCCGGAGATGCAGGAACGCGTCGCCCGGGGCTTCGAGCGGGCCCAGCCGCTGCCCGCCTGAACCAGCCGCACACGACGAGCCCGCCGCACGGGTCATCCCCTGCGGCGGACTCGCCGCGCCCACAGGCGGTCGGCCTCCCACGTGTCCGGGATTTGGTCATGCCGACCATCCTGCCGCCGGGAAGACTCAGGGGCCCGTTGGAACATCGACCACCGACAGTCAGCCACGGCGATACGGGCAGCCGAGCACCCAGGCGCGCGTGTGCCTCCAGCAACCACGACAGGGCATCAACCACGCTTCCCGTTGCTGATCGTCCCGCGCCCCGGATCACAGTCCGATCGGAATCGAGCGGTGCGACCACCCCGAGGACCGGAGCGCCTGCGCGAGGACCGCAGGGCCTCCCGCACGGCGCCGCACGCGCCCTCCGGACCCCCGCCCTTTCTTTAAAGATAGCGACGACGCTCTGACCTGCGAAAACGTCGGCGTTTTATGCACCCTGGGTGCATAACTTGGGCCTCTGGAGCCCGGGATTTATGCAGCTACACGCATAACTTGATCGCGGCGAGGACGGAGCTCCGATCCTCGCGTGAAACCAAGAGTTGAATGACTCGTTAGGCATGCCGGCCGCATTGAGCGAAGAGGGGTCGTACGCCCCGCACGCCTTTCCGCGTGACTCGGCGCGCAGGCAGGAGGCCATGGTGTTGACCATGAATGAGGCCGCCATGGGGCGGACGTGACGGCCGCCGAACTCGTCGTCCAGCTCCGAGACGCGCTCAGTCATGGCGACGACCATGTCCACTTCGTTCATGCCGATGCGAGTCGTGCGACCGGACTGCACGGCCTCGGCCCGCCCGATCACATCGGGCCAGCCGGGAATGGGGAGGGCGACGGAGAACAGGCCGCCCCCTCCCCAGGACGCTGCGGCGAGACGGATCCATATCCAGCCTCCCCAGGTCAATCACCCTCGGAAACACCCGTGGCCGCTAGAAGTGGTCGGGCAGCCAGGGCTCGAACTGTGCCGTGCTGCGGACGAGGGTCGCGAGCGCCTTCTCCGATACGGCGTGGACCCCGGCCATGCGGGCCGATGTGGCGGACCGGTAGCCGCCGGCGTACCAGACCGCGAGCTGGCGCTGTGTGAAAGTCACCTGTCCCTGGACGTAGGTGGGGAATACCTCGGCCGCTCCGGCCCTGACCTGAAGCATCCATCGGCCCCAGTCGCCAGTTTCGTTCTCGATCTCGATCGGTACGGCGGTGGTGAGGTCGGTGGGCCAGCCGCGGAGCCGGATGGCCCCGGGGATGTCGAGGATGCGGAGCATCCAGGGATGCCAGGCGTCGGCGGTGGTGCGGTGGTGGCGGAGTCCATGGAGGAGGGTGGGGTAAGGCGGGAGGGCGCCGCGCCGGAAGGTGATGGTGCGGGCGCGGGTGTTGTGGCGGCCGAGGAAGGCGAGCATGGCGGCGGCGGTGGACTGGCCGGCGGCCCAGAAGTCGTGGACGACCAGGCTCGTGCCGTGGCGCTCGTGTCGTTTGGTGGTGAGGCCGAGGAGCCCGGTGGCGGGGTGGCCGGGCCGGGCGAAGCGGTAGGTGGTGAGGTTGCTCTTGTCCTGCTTCCACCGGGTCCACCAGGCAGGCCGGCAGATGGGTCCGTTCCACTGGCGGGCGAGGTCGCGTTGGAGGGCTTCGGCTTCGTCGGTCAGTCCGTGCTCGACTTCGAAGTCCTCAGTGGTGAAGGAGCGCTTGAGGTCGTCGGTGGCCACCGCCCAGGCGAGAACGTCGGTGGGGGCTTCCCATCCGAGGCGGCGGGCGTAGCCGGTGGAGGAAGTGCTGATCGTGGAGATCACGGCTCCGCGCTCGATCAGGGGGCGCAGTCGTTCGGCCGTCATGTCGGTGGCCAGGTGCTCGCCGCGTTCCTCGGGGGCCACGCAGCCGTCGCCGAGGCAGGCGCTGGGGACGGGAGCGCCACCGAAGAACTGATCGACGAGGAGGCCGAGGCCGCCGGCGACGACCCGGCCGCCACGGACGGCGACCCGGAGGTCGGCGTGTTCGCGCAGGTGGGTGATGTCGCCGATCGGGTGGCCGTAGGCGCGGGTGGCGAGCTGGTCGTATTGCTCCCACCGGCCGTCATCGGCTGGCGCGAAGGTCAGCTGCTGGTTCATGACCTGCCTTCAGTAGTGGGTGGCGTCGCGGGCGGCGTCGGCGTCCAGGGGCACGAGGAAGGTGCGGGTGAAGCCCAGGACGCTGGTGTTGTCCTGGTTGTGGGCGGTGGTGCGGCAGGTGATGACCCCCGTGCCGGGACGGCTTTCGGAGGCCCGGCGGGTGAGGATCTTCGTCTTGGCATACAGGGTGTCGCCTATGTGGACGGGTGCGGTGAAGCGCACCTGGTCGACGGCGAGGTTGGCGGTGGTCAGACCGCTGACGCTGCGGACGGTCATGCCGGCCACGAGGTTGAGGGTGACGCCGGAGCAGACCAGGATGCGGCGCCACTGGGTCTGACTGGTGTAGTGGGCGTCGGTGTGGATGGGGGCGACGTTGCCGCTCAGGGCGGCACCGAGGAGGTTGTCGAGTTCGGTGACGGTCCGGCCGGGCCGGTGCTCGATGACCAGGCCGGGAGCCAGTTCGGGGTAGGAGAGGCCGACGCTCTCACGGATCCGGTCCTCGCCGATCTGGCGGTAGCCGTGGGGCAGTCCGGGGCTCATGACGTACGGTCCGCTTCGGCGACGAGCGCGCGGGCGGCGTTGAAAAAGGGGGTGCCGCGCATCTGCCCGTCCACGGTGGTCACCGTTCCGCCGCTGGCGTCGGCGGCTGCGACGATGGCACGGGCCTGGGCGATCTCCTCGGTGGTGGGCGTGAAGACGTCGTTGATCACCTGGACGTGGCGGGGGTGGATGCAGCCCTTGCCGTAGAAGCCGAGGTCCTTCGCCCGTTCGGCGTCGCGACGCAGGATTCCGGGGTCGCCGAGTTCCCAGGTGGGGGCGTCGATGGCGGGGACGTTCACGGCGGTGGCCGCGTTGATGAGGGCCGAGCGGGCATAGTGGAGGGCGCCCCAGCCCAGGCCGCAGCGGACGGAGGCGGCATAGTCGGCGGAGCCGAAGATGACGCCTCCGAGCCGGGCCGCGCGCATGATTTCGGGGAGGGTGTCGAAGGCCCGGGGGCTTTCGATCAGCGCCCAGATGTCAGGGGTGTACCCGTCGGTGTCGAGCGCGGCGGCGACGAGTTCGATGTCGCGAGGGGATTCCACCTTGGGGACCACGATGAGGTCGGGCCGGGAGATGTAGGCGGCGAGGGCGACGAGGTCCTTGATGCCGTCGATCGTCGTGAGGCTGTTCATCCGGATGCCGAGGGTGCACGGCGGGTCGGGGAGGGCGAAGAACGACTCCGAGGCGGCGCGGGCTGTCTGCTTGTCGGGGAGGGCGACCGAGTCCTCGATGTCGACGACGGCGACCGCGGCACCGGACTTCTGCGCGCCGACGAAGCGGTCTCCGTGCAGGCCTGGGGTGATGATCCAGGCATGTCCGGGCCGACGGCTGGTGCTGGTCATGGGGGTGGTCACCTTCCGCTGCGCTTGCTGGTGACGAGGAGGTCGAGCCGGCCGAGGGTGGCGGCCTCCTTGATGTCGCTGTCGCTGATGTCAATGCCGTAGCGGTCGGTCAGGAGGACGGACAGCTCGACGACGGCCAGGGAGTCGAATCCGGCGTGGTCGAGACTGGCGTCGTCGGTGAGCCGGTCGGCGGGCAGCTTGAGGTCGTGGATCAGGATGCGGGTGAGGTCACCGGTCATGTCCGGCTCCTTCCGGAAGGGGGGTGAGGGGGAGATCGGGCCAGGTGAGGGTGGTGGCACCCCAGGTCAGTCCGGCGCCGAACGCGGTGAGCAGGGTGCGGTGGCCGGGCTTGAGGCGGCCGTCGGCGGCGGAGCGGGCCAGGAGCAGGGGGATGGACGCGGCGCCGGTGTTGCCGACATCGCCCACGTTGCCGAGCCGGCGGTCGTCGGGGACACCGAGTTGTCGGGCGACGAACGAGGTGATGCGGCTGTTGGCCTGGTGCGGAGCCAGACGGTCGATGTCCGTGACGTCCCACCCGGCGGCGGTGGCAGCTTGACGGGAGGCGGTGGACATGCGGTCGACCGCGTGCCGGAAGACGTCGGCTCCGTCCATGTGCAGGGCGCCAGGACGGAAGGCCCGGATCAGGCCGGCGCCAGTGCCGTCGCTACCCAGCACCAGCGGCCCGAGCGCCCCGGCCTCACCCGCGCTGCCGTGGCGCAGCACCACGGCTCCGGCGCCGTCACCGAACAGCGGGACGGTCGTGCGGTCCTCGGGGGCAGGAAGGGTGGCGAGGCGGTCGGCACCGACGACCAGGACGGTCCGTACGGTACCGGCGGCGATGAACCCGGCCGCGGTGGCGAGGGCGTAGAGGAAACCGGTACAGCCGGCCGCGAGGTCGTAGGCGGGGATGCCGGTCAGCCCGAGCCGGGTGGCGACGGCGGGGGCGGTGGCCGGACAGCAGCGGTCCGGAGTGGTTGTGGCCACCACCAGGGCCTCCACCGTGACCGGTTGACCGTCGGCGATGGCTTGGGCGGCGGCCCGTACGGCGAGGTCGGTCGTGGACAGGTCCGCCCTGGCGACGTGCCGCTGTGTGATGCCGGTCCGCGAGCGGATCCACTCGTCCGTGGTGTCCAGACGTGCGGTCAGGTCGGCGTTCGTGACGATGTGCGGGGGCAGCGCCGCGCCGACTCCGCAGACCACGGCCGCCCTTGAGACGGTCTGGGATGCGGCGGTCATCGGGTGGCCGCCTTGAGCTGCCGGGCGACGTCACCGATCAGGTCCTCCTGCCCGGCGACGACCTGCCGCTCACCAAGGGCGAGGAACAGGTCGACGGGATCGACGCCTTCGGCGCGGGCGATCTGGTGGACGGGCCGCCTGAAGCCGGAGAACACCCCGGCGAGCCCACTGGCCACGGCGATCGAGTCGATGGACGGCGGGGCCTTCATCAGGCGGTCGGCGGCGACGTCGGCGGCGGCCAGGACCTTGCGCAGGCCGATGCCGGTCTCGATGCCACGACGTTCGAGGACGGCCACGAGGACTTCGAGCTGGGTGTTGCCGGCCCCGGCGCCGAACCCACGGGCGGTCGCGTCGATGACGGCCGCTCCGGCGTCCACGGCGGCAAGGCTGTTCGCCACGGCCAGGCCCAGGTTGTTGTGGCCGTGGAAGATCACCGGCACGTCGACAGCGTCGGCGATGGCATGCACGCGCTCGGTGACGTCGGCCGGGAGGTAGTGGCCGGCGGAGTCCATGATGCCGACGGCCTGGGCGCCGAACTTCACCATCAGGGCGCACTGTTCGGCGAGCGCGCCGGGGCCGGTCATGTGGCTCATGAGCAGGACGCCCTGGGCTTCGGCGCCGAGGTCGCGGACGACGCCGAGGTGGCGTTCGGCGACGTCGGCCTCGGTGCAGTGCGCAGCGATCCGTACGACGTCGGCGCCGTGGTGGACGGCGGCCGCCAGGTCCTCGGAGGTGCCCCAGCCGGGGGCCATGAGGACGCCCATCCGCGACGAGGTGAGGGCCTCGCGGACGGTGGTGAGCATCGTGGCGTCGTCGAGCCTGGCACGGCCGATCTGGAGGCTGGAGGCACCCAGACCGTTGCCGTGGCCGACCTCCACCACCGGCACTCCGGCGGCGTTCGCGGCGGTGGCGTAGGCGCGAAGCTGGTCGACGTCGAGCTGGTGGCCGACCGCGTGGTGCCCATCGCGCAGGGTCGGGTCGTGCAGGAGGATCCGGGGCCGCTTGTCCGGGTGTGTGTCCATGGACGGGGTTCCCTTCATCGGGAGGTGGCGGCCGGCTGCTCGGCGAGCAGGACGGCGGCGGCGTTGATGATGTCGACGTTTCCGGCGTGGCGGGGCAGACGGCCACCGGAGGCGGTCACCTCCACCGCGACCGAGATCCGGCCCGGGGCCACGGCGAGGGAGGTCACCTTGAACCCGGGCGTGTAGGCGCGCACGGTCTGGGCGGCGGTCGCGATGCTCGTGCGGACCGGTGCGGGGCGGATGTTTTCTGTGAGAACGGTCATGGCCACCCGGAACGGCGGGGCGGGCCGGGCGGGGCTGAGGTTGACCATCACCTTCGCGTCCGGGGTGGCGGTGAAGGCCCGGATCGCGGCGGAGGTGGTGGCGATGTACTGGTCGAGGTTCAGACGGGTGGCCCGGCCGGCGCTCGCGCTCGCCCCGGTGGAGACCACTTCGATGTAGGTGGGGGTGCAGCGCTGGGCGATGGCGTGCAGGACCGGGATGGCCGCCTGCCCGCCGCAGCTGACGAGGTTCAGGTGCCGGTGGGCCGCCGCCCGGTGGCTGCTGACGCCCGGGACGACGACCGTGCCGAGTCCCGTGGGGGTCAGGTCGATCAGCGTGGTGCCGGTAGGTTGCAGCGCGGCCCAGTGCTCGGCGTGGCTGTCGGCGTTGGTGGCGTCGAAGACCACATCGAAGGGGCCGCCCTCCGACACGGCGTGAATCCCGCCATCGGTGGTCGGGTGGCCCATGTCGGCCGCCCGGCGCAGTCCCAGACTGTCCCGGTCGCGGCCTGCCACCAAGGCCAGTCCCAGCTTCTTTGACCGGCGGATCTTGTCGGCGAGGTCGATCCCGATCAGGCCCGCGCCTAGTACGGCGACACGCAGACGCTGTTCATTCGTAGCCATCGGCCGCTCCTTCGTCCAAGGGGAGGGGTGGTGCATGAGGGGTGTGGCGCCAGGCTCCGCGGATCAGCGCACGTGCAGCTCGACCGGCGGCAGATGCGGCGAGCGGGCGCGTACCGTACTCCGGGCTTCCAGAGGGAGGCTGGCGTGCACGGCCCCGGCCAGGACCATCTGCCCGGCGCGCAGGCCGCCGCCGCCGCAGCGGTGGAGCCGACCGGCGAGCCAGACCAGGGCACGGAGCGGGTCCCCCAGGACGGCACGGCCCGCTCCGGTGACCACCGCGGTGCCGTCGACACTGACGACCAGCGCCTCGGCGGCCAGGTCCATCTCCGCACTCAGCGGCACCATGGACCCGGTGACGACCCGAGCGCACGAGGCGTTGTCGGCGATGCTGTCCGCGACCGTGATACGCCAACTGGTGAACCGGGTGTCGATCACCTCCAGGGCGAGGAACACCTCCTTCACCGCCGCCCGCGCCTCGTCCTCGCTCACGTTCGGGCCTGCCAGATCGCAGCCGAGCCGGAACGCGATCTCGGCCTCCACCCGAGGCTGCATCAGCACCGACCGGGCCACGGCGCTGCCGGCAGGCAGCACCATGTCGTCCAGCAGAACGCCCGAGTCCGGTTCGTCGACGCCCATCTGTTCCTGCATGGCCCTGGAGGTCACCCCGGCCTTGTGGCCGACGACGCGGGCGCCACCCGCGATCCGCCGGGTGACCGCCGCCTTCTGTACCCGGTAAGCCGTCGCCAAGGGCAGTCCCGGCCGCCGGACGGTCAGCGCCTCGATCGGCACCTGCTCGTACTCCGCCGCCAGCAGAGCCGACGCCGAAGCGGCGATCCAGCGATCCTCCTGGTCGTCCATGGCAATCCCTCCTCGGGGCATGGGGCATCACATGCGGTTCGCGGATGTGGGCTCAGGAGTAGATCCGGGGGCGGGCGCTGGTACCGGCCGCCGGGATCCGGCCTGATGAAGAGTCAACCGGCGCTTGCCGCACAGCGGTACGGTGTCGGGCAGGCGAAGCGGTATATCGCGTATATCCGGACAGGTGCTCATGACCACCCGCATGCCGAACATCCAGCTCAGCGCCCTTGTCACCGAATCCGGCCTCACTTACGAGGCGCTGGCCAAGGCGGTCTGCGCGGTCGCCGCCGAATGCGGCACACGCTTACGCACGAACAAGTCCAACGTCGAGCACTGGCTCAGCGGATCCGTGCCCCGCGGCGACACACCCCGCTACCTCGCGGTCGCACTCTCCCGGCGCCTTGGCCGCCTCCTGACCCCCACCGACCTCGGTCTGCCCTCCCCGCCAGAGCTCGAAAATGACACCATCGGACTGTCCCTCGGGAGCGACCCGCTGGATGTCCTGCTGCCGATGTGGAGGTACGAGTTGGACCGCCGCCGCTTCCTGACGGCCTCCGCCTACTCCGTGGCAGCCGCAGCCCTACCCCTCAGCCACCTCCAGGACATCGCCTCCCGCACCCAGGCCGCCCGCACCGGCCACATGGTCGGCATGGCCGAAGTCGCCGCCGTCCGCGACATGATCCACGCGTTCTCCGAGATGGACGAACGCCACGGCGGACAACACGGCCGCAGCGCCCTGGTCACCTACCTCCGCGACGACGTCGCCCCGCTGTGCCGGGCCCGGTTCCGCACCGACGAAGCCCGCCGGCAGATGCTCTCCGCCGCCGGCCGAGGTGTCCACCTGCTGGGCTGGAAAAGCTACGACGCGGGTCAGCAGGGACTCGCCCAGCGCTACTACCTCCAGTCCTACGCCCTGGCCGCCGAATCCGGTCTGCGCGGGCACGACGGATTCGTGATGCGCACGATGGCCATGCAGGGCCTCAAGCTCCACCGCCCCGAGCACTGCCTGGGCCTGGCCGAGACCGGCCTGAACCGCGCCAAGGGGCGGGTCGACGCCCAGACCGAAGCCCTCTTCCGCGTCGTCCACGCTCACACCCTGGCCAGGAGCGGCAAGCGTCGCGCGGCCCTCGCCGAGGCCGAACACGCCCGCGCCCTGCTGACCGCCGCTCCCGGCGACGAGGTGCCGTTCTGGGCACTGGCTTGGGGCCCACCGGCCGCGTCGGTGTACTCCCGCACCGCCAAGGTCCACGAGACCCTGGGAGACCACCGGGCAGCCGCCGCGCAGTACGCGCTGGCCGCCACGGCCCGCCCGGCGGGCACCTACGCGCGGATCGTCGCCCTGGACCTGGTGGCGGGCGCCGAGATGCACCTCAAGCGCGGCAGCATCGAGCAGGCGTGCGCCACCTGGCACCGGGCCATCGACCACATGGGAGGTGTCCGCTCCGTCCGCACCCGCAAGGCGGTCTCCCGCATGCGCGGCGACCTCGCACGCTTCCGGGCCCGTGGCCTGCGGTGCGTGGCCGAGCTCGACGAACGGGGACGCGACTTCCTCTCCGGCGTCTGACGTCAGCGGCACCCGGAGAAACGGCGGACGACCGGCCCCAGGTAGTCCGCGTGCGGACCGGCCAGACCGGCCAGTTCGTCCGGTGAGCGCACCAGGGCGATGCGGTCGAGTTCAGGTCCGCGACCCTGGGCGCGCTCGGCTGCCGCAGCAGCGGTGAAGTCCGCGCGCAGCGTCGCCTCGGGAAGCGCCGGTGCCAGGTAGGTCAGGCCGACACTGCCGTTCTCACCACGGGTGACCACCCACAGCTTCAGGTCCTCGAAAGCCGCGCCGATCCCCAACTCCTCGTCCAGCTCCCGCGCGGCCTGGTCGGCCAGCGCCGACTCGTCCAGCACCGCCCCCTCCTGGGGAGGCTCCAGGGACCCCCCAGGCAGCTGCCAGCGGCCCGGGGCGGCCGTAGAGGGCGACATCCTCGCCACCAGCACACGGCCGTCATCGGTCGGCTGGACGACGTTCACGAACAACGAGGGCAGCGCAGTGGCGCCGGGAACGCGACGCAAAGCGTAGTGCCGGTAGGTCACACGCACCCACGACAGACGCAGGACGCGCGGCCCAGTCCACTCCAGCCCCCCACACGCCACCACAGGCCCGTCGAAGAGAGTGGGGTTGGCCCGTACCGCCATGTCCCACACCCGGTCCCGGGCCTCAGCATCCTGGGGCGGCACCGGCGGCTCCGCAGCTTCGGCCAGCAAGACCCGTTCAACATCGAAGAGGTCAATGTCCACGGGGGGCAGTGTCTCGGTCACGAGCCCATCGTAGAACCCGTTCCAGGCTTGACCGCCAACGCCGACCCACCGGCGCGGGGCGTTCCTGTCCCGCATCGAGGACGGTCTGGTCGTGGTGTCCCTGACCGGCGTACTGGGCGACAGCGCACCCGCC
>NZ_JBITCL010000047.1:0-10115 GCF_044453165.1 Streptomyces sp. NPDC051740 | reverse complement strand
GGCCGGCGGATGATCAACGCGTACGGGCCGACGGAGTCGACGGTGTGCGCGAGTATGAGTATGCCGCTGTCGGGTGCGGTGGTGCCGCCGATCGGCGCCCCGCTGGTCAACACCCGCCTGTATGTGCTGGATGCTGGTCTGCGGCCCGTCCCGGTCGGCAGCCCGGGGGAGTTGTATATCGCGGGTGCGGGTCTGGCCCGGGGATATCTGAACCGTCCGGAGCTGACCGCGGAACGCTTCGTCGCCTGCCCCTACGGTCCGGCGGGCAGCCGCATGTACCGCACCGGTGACCTGGCGCGGTGGACCGCGGGCGGGGAGCTGGAGTACCTGGGGCGGGCGGACGACCAGGTGAAGATCCGTGGTTTCCGGATCGAGCCGGGTGAGGTGGCCGCCGTGGTGGCCGGTCATCCTGCTGTGGCCCGCGCGGTGGTGGTGGTGCGGGAGGACCGGCCCGGTGACAAGCGCCTGGTGGCCTACGTGGTGCCGGTGCCCGGCGCGGACGCGGAGCCGGTGCAGTTGCGTCGGCACGCCGCCGGACAGTTGGCCGCGCACATGGTGCCGTCGGCGTTCGTCGCCCTGGACACCCTGCCCATCACCCCGAACGGCAAGCTGGACCGCAGGGCCCTGCCCGCCCCGGCCTACGGCACACTGTCCACGGCCGGTTACCGGGGTCCGCGTTCGCCGCGCGAGGAGATCCTGTGCGGTCTGTTCGCCGAGGTGCTGGGCGTGGAGCGGGTCGGTGTCGACGACGGTTTCTTCGACCTGGGCGGCCACTCCCTGCTGGCCACCCGGCTGGCCAACCGGATCCGCGCCACCCTGGGCGAGGAACTGCCGGTACGCCGCCTCTTCGAGACACCCACCGTCGCCGGACTCGCCGCCCGGCAGGGCACCGGAGCCGCCCGCGCCGCCGCGCGTTCGGTCGAGCGCCCCGAGCGGCTGCCGCTGTCGTTCGCGCAGGAACGCCTGTGGTTCCTCAGCCAGTTCGACGAGGCCTCCGCCACCTACAACATCCCCGCCGCGCTGCGGCTGACCGGCGACCTGGACCGCACCGCGCTCGAAGCCGCGCTGGCCGACGTGGTGGCCCGGCACGAGCCGCTGCGCACCGTCGTCGCCGAGGACGCCGACGGACCGCACCAGCGGGTGCTCGACGCCGGGGAGGCCGCACCGCGCCTGCGGACCGAGGCCGTCGACGAGGCCGTACTCGGGGAAAGGCTGGCCGGGGAGACCGGCCGGGCCTTCGATCTGTCGACGGAACTCCCGCTGCGAGTACGTCTGTTCGAGCTCGGTGCGCAGGAGCATGTGCTGCTGCTCGTCCTGCACCACATCGCCGGTGACGGCTGGTCGGTGGGGCCGCTCGCGCGGGACCTGACCACCGCCTACGCGGCCCGCCACGCCGGTCACGCCCCCAGCTGGGCCGAACTGCCGTTGCAGTACGCGGACTACGCCCTGTGGCAGCGCCGCACGCTCGGCTCCGAGACCGACGAGGACAGCCTGCTCGCGCGCCAGCTCACGTTCTGGGAGGACGCGCTGGCCGGCCTGCCCGAGGAACTGGAGCTCCCCGTCGACCACCGCCGGCCCGCCGTGTCCTCGTACACCGGCGGAGTGGTGGAGTTCGAGGTGCCGGCCGCGCTGCACGAGCGGCTGACGGCGCTGGCCCGGGAGCTGCGCGCCACGCCGTTCATGGTGGTGCGAGCCGCCCTGGCGACGCTGTTGTCGCGGCTGGGCGCCGGGACGGACATCCCGATCGGTACCCCGGTCGCCGGGCGCGCCGACGACGCCCTCGAAGGGCTGGTCGGGTTCTTCGTGAACACACTGGTGCTGCGCACCGATCTGTCCGGCGAGCCGTCCTTCCGTGAACTGGTCGCCCGGGTGAGGGAGTTCGACCTGTCGGCGTACGGCCACCAGGACGTGCCCTTCGAGCGGCTCGTCGACACGCTCAACCCGGCCCGCTCCATGGCCCGCCACCCTCTCTTCCAAACCTCGCTGACCTGGAACGACACCACCGAGCAGGCGCTGGGCGCGCTGCGCGGACTGCCGGGCCTCGCCGTCCGCCCCGAGCCGGTGGACACCACGGCGGCCAAGTTCGACCTGTCCTTCGTCTTCGAGGAGCGACGCGCCGCCGACGGAACCCCCGCGGGACTGGCCGGCAGCCTCGCCTACAGCGCCGACCTGTACACCCACGACAGCGCCGAGACCCTCACCGGGCGCCTGGTGCGCGTCCTCGACGCCGTGCTGGCCGACCCCGAGCGGCCGGTCACCCGTATCGACGTCACCGACGCGGCCGAGCGCGCCCGGCTGCTGGCCGCGGCCGGCACGGGCGGCACGCCCACCCCGCCCCGGTCGCTCGCCGAGCTCTTCGAGCGGCGCGTCGCCCTCGCGCCCGACGCGGTCGCCGTCAGCTGCGAGGAGCGGTCGCTGACCTACCGGGAGCTGAACGAGCGGGCCGACCGGCTGGCGGACCACCTCGTGGCGCACGGCGCGGGCCCGGAGCGGTTCGTCGCGGTGTCCCTGCCGCGCGGCCTCGACCTCGTCGTGGCCCTGCTGGCGGTCGTGAAGTCCGGGGCGGCGTACCTCCCCGTCGACCCCGGCTACCCGCAGGAGCGCATCGCCTACATCCTCCAGGACACCTCCCCCGTCCTCGTCGTCGACGAGGAGTGGCTCGCCACGGCCACCACCGGGGAACCCGTCGCCTCGGGACGCGACCGCGTCCCGGCCGGCCCGGCGCACCCCGCGTACGTCATCTACACCTCCGGCTCCACCGGCCGTCCCAAGGGCGTCGTGGTCCCGCACGCCAACGTGGTGCGGCTGTTCACCGCCACCGAGGACACCTTCGGCTTCGGCCCGGACGACGTGTGGACCCTCTTCCACTCCGCCGCGTTCGACTTCTCGGTGTGGGAACTGTGGGGTCCGCTGCTGTACGGCGGCCGGCTCGTCGTCGTGCCGTTCGAGGTCAGCCGCAACCCGGTGGAGTTCCTGCGGCTGCTCGTGCGCGAGCGGGTCACCGTGCTCAACCAGACCCCGTCGGCCTTCTACCAGCTGATGCAGGCGGACCGGGACCACCCCGGCCTCGGCGACCGGCTGGCGCTGCGCCGGGTGGTCTTCGGCGGCGAGGCGCTCGACCTCGGCCGGCTGGAGAGCTGGGGCCGCCGGCACGGCGACACGGACCCGGTGCTGGTCAACATGTACGGCATCACCGAGACGACCGTCCACGTCAGCGTGCGCGCCCTGGACTCCGTCACCTGGACCGGCCAGCACCGCAGCCTGATCGGCGTCGGCATCCGCGACCTGCGGGTGTACGTCCTCGACGATGCCCTGCGCCCGGCCCCGGCCGGCGTCGCGGGCGAGATGTACGTCGCCGGTGCCGGACTGGCCCGCGGCTACCTGAACCGGCCCGGGCTGACCGCGGAGCGGTTCGTCGCCTGCCCGTTCGGAGCACCGGGGGAGCGCATGTACCGCACCGGCGACCTGGCGCGGTGGACCGCGGACGGTGAGCTGGAGTACCTGGGCCGCGCCGACGACCAGGTCAAGATCCGGGGCTTCCGCATCGAGCTCGGCGAGATCGAGAGCGTCGTCCTGGCCCACCCGCGGATCGCCCAGGCCGCCGTCGTCGTCCGCGAGGACCGGCCCGGCGACCGTCGCCTCGTCGCCTACGCGGTGCCCGACGGCGGCACACTCGACACCGCCTCCGTACGGGACCGGCTCGCGGCCGAACTGCCCGAGTACATGGTGCCGTCGGCCGTGGTGCCCCTCGCGGCACTCCCGCTGACGGTCAACGGCAAGCTGGACCGCAGGGCACTGCCCGCGCCCGAGTACGGCACGTCCGACGCGGCCGGGCACCGGGCGCCGCGTTCGCCGCGCGAGGAGATCCTGTGCGGTCTGTTCGCCGAGGTGCTCGGCGTGGAGCGGGTCGGCATCGACGACGGCTTCTTCGACCTGGGCGGCCACTCCCTGCTCGCCACCCGCCTGGTCAACCGCATCCGCGCCACTCTCGGCGCCGAGCTGTCGGTGCGGGACCTGTTCGAGACGCCCAGCGTCGCCGGCCTGGCACCGGTCCTGGACGCGACCGCGAGCGGCACCATCCGCCCCCTCTCCCGGGCCGAACGCCCCGAACGGCTGCCGCTGTCGTTCGCGCAGCGCAGACTGTGGTTCCTGCACCGCTTCGAGGGCCCGTCCGCCACCTACAACATTCCGCTCGCCCTGCGCCTGACCGGTGACCTCGACCGGGCGGCCCTGGAGGCGGCCCTGGCAGACGTGGTGGCCCGGCACGAGGCACTGCGCACCGTCTTCGCCGAGGACGAGCAGGGCCCGTACCAGGTCGTCCTCGACCAGGCACGCCCCGCGCTGCACACGGTCACCGACGAGACGGAACTGCACGCGGCGGCCCGCTACGCCTTCGACCTCGGTGTCGAACTCCCGCTGCGTGCAGTGCTGTTCTCCCACGACGACCGCGAGCACGTCCTGCTGGTGGTGCTCCACCACATCGCCGGCGACGGCCGGTCCACCCTCTCCTTCGCCCACGACCTCGCCGCCGCCTACACCGCCCGACACGCCGGCCACGCCCCCCGACGGGACGAACCACCGCTCCAGTACGCCGACTTCGCGCTGTGGCAGAACGACACGCTCGGCTCCGAGGACGACCCGGACAGCCTGGTCTCCCGCCAGCTCACCTTCTGGCGGGACGCGCTGGCCGGCCTGCCCGAGGAACTCGACGTCCCCACCGACCGGCCCCGCCCGGCAACGACGTCGTACACCGGCGACGTCGTGGAGTTCGAGGTGCCGGCCGCCCTGCACGAGCGGCTGACGGCGCTGGCGCGGGAGCTGCGCGCCACCCCCTTCATGGTTCTCCGGGCCGCGCTCGCCACGCTGTTGTCGCGGCTGGGCGCGGGCACCGACATCCCGATCGGCACCCCGGTCGCGGGCCGCACCGACGACGCCGTCGAGGACCTGGTCGGGTTCTTCGTGAACACGCTGGTGCTGCGCACCGACCTGTCGGGCAACCCGTCCTTCCGTGAACTGGTCGGTCGAGTCAAGGAGTTCGACCTGGCGGCGTACGCCCATCAGGACGTGCCCTTCGAACGGCTCGTCGACGCGCTCGACATCACCCGCTCGACCTCCCGGCACCCCCTGTTCCAGACCGTCCTCACCCTCGACGACACCGCCGAACAGGAGGCCCTCTCCCGGGCCGCCGCCCTGCCCGGACTCGACGTCGGCCCCTACCGGCTCGACACCGGTGTCGCCAAGTTCGACCTGTCCTTCGGTTTCGTCCGCGCCCACGCGAACGGACCCGGACTCACCGGCCGTCTCGAATACGCCACCGACCTCTACGACCGGACCACGGCCCGCACCCTCGCCGACCGGCTGGTGCGCGTCCTGGAAGCAGTCCTCGCCGCCCCCGACGCGCCCGTCTTCCGGGTCGGCGTCCTCGGCGCAGAGGAACGCCGGCTGCTGGTCGACGGCCGCAACGACACCGCCCGGCCCACCCCCGAGGCCACACTGCTCGGCCTCTTCGAGGCCCACACCCGGGCCACGCCGGACAAGACGGCCCTCATCGGCGACGGCACCGAGCTGACCTACGCCGAACTCTCCCTACGCGCCCACCAATTGGCGCACCGGCTGCGCCGTGCGGGCGTGCGGCGCGAGACCCGCGTCGCCCTGCTGATGGAACGCTCCGTCGACCTGGCCGTCGCCGTCCTCGCCGTCCTCAAGGCCGGCGGAGTCTACGTGCCGCTCAGCGCCACCTACCCGGACGAGCGGCTGCGCTGGATCATCGGAGAGACCGGTACCCCGCTGATCGTCACCGACCGGGCGCAGCGGGAGCGGGCCGAGACCGTCGCCGGCCCGCTGGACGTCCTCGTCGTCGACGACCCGGCCACCGTCGACGCCCTCGCCCACGAGGACACCTCCGCACCCGGATTCGTCCCCACGCCCGGCGACCTGGCCTGCGTGATGTTCACCTCCGGCTCCACCGGCCTGCCCAAGGGCGTCGCCGCCACCCACGGGAACATCGCCGAGCTCGCCCAGGACGAGTGGTGGGCCTCCGGCTCCGCGGAACGCGTCCTGCTGCACTCCCCGCACGCCTGGGACGCGCTCACCCTGGAGCTGTGGGTCGCCCTGCTGTGCGGCGGCAGTGTCGTCGTCGCACCCGCCGGCGATCTCGGCGTCGAGGCCATCGGCGCCCTCGTCACCGGACACGGCATCACCGGACTGTGGCTGACCGCCGGCCTGTTCGCGGTCCTCGCCGAGGAACAGCCCGACTGCTTCCGGGGCGTGCGCCAGGTGTGGACCGGCGGCGACGTCGTCCCGCCCGCCGCCGTGCGCCGCGTCCTGGAGCGCTGCCCGCACATCGAGGTCGTCAACGGCTACGGCCCCACCGAGACCACCGTGTTCGCCACCCGCAACCCGGTCGGCGCGGCCGACGCCCAGCGGATGCCCAGCCTCGTCCCCATCGGACGCCCGCTGGACAACATGCGCGTGTACGTCCTCGACACCGCCCTGCACCCCGTGCCCGACGGCGTCCCCGGCGAGCTGTACGTGGCCGGCAGCGGCCTCGCCCGCGGCTACTGGGGACGCCCGGACCTCACCGCGGAACGCTTCGTGGCCTGCCCGTTCGGGGCGCCGGGGACCCGCATGTACCGCACCGGCGACCTGGTGCGCTGGAACACCGGCGGCCTGCTGGAGTTCGTCGGCCGGGCCGACGACCAGGTCAAGGTGCGCGGCTTCCGTATCGAGCTCGCCGAGATCGAGGCCGCCCTCGCCGCCCACCCGGGCGTCCGGGCGAGCGCGGTCGTCGTCCGCGAGGACCAGCCCGGCGACAAGCGCCTGACCGGCTACGCCGTCGCGCTGGACGCGCCCCTCGACCTCACCGAGGTCCGCGCCCACCTCGCCGCCCGGCTGCCCGACTACATGGTGCCCACCGCCCTGGTGCCGCTGCCCGAACTGCCCCTGACCACCAACGGAAAGCTGGACCGCAAGGCCCTGCCCGCCCCCGTCCACGCCCCCCGCTCCGCCGGACGGGCCGCCTCGGGGCCGGTGGAGGAGACGCTGAGCGCGCTCTTCGCCGAGGTCCTGGGTGTGCCCGGGATCGGCGTCGACGACAGCTTCTTCGACCTCGGCGGCGACAGCATCGTCTCCATCCAGCTCGTCAGCCGGGCCCGCAAGGCCGGCCTCACGCTCAGCCCGCGCGACGTCTTCGACCACCGCACGGTCGCCGCGCTCGCCGAGGCGATCACCGGCCGCGCACCCGCCCCCGTCGACGACACCCCGCAGGAACCCGCCACCGGACCGCTCCCGCTCACCCCGATCATGCACTGGCTCGCCGAACGCGGCGGCCCCCTCGACCGGTTCAACCAGTCCGTCGTGATCCAGGTCCCCGCGGGCATGGCGTACGACGATCTGCGCGACGCCCTTCAGGCCGTACTGGACCGCCACGACGTCCTGCGCATGCGGTGCACCACGGACGACTCCGGGCTGCCGCACGCGGACATCCCGCAGCCGGGCGCCCTCGCCGCGGCGCACTGCCTGACCCGCGTCGACGCCGCGGACGCCGACCCCGGCACGGTGCACGGGCTGCTCACCGAGCACGCCCGGGCCGCCCTCGACCGGCTCGCGCCCGCCGACGGCGTCATGCTCCAGGCCGTCTGGCTGGACCGCGGCCCGCACGCGCCCGGCAGACTCCTGCTCCTCGCCGACCACCTGGTCGTCGACGGCGTCTCCTGGCGCATCATCGTCTCCGACCTGGCCGAGGCCTGGCAGGCCGCCGCCGCCGGCCGCACCCCCGAACTCGCCCCCGTCGGCACGTCCTTCCGGCACTGGGCCACCGCCCTGCACACCGTCGCCACGGACCCGGCGCCCACCGACCAGCTCGCCCACTGGGCCGACACCCTGCGGGCCGGCGAGCAGCCGCTCGGCACGGACACCCTGGACCCGGCACGCGACACCCACGCCACGTCCGGCTCCCTCACGCTCACGCTGCCCGCGGACGTCACCGAGGCCGTGCTCACCACCGTGGGCTCCGTCTTCGGCGCCGGCGTCACCGACGGACTCCTCACCGCCCTCGTCCTGGCCCTCGCCGACCGGCCCGGCACCGACGGCCCGGGCCTCCTCGTGGACGTCGAGGGACACGGCCGCGAGGAACAACTCGTCCCCGGCGCCGACCTGTCCCGCACCGTCGGCTGGTTCACCAGCCTCTACCCCGTGCGCCTGGACCCGGGACCGCTGGACCGCACCGCCCGTGCGGACGCCCTCGCCGGCGGCCCCACCGCGAGCCGCGTCCTGAAAACCGTCAAGGAGCAACTGCGCGCCGTCCCCGACAACGGCGTCGGATACGGCCTGCTGCGCCACCTCAACCCCAAGACCAAGGGCGTGCTCGCCGAACTAGCCCGACCCCAGCTGGGATTCAACTACCTGGGCCGCGTCACGGCCCGGGAGGCCGCGGACTTCACCGTCGTACCCGACGTCGGGGCACTCGTCCCCGGCGACGACCCCGGCACACCCCTGACCCACGTGCTGGAGCTCAACGCCCTCACCCAGGACGGCACCGACGGGCCCGAACTCGTCGCCACCTGGACATGGGCCGGGCGGCTGCTGTCCGAGACCGAGGTGCGCCAGGTGGCCGAGGGCTGGTTCGCCGCCCTGCGCGGCCTCGCCGAGCACGCCCGGCATCCCGACGCGGGGGGTCTCACCCCGTCGGACGTGTCCCTGGTGACCATCAGCCAGGAAGAGATCGACGCATTCGAAGACGACTTCTTCGCAGACCAGGAAGACGAGTGAGGAAAGCCGTGAGCCGTAAGTCCCGCTCCATCGAGGACATCCTGCCCCTTTCGCCGCTGCAGGAAGGTCTCATCTTCCACAGCGTCTACGACGACCGCGGCGCCGACATCTACACCGTGCAACTCGTCTTCGACGTCGACGGAACCCTGGACTCCGCCGCGCTGCACACCGCCGCGCAGGCCCTCGTCCGGCGCCACACCAACCTCCGCGCGGGCTTCCGCCAGCGCAAGACCGGCGAATGGGTCCAGGTCGTCCTCGGCGACGCCCCGCCGAGCTGGACCGAGGCCGACCTCACCGGCCTGCCCGAGGTCGACCGCGAGACCGAGGCGGAGCGGATCATCACCGAGGACCGCGCCCGTCGCTTCGACCTCGGCCGGCCGCCGCTGCTGCGGTTCACCCTGATCCGCCTCACCCCCGACCGGCACCGGCTCGCCCTCGCCGTCCACCACGCCGTCCTCGACGGCTGGTCGCTGCCGGTCCTCCTGCGTGAACTCCTCGCGCTGTACGTCTCCCGGGGCGACGCCGACGCCCTGCCCCGCCCGCGCCCCTACCGCGAGTACCTCGCCTGGCTCGCCGGGCGTGACCGCGACGCCGCACTGGACGCCTGGACCCAGGCCTTCGAGGACTTCGACGAGCCCTCCCGGATCGCGCCCGCCTCCCCCGACCGCACCCCGGTCGTCCCGGACAAGGTCGAGTTCAGCCTGCCCGCCGAGACCACCCGCGCCCTGGCCGACCGCGCCCGCACCCTCGGCGTCACCCTGAACACCGTCGTCCAGGGCGCCTGGGGCCTCACCCTGTCCCGCCTCCTCGGCCGCACCGACGTCGCCTTCGGCGTCACCGTCTCCGGCCGCCCCGGCGACCTCGCCGGCGTCGAGGACATGGTGGGCCTGTTCATCAACACCCTGCCCCTGCGGCTGCTCCTGGACCCCGCCGAGTCCCTCGGCGGTCTCCTGGAGCGCCTCCAGCGCGAACAGTCCGCGCTCCTGGAGTACCAGTACATCGGCCTGGCCGACCTCCAGCGGGCCATCGGCAAGGGCGAACTCTTCGACACCTCCATGGTGTTCGAGAACTACCCCCTCGACAGCGCGGGACTCGACTCCTCGGCCGACGTGGGCGGCCTGCGCCTCGCCTCCGCCCAGAGCCGCTCGGCCATGCACTACACCTACGGCCTCGTCGCCCACCCCGGCGAGGAACTCAGCTTCCGACTGGACTTCCAGCCCGACCTCGTCGACCGCGAGTCGGCGGAGGCACTGGCCGAGCGGTTGGTGCGGGTGTTGGAGGTGGTGGTTGCTGATCCGGGGGTGCGGGTCGGTGGTGTGGAGGTGCTCTCGGATGCTGAGCGGGGC
>NZ_JBITCL010000046.1:0-14867 GCF_044453165.1 Streptomyces sp. NPDC051740 | reverse complement strand
GCCCGGTTACATTCCGAACCCGGAAGCTAAGCCTTACAGCGCCGATGGTACTGCAGGGGGGACCCTGTGGGAGAGTAGGACGCCGCCGAACAATCATTCAAAAGGGTTGGACCCCGAACTTCGGTTCCGGGTCCAACCCTTTTTTGTTCTGCGTCACTTGACGTTCACGTTGCGCGACGAGCATCCACTCCATGAGTACTGCTGCACTGCTCAGGGCCGCCGGTGTCGGAGTGGGTGACGAGGTCGTCGTACCGGCCTTCGGGAACGTGGAAGTCGCCGAAGCTGTGGCGATGGCAGGGGCGCTGCCGGTGTTCGCCGACATAGATCCGGCCACGTACTGTCTGGAGCCGGCCGCGGTGGAGGCGGCCGTAACTCCGCGGACGGCAGCCGTCGTTGTCGTACACCGCTTCGGAAGGCCCGCCGACGTCGGGCGGTTGCACGCGCTCGGCCGCCGGCACGGGCTGCTGGTGCTGGAGCACGGGGAATCCGAGGCGCCGTACGACGAGATGGCTCGGCGACGGGAGCGGGCGGCGTTCCTCGACGCCAGGTTGAGGGGCGTGCGGACGCCCGAAAGCGGAGTCGGGCACACCTATCAGCAGTACGTCGTGCGGGTGCCGGGGAACGGCCGGCCCGACCGGGACGCCTTCGCACGTGCCATACGAGGCAAGGGCGTTGAGTGCCGCGTACCGGTGAAGACCCCCGTGCACCGGATGCCCGAGTTCCGGCGGTGCGTGTCCCTGCCCGAGACCGAGCGGGCCGCCGACGAGACGCTCGCGCTCCCCGTGGACGCGTCGCTGACCAAGCGGGACATGCAGCGGATCGCGGCGGCGTGCAATGCGCTGGGCGGGCTGCTCCAGCCGACCGGCTGAGCGGAGGTTGGGAACACGGGTCCGTTCGGGGTATGATCTATTCCGTTGGCGAGCGGGAAACCCCGCACACGGCAACAGGCCCCTATAGCTCAGTCGGTAGAGCGTCTCCATGGTAAGGAGAAGGTCAACGGTTCGATTCCGTTTGGGGGCTCGGACAGAAAGGCCCCGCCCATTCGGGCGGGGCCTTTCTCATGCCTTGCGGGAGTGTCTTGCAGGGGCGTCCTGCGGGGAGGGCACCCGCTAATCCGTGTGCAGGCCCGGTACGCGCATGGCGAGGATCGCCATGTCGTCGGACGGGGGCTCGGAGGCGAAGCGTTCCACGGCGCGCATGATGCGGGCCGCGACCGCGCCGGCCGTCAGACCGGTGCAGGTGGTCAGGACGTCGGCGAGGCCGTCGTCACCCAGCATGCGGGGACCCTCACGGCGTTCGGTGACACCGTCGGTGACGCAGAGAAGCACGTCGCCGGGATCGAGGGTGACCGTCTGCTCGTACAGCTCCAGGTCCTCGATGACGCCGAGGAGGGGTTGCGGCTCCGCCGCCGGTTCGACCGTGCCGTCCTGGCGCAGGCGGAGCGGGAGGGGATGGCCGGCGCAGACCACCTTCAGTTCCGCGCTGCCGTCGCCCTGCGGGCGCATCTCGCCGTAGAGGAGGGTGAGGAAGCGGCTGCGGGCGCCCTCGTCGAGGATCGCGGAGTTGAGGCGCTCCAGGACCGCCGGGCCGCTGAGGCCCTCACGGGCCAGCAGCCGGAGCGCGTGCCGGGCGAGACCGGTCACGGCCGCCGCGTTGGGGCCGGTGCCGCAGACGTCGCCGATGGCGAAACCGTACGCGCCGTCGCTGATCGGGAAGAGGTCGTAGAAGTCGCCGCCGACCTCGTTGCCCTCGCCGGCCGCGCGGTAGATGACCTCGACCTCGACGCCGTCGATCGTCGGCAGCTCCGGCGGCAGGAGGCTGCGCTGGAGGGACTGGCTGATGGCCGTGCGCTCCGAGTAGAGGCGGGCGTTGTCCAGGGCCAGGGCGGCCCGCCGGGAGAGGTCCTCGGCGAGCTCCAGGATCTCCTGGCGGAAGTGTTCGTCGGTCGGCTTGCCGAGCGTCAGCATGCCGATGACCCGGTTGCGGGCGACCAGGGGCAGGACCACCGTCTCGCCGCCGACCGCGGAGGCCGTCGCGAGGGTCGGACCGATGCCCGTGGTGACCTGGCGGGTCGGGCCGCCGCTGAGGCCGAGGCTGCGCATGGAGGTACGCAGGGCCGCCCGGTGGGCGACCTCCGCGGGCGCGGACCAGACGCGGGCGCCGGGCGTGGGGACCGGATCGGGCGGGGCGATCTTCGACAACAGGGACTTGATGCCGTCGATCAGCTCCTCGTCCTCGTGCAGCACGTAGGAGAGGTACGGCTCGGAGGCCTGGTCGGCGATCGTGTAGACGGCGCACCAGGTGGCGAGGGTCGGCACCGTCATCTGGGCCATCAGGGCCAGCGTCTGGTCCCGGTCCAGGGTGCCGGCCAGCAGGTCGGAGGCCTCGACGAGGAAGCTGAGCGAGCCGCGGCGCAGGCGCTCCAGTTCGCCCAGGCGGGCCGACTCGACGGCGAGCGCGATGCGGTCCGCCGCGAACTGCAGGCGCAGCGCCTCCTCGTTGGAGTATCTGCCGGGTGCCTCGGCGGCGACACCGAGGGAGCCGGTGAGGCGGCCCTCCACCTTCAGCGGGACGGTGACGACCGAGCGCATGCCGGTGCTGTTGAGGAGAGGCACCGCGCCGGGGACGGCGGTCAGGTCCTCGTGGACTGCCGGCATGCGGGCGGAGCCGTAGCGGCCGGGGCCGGCCTCGACGGGGACGCGGGCGAAGCGCTGGCGGGCCGAGGGCAGGCCGGTGGAGGCGCGGACCTCCAGTTCCGTCTCGTCGTCGGTGGCGAGGAGCAGGAAGGCGGAGTCGCCGTCGAGCATGTCGCGGGCGCGTTCCACCGTGCGCTGGAGCAGCCCGTCGAGGTCGTCAGGGGCCGGGGAGCCGATGAAGACCTCGAAGGGGTCGGTGCTCTGTCCCTCGGAGGTCCCGGACTTGTCGGACGCGGGGCCGCGCAGTGGGGTCTGCAGAACCGCCCGTTCGTGGTCGCGGACGAGGAGGCAGACCGTTGACGGTTCGCCGTCGGTGTCCCGGACCCGCAGGTGGGAGGCGTACACGGGGATCACTCGGCCGTGGGCGCCCCTGATGCCGTAGCTGCCCTCCCAGCGGGAGAGCTGGAGCGCGTCGGCGATGCCGGTGCCGGTGCCCGGGGTGTGCGGCCAGGCCGCGAAGTCGGTCAGCGGCTTGCCGGTGACCTGCTCGGCGGAGTAGCCGAAGAGTTCCTCGGCGTCCTCGTTCCAGGCGGTGACGGAGCCGGTCCGGTCGATCTGGACGACGGCGACGCGGACCCGGGTGTCGGCGAGCGGGAGGAGGTGGGCCGGCAGGGAGGGGCCGGCGGTGCGGGTGCCGACCGGGCGCTCGGGAAGGTCGAGCCGGAACCAGACGGTCTTGTGGGTGGGGGTGTAGTCCACGCCCCAGTGGCCGGCCAGGGCCGCGCACAGCTGGAGCCCGCGGCCGCCCTCGCGGTCGGGGCTGCCCATGTTGACGGGCGAGCCCTGGAGGGGGATCTCCCGCTCCGGATACCGGTCGGCCACCTCGATCCGTACGCCTTCGTCGCTGCGCAGACAGAGCAGGTCGGCGGAGGTGCCGGCGTGGACCACGGCGTTGGTCACCAGTTCGCTGGTGAGGACCACGGCGTCGTCGACGATGTCGGCGAAGCCCCAGCCCTGCAGGGTGTCGCGGACGAAGGAGCGGGCGCTCGCGACCGATCGCCCCACGGGCTCGAAGCTGGCGGCCGCGCGCGCGGTGATCACAGAACTCCCCATATGTCGGCGGCCCCTGCCCCTCCATGCCCGATTCCCCGGCTCGCTCGGTACAGGGTAGTCGGCCAGTGGATCGGTGTTCAGGGGGTATCCCCTGCGTCCTCCGGGGGATACCCCCTGAACACCGACGCGACGCGTCTCGCGTCACAGGTCGGCTGATGAGCCTCGAGAAGTTGCCGAACCGTTGTGACTCCGCTTGACCCGGAGGCCCGCTTCTCGCTGGAGCCGCATCCGACGAAGGACAAGCCCTGCCCGGCTGCTCAACGAGGCGCGACGTTGTGAGTTACGGTCATAGGTCGGCACGGTGGAACACTGGGCAGGCTTCTCGCAAACGTCCGGGCGGGGCGAGTGCCCGCCGCCCACAGTGGGCAGCAGCCCGGAAAGCGGTCCGGCACGCGGATCGCGCCGGGCGGCAGTGCGGGAAAGCAGCAGCAATCGGTCCGCCGAGCGTGGTGGCACCCAAGAACAGCGGTAACGGTCGACCCCTGCGGGAGGGACACAGTGGAGTCTGGCGCAGCGACGCGGGGCACGAAGACGACGCGCGCGAAAGGCGGACAGTCCCTGAGCAAGCCGGGAAGGACGCGGGGCGGGACCACGACCGTGGACACGGCGGCCCTGAACCGGCTGATGACGGCGCTGGTGGCGATGCGGGACGGGAACTTCCGCAAGCGGCTCACGGTGTCCGGCGACGGCGTGATGGCGGAGATCGCGGCGGTCTTCAACGAGGTGGCCGACCGCAATCTGCATCTGACGGGTGAGCTGGCGCGGGTGCGCCGCATGGTCGGGCGTGAGGGGAAGCTCACGGAGCGGCTGGAGACGGGGGCCTCCGAGGGGTCCTGGGCGACCGCGATCGACAACTCGAACGCGCTGGTGGACGACCTGGTGCGGCCCGTGTCCGAGGTGAGCCGGGTGCTGTCGGCGGTGGCCGAGGGTGATCTGTCGCCCCGCATGGAGCTGCGGACGCAGGCGGCGCCGGAAGGGGCCGGGCATCCGCTGCGGGGCGAGTTCCTGAAGGTCGCGCGGACGGTGAACAACCTGGTCGACCAGTTGTCGACGTTCACCGACGAGGTCACGCGCGTGGCCAGCGAGGTGGGCACCGAGGGCAAGCTGGGCGGTCAGGCCCAGGTGCGCGGCATGTCCGGCTCCTGGAAGGACCTGACGGACTCCGTCAACACGATGGCGGAGCGGCTGACGGCACAGGTGCGCGACATCGCGCTGGTGACGACGGCCGTCGCGCGCGGTGATCTGTCCCGCAAGGTCACCGTGCACGTCGAGGGCGAGATGCTCGAGCTGAAGAACACCGTCAACACGATGGTGGACCAGCTCTCCGCGTTCTCCTCGGAGGTGACACGCGTCGCGCGTGAGGTGGGCACGGAGGGCGCCCTGGGCGGCCAGGCGCAGGTGCCCGGAGTGGACGGAGTGTGGAAGGAGCTCACCGATTCCGTCAACACCATGGCCGGGAACCTCACCGCTCAGGTGCGCGGGATCGCCGAGGTGACGACGGCGGTCGCCAACGGTGACCTGTCGCGGAAGGTGACGGTGCCGGCGCGCGGCGAGGTCGCGCAGCTCGCCGAGACGATCAATCAGATGACCGAGACGCTGCGGATCTTCGCGGACGAGGTCACGCGGGTCGCCAACGAGGTCGGGGCCGAGGGACGGCTGGGCGGTCAGGCGAACGTCCCGGGGGCGGCGGGGACGTGGAAGGACCTGACGGACTCCGTCAACACGGTGTTCCGGAACCTCACCACTCAGGTGCGTGACATCGCCGCGGTGACGACGGCGGTCGCCAACGGTGACCTGTCGCAGAAGGTCACCGTGGACGTGGCCGGCGAGATGCTGGAGCTGAAGAACACCGTCAACACGATGGTGGACCAGCTGTCCTCCTTCGGTGCGGAGGTCACGCGCGTGGCGCGCGAGATCGGTGTCGAGGGTGAGCTGGGCGGTCAGGCGCAGGTGCCGGGGGCGGCGGGGACGTGGAAGGACCTGACGGACTCCGTCAACACGGCGTTCCGCAACCTCACCGGACAGGTGAGGAACATCGCCCAGGTGACGACGGCGGTCGCCAACGGTGACCTGTCGCAGAAGGTCACCGTGGACGTCTCCGGCGAGATGCTCCAGCTGAAGAACACCGTGAACACGATGGTGGACCAGCTGTCGAGCTTCGCCGACCAGGTCACGCGGATGGCCCGGGACGTGGGTACGGAGGGCCGGCTGGGCGGTCAGGCGCGCGTGGACGGCGTGTCGGGCACCTGGAAGGAACTCACCGACTCCGTCAACTCGATGGCGTCGAATCTGACCGGTCAGGTGCGCAACATCGCGCAGGTGACGACGGCCGTCGCGCGGGGTGACCTGTCGCAGAAGATCGACGTCGACGCGCGCGGGGAGATCCTGGAGCTCAAGAACACCATCAACACGATGGTGGACCAGCTGTCGTCGTTCGCCGACCAGGTGACGCGGGTGGCCCGCGAGGTGGGTACGGAGGGCCGGCTGGGCGGTCAGGCGCAGGTGCCCGGGGTCGCCGGTGTGTGGCGGGACCTGACGGACTCCGTGAACGGCATGGCGTCGAATCTGACCGGTCAGGTACGCAACATCGCCCAGGTGGCGACGGCGGTGGCGCGCGGCGACCTGTCGCAGAAGATCACCGTGGACGCGCGCGGGGAGATCCTGGAGCTCAAGAACACGCTGAACACGATGGTGGACCAGCTGTCGTCGTTCGCCGAGGAGGTCACGCGGGTCGCCCGTGAGGTGGGTACGGAGGGCATCCTCGGCGGTCAGGCCGAGGTGCAGGGGGTCTCCGGCACCTGGAAGGACCTCACGCAGTCGGTGAACGGCATGGCGAACAACCTGACCCTCCAGGTGCGCAACATCGCCGAGGTCACCACGGCGGTCGCCAAGGGCGACCTGTCGAAGAAGATCACCGTCGATGCCAAGGGCGAGATCCTGGAGCTGGTGACCACCGTCAACACGATGGTGGACCAGCTGTCGTCGTTCGCCGAGCAGGTGACGCGGGTGGCCCGTGAGGTGGGCACCGAGGGCATCCTGGGCGGCCAGGCGCACGTGCCGGGTGTCACGGGCATCTGGAAGGACCTGAGCGACAACGTCAACCTGATGGCGAAGAACCTGACCACTCAGGTGCGGAACATCTCCCAGGTGTCCGCGGCCGTCGCCAACGGCGACCTGTCGCGGCAGGTCAGCATCGAGGCGCGCGGTGAGGTGGCGCAGCTCGCCGACACCATCAACATCATGGTGAAGACGCTGAGCGCGTTCGCCGAGCAGGTCACCAAGGTGGCCCGCGAGGTGGGCACGGACGGCATCCTGGGCGGTCAGGCGCACGTGCCGGGTGTGGCGGGGACGTGGAAGGACCTCACCGAGTCGGTGAACCAGATGGCGTCCAACCTGACCGGTCAGGTGCGCAACATCGCCATGGTGACGACGGCCATCGCCAAGGGTGACCTGACGAAGAAGATCGACATCGACGCGCGCGGGGAGATCCTCGAGCTGAAGACCACCATCAACACGATGGTGGACCAGCTGTCGTCGTTCGCCGAGGAGGTCACCCGCGTGGCCCGCGAGGTGGGCACCGAGGGCCAGCTGGGCGGCCAGGCACGCGTGCGTGACGTGGACGGCACCTGGCGGGACCTGACCGAGTCCGTGAACGAGATGGCCGGGAACCTGACCCGGCAGGTGCGTGCCATCGCGCGGGTGGCGACCGCGGTGACCCGCGGCGACCTGAACCTGAAGATCGACGTGGACGCGTCCGGGGAAATCCAGGAACTCCAGGACTACATCAACAAGATGATCGCCAACCTGCGCGACACCACGATCGCCAACAAGGAGCAGGACTGGCTCAAGGGCAATCTCGCCCGCATCTCCGCGCTGATGCAGGGCCGCCGTGACCTGGAGGACGTGGCCTCGCTGATCATGAGCGAGCTGACGCCCGTGGTGTCCGCGCAGCACGGCGCGTTCTTCCTCGCGATGCCGCTGGTCGACGGCGAGGACCTGAACGCCGCGGACGACGACCAGTTCGAGCTGCGCATGCTCGGCTCGTACGGCTACTCCATGGGGTCCATGCCGACGTCGTTCGGGCCCGGTGAGGGGCTCATCGGGGCGGCCGCCGTGGAGAAGCGCACGATCCTCGTGCAGGACGCGCCCAGCGGCTACCTGAAGATCTCCTCGGGGCTCGGGGAGGCACCGCCGGCGCAGGTGATCGTGCTGCCGGTGCTGTTCGAGGGGAAGGTGCTCGGCGTCATCGAGCTGGCCTCGTTCACGCCGTTCACGCACATCCAGAAGGACTTCCTCAACCAGATCGCCGAGATGATCGCGACGAGCGTCAACACCATCTCGGTCAACACCAAGACCGAGCGGCTGCTCTCGCAGTCCCAGGAGCTGACCGAGCAACTGCGAGAGCGGTCGGCGGAGTTGGAGCAGCGGCAGAAGGCGCTCCAGGCGTCCAACGCCGAACTGGAGGAGAAGGCCGAGCTGCTGGCCCGGCAGAACCGCGACATCGAGGTGAAGAACACCGAGATCGAGGAGGCGCGGCAGGTCCTGGAGGAGCGCGCCGAGCAGCTCGCGGTCTCCATGCGTTACAAGAGCGAGTTCCTCGCCAACATGTCGCACGAGCTGCGTACGCCGCTCAACTCGCTGCTGATCCTGGCGAAGTTGCTCGCCGACAACGCGGAGGGGAACCTCTCCCCGAAGCAGGTCGAGTTCGCCGAGACCATCCACGGTGCCGGGTCCGACCTGCTGCAGCTCATCAACGACATCCTCGACCTGTCGAAGGTCGAGGCGGGCAAGATGGACGTCTCCCCGACGCGCATCGCGCTGGTCCAGCTCGTGGACTACGTGGAGGCCACCTTCCGGCCGCTGACCGCGGAGAAGGGCCTGGACCTGTCGGTGCGGGTGTCGCCGGAGCTGCCGGCCACGCTGCACACCGACGAGCAGCGGCTGCTCCAGGTGCTGCGCAACCTGCTGTCCAACGCGGTGAAGTTCACCGACTCCGGATCGGTCGAGCTGGTCATCCGGCCCGCCCGGGACGAGGTTCCGCAGGCCATCCGGGAGCAGTTGCTGGAGGCCGGTTCGCTGACCGACCCGGACGCGGACCTGATCGCGTTCTCGGTGAGCGACACGGGCATCGGCATCGCGGCCGGCAAGATGCGGGTGATCTTCGAGGCGTTCAAGCAGGCCGACGGCACCACCAGCCGCAAGTACGGCGGTACGGGGTTGGGGCTGTCCATCTCGCGGGAGATCGCGCAGCTGCTCGGCGGCGAGATCCACGCGCAGAGCGAGCCGGGCCGCGGCTCGACGTTCACGCTGTACCTGCCGCTGCACCCGAGCGAGCTGCCCCCGAACGGTTACCAGCAGCCCATGCCCGCGCTGGAGGCCGGTGACCTGGTGGCCTCGGCCGAGCTGACCGGGCCGCAGGTCGAGACGCCGGCCGAGGTGAAGTCGTACCGGGACACCCAGAACGGTCCGGCCGCGCTGTTCCGGCGCCGCCGCAGGATCACGCTCGAGCAGCGGCCCGCTCCGGAGGTCGAGCAGTGGTCGGACGCGGAGCGGCAGGAGCCGGCGCCCCGGCCGTCGAGCCGCGGCATCCGTTTCGGCGGGCAGAAGGTGCTGATCGTCGACGACGACATCCGCAACGTCTTCGCGCTCACCAGCGTCCTGGAGCAGCACGGCCTGTCCGTGCTGTACGCGGAGAACGGCCGCGAGGGCATCGAGGTGCTGGAGCAGCACGACGACGTGGCGGTCGTCCTGATGGACATCATGATGCCCGAGATGGACGGATACGCCACGACCACGGCGATCCGCCGGATGCCGCAGTTCGCCGGGCTTCCGATCATCGCGCTCACCGCGAAGGCGATGAAGGGTGACCGCGAGAAGGCGATCGAGTCGGGCGCCTCCGACTACGTGACCAAGCCGGTCGACCCCGATCACCTGCTGTCGGTGATGGAGCAGTGGATGCGGGGGGAGTGAGAGGGCGTCCGGAGGGGGCGCGAAGGTGACGGGAAGCTCCGGTGTTCACATGACGTTGCTGACGCGGTGTGCGCGAAGTCGTGTAGAAGTACGGGAATCGGGGAACCTTCTGGTCTCCCGCTGCGTTTCTGCTACGTGCACAGTGACATCGCGGTGACAGGGTGTGGCGACGGGCGGGGTGCGGCTACGATGACCGGCACAAGGACGGGCGGCGCAAGGGAGTCGTCCCCTGGGGCGGTACCCGCGGGTACGTCCCCAGGTCCTGCGGACAGGGGAGGCCCCAAGCCGGGGCGAGGAGGGCGGGCCATGGTGCAGAAGGCCAAGATCCTCCTGGTCGATGACCGGCCGGAGAATCTGCTCGCGCTGGAGGCGATCCTCTCGGCGCTCGATCAGACGCTGGTGCGGGCATCGTCCGGGGAAGAAGCGCTCAAGGCACTGCTCACGGACGATTTCGCGGTCATTCTGCTGGACGTCCAGATGCCGGGCATGGACGGTTTCGAGACCGCCGCGCACATCAAGCGGCGGGAGCGGACCCGGGACATCCCGATCATCTTCCTCACCGCGATCAACCACGGACCGCACCACACCTTCCGCGGGTACGCGGCGGGTGCGGTCGACTACATCTCCAAGCCGTTCGACCCGTGGGTGCTGCGCGCGAAGGTCTCGGTCTTCGTCGAGCTGTACATGAAGAACTGCCAGCTGCGGGAACAGGCGGCTCTGCTGCGGCTCCAGCTGGAGGGCGGCGAGAAGGACGCGGCCGAGTCCAAGGAGCCGGCGGGGCTGCTCGCGGAGCTCTCGGCGCGGCTCGCGGCCGTCGAGGAGCAGGCCGAGGCGCTCACCAAGCAGCTCAACGACGAGTCGACCGACGCTGCCGCGGTGGCCACGGCCGCCCATCTGGAGCGCAAGCTCACGGGGTTGCGGCGGGCGCTGGACGCCCTGGAGCCCGGAACCGGCAGCGCGTCGTCGGTGCCGTCGCAGAACTGACACCGAGGACAAGGGCGTTGGCCGGGCACCCGACGCTCCGCGGGCGTGAGGCCGCGTCAACTGCGCGTCAATGTCACGCCTCGACAAGGGCGACACGAACGGGTGAAGCATCCGCCACGCGTGTCCCCAGCCGTCTCCACCGGTAACCTCACACCCATGGCCCCACGTCCCTCCGCAGCCAAGAAGCCGCCCGCGAAGAAGGCGCCCGCTTCCGCGAAGGCTCCGGCGAAGAAGGCCGTTGCCAAGAAGGTCCCGGCGAAGAAGATGCCGGCGAAGAAGGCTCCCGCCAGGAAGGCCGCGGCGAAGAAGCCCGCGCCCGCACCGGCCGCCCCGAATCCGACCAGCGGCGTCTACCGGCTCGTACGCGCCCTGTGGCTGGGCCTCGCGCACGCGGTGGGCGCCGTCTTCCGCGGCATAGGGCAGGGCGCCAAGAACCTCGACCCCGCGCACCGCAAGGACGGCCTGGCGCTGCTGCTGCTCGCCGTCGCCCTGATCGTCGCCGCCGGCACCTGGGCCGACCTGAAGGGTCCCGTCGGCGACCTCGTGGAGATCCTGGTCGCCGGGGCCTTCGGCCGGCTCGACCTGCTGGTGCCGATCCTGGTCGCCGTCATCGCCGTACGGCTCATCCGGCACCCGGAGAAGCCGGAGGCCAACGGACGGATCGTGATCGGTCTGTCCGCGCTCGTCATCGGCGTGCTCGGGCAGATCCACATCGGCTGCGGCTCGCCCGCGCGCGGTGACGGCATGCAGGCCATAAGGGACGCGGGCGGGCTCATCGGCTGGGGCGCGGCCACACCGCTGTCGGCGACCATGACCGACGTCCTCGCCGTGCCGCTGCTGGTGCTGCTCACCGTCTTCGGTCTGCTGGTCGTCACCGCCACCCCGGTCAACGCCATCCCGCAGCGCCTGCGGCAGCTCGGTGTGCGGCTCGGACTCGTCCGCGAACCCGAGCCGGAGGAGTTCGGCGAGGACGACGAGCGCTACGAGCAGCAGTGGCGCGAGTCGCTGCCCGCGAGCCGCCGCGGGCGGCGGCCGGCGCCCGAGGAGTACGACCCGGACGGCGCGGAGCAGGAGGTGCTGTCCCAGCGCCGGGGCCGGTCCCGCAGGCCCGCGGTGCCGAGGCCCGCCGTGGACCGGACCATGGACGCCGTGGACGTGGCCGCCGCCGCTGCCGCCGCGCTGGACGGCGCCGTGCTGCACGGGATGCCGCCCTCGCCGATCGTCGCCGACCTGACCCAGGGTGTGAGCACCGGCGACCGCGAACCGACCACACCGACACCCGTCCCGGCCGCCCGCCCGCAGCAGGAGAAGCCGAAGGGGGACAGGTCCCAGGACAGGCCGCAGCGGGACAAGCCGCCGGCCGGCGTCCTGGACATGACCAAGGAGCCGCCGCGCGAACCCCGTGACCTGCCCGCCCGCGCGGAGCAGCTCCAGCTCTCCGGCGACATCACCTACTCACTGCCCGCCCTCGACCTGCTCGAGCGCGGCGGCCCCGGCAAGGTGCGCAGCGCCGCCAACGACGCCATCGTCGACGCGCTGCGGAAGGTCTTCACGGAGTTCAAGGTGGACGCCGCCGTCACCGGCTTCACCCGCGGTCCGACGGTCACCCGCTACGTGGTGGAACTCGGCCCGGCCGTGAAGGTCGAGCGGGTGACCGCGCTGACCAAGAACATCGCGTACGCCGTCGCCAGCCCGGACGTGCGGATCATCAGCCCGATCCCCGGCAAGTCCGCGGTGGGCATCGAGATCCCCAACACCGACCGGGAGATGGTCAACCTCGGTGACGTGCTGCGGCTCGCGGAGTCCGCCGAGGACGACGACCCGATGCTGGTCGCCTTCGGCAAGGACGTCGAGGGCGGCTACGTCATGGACTCGCTGGCCAAGATGCCGCACATGCTGGTCGCCGGCGCCACCGGCTCAGGAAAGTCGTCCTGCATCAACTGCCTGATCACCTCGATCATGATGCGGGCGACCCCGGAGGACGTCCGGATGATCCTGGTCGACCCCAAGCGCGTGGAGCTGACGGCGTACGAGGGCATCCCGCACCTGATCACGCCGATCATCACCAATCCCAAGCGGGCCGCCGAGGCGCTCCAGTGGGTCGTGCGCGAGATGGACCTGCGCTACGACGACCTCGCCGCCTACGGCTACCGGCACATCGACGACTTCAACCGCGCGGTGCGCGAGGGGAAGGCCAAGCCGCCCGAGGGCAGTGAGCGGGAGCTGCAGCCGTACCCGTACCTGCTGGTGATCGTCGACGAGCTGGCCGACCTGATGATGGTCGCCCCGCGCGACGTCGAGGACGCCATCGTGCGCATCACGCAGCTCGCGCGGGCGGCCGGTATCCACCTGGTGCTCGCCACGCAGCGGCCGTCCGTCGACGTGGTCACCGGTCTGATCAAGGCGAACGTGCCGTCCCGGCTGGCGTTCGCCACGTCCTCGCTCGCGGACTCGCGGGTCATCCTCGACCAGCCCGGCGCCGAGAAGCTGATCGGAAAGGGTGACGGGCTGTTCCTGCCGATGGGCGCGAACAAACCGACGCGTCTGCAGGGCGCGTTCGTGACCGAGGAGGAGGTCGCGGCCGTCGTCCGCCACTGCAAGGAGCAGATGGCGCCCGTCTTCCGGGACGACGTCACCGTCGGGAGCAAGCAGAAGAAGGAGATCGACGAGGACATCGGCGACGACCTGGACCTGCTGTGCCAGGCGGCCGAGCTGGTCGTCTCCACCCAGTTCGGGTCGACGTCCATGCTCCAGCGCAAGCTGCGCGTCGGCTTCGCCAAGGCGGGCCGGCTGATGGACCTCATGGAGTCGCGGAACATCGTCGGACCGAGCGAGGGTTCGAAGGCTCGTGACGTTCTTGTGAAGCCTGATGAACTGGATGGCGTGCTCGCGCTGATCCGGGGGGAGTCTGAAGGGTAGGCGAACGGGAGGCGGTCGTCGCCTCCGGGCACCCGGGCGGTCGATCGTGACCCACCCGTTAGGGATCATCGAGCAACTGTTTCCCGTCGGTGCACGTCAAGTTGAGCGAAGCGACAAACCGCAGTCCCACCATCGGAATGTCGGGCCATTCCGATGGCGTACAAAGTCCTACCGCCCGGTTGCCCCATCCTCTCGTACCCCTCCTAGACTGAACCTCCAGCACAGGCGGCTACACGCTCGAAAGGCGCCCCCGTGTCCATCGGCAACTCCCCTGAAGACGAGCGTCCGTTCGAAGACGTTTCCGAGGAAGCCCGCCCTTCCGTCTCCGTCGGCCGAGCGCTGCGGCAGGCGCGCATCGCCGCCGGGCTCACCGTCGACGACGTCAGTACCGCCACCCGGGTCCGTATCGCCATCGTGCACGCCATCGAGGCGGACGACTTCGCTCCCTGCGGCGGCGACGTCTACGCGCGCGGGCACATCCGGACCCTGGCCAGGGCCGTGGACCTCGACCCTGCCCCGCTGATCGCCCAGTACGAGGCCGAGCACGGCGGCGGCCGTCCGGCCCCGACCCCGGCCGCCCCGCTGTTCGAGGCGGAACGCATCCGTCCGGAGCGGCGCGGACCCAACTGGACCGCGGCCATGGTCGCCGCGATCGTCGTCGTGATCGGCTTCGTCGGTTTCACGATGGTCAAGGGCGACGACGGCGGCAAGACGAACGTCGCCGACGGCGCCACCCCCAGCGAGTCGGCCGCCTCGCCCACCCCGAAGTCCGAGAAGACCGTCGCGCCCGAGCCGGAACCGTCGGACAGCGCCATCGCCGCCGCGCCGCAGGACAAGGTGACGGTCCAGGTCAGCGCCCCCGACGGACGCAGCTGGATCTCCGCCAAGGACCACAACGGCCGACTGCTGTTCGACGGGCTGCTCAAACAGGGCGATTCCAAGACCTTCCAGGACAGTGCCAAGATCAACCTGGTCCTCGGTGACGCCGGCGCGATCGACCTGTTCGTGAACGGCAAGAAGATCGAGGACGACTGGCAGCCGGGCGCCGTCGAGCGCCTCACCTACACCAAGGGCGACCCGCAGGCCGGATGACCCGGTGCGAAGGGTGCTTCGTGGGGGGGGGGGGGGGGGGGGGGGGGGGGGGCGCGCGCCCCCCCCGGGGGGGGGGGGGGGGGGCCCCCGCCGGGCGGGGGGGCGCGGGGGGGGCCGCCCCGGGGGGGGGGGGGGGGGGGGGGGGGGGCCGCC
>NZ_JBITCL010000045.1:0-16610 GCF_044453165.1 Streptomyces sp. NPDC051740 | reverse complement strand
GTGACAGCAGCAGCACGGCTTCCCGCCGGCCATCGTCCGGACGATGGCGACGCCGGAACCTACCTGACTGAATCACAAAAGGGATCTTATCGGGATGAAACTGGCATTGATCCGCTACAGCACAGGTACTCATGTCCGGCAATCAGCCGCTCGTACGGTTCTCCGGCACGGTCGGACGGCAGCGCACGGGCCTTCCTCGCACGTCGTGGGGCCACGAGGACGGGCTGGTTCCGTCAGGAAACCGGCGCCTCGGCCCGGCAACCGGGGCACAGGCCCCAGAACGTGACTGCGGCCTCCTGGGTGTCGTATTCCTCCGGCAGTCGCGGCTCCATGCAGGGTGCCGCGCCCACCGCGCACTCCACGTCGCGGATGGAACCGCAGGCGCGGCACACGAAGTGGTGGTGGTTGTCGTGGCGCTCGGTCTCGTAGCGGGTGGGGTGACCCGCGATCTGGGTGGATCGGACCAGGCCGGCGTCCGTGAGGGCGCGCAGCACGTTGTAGGTGGCCTGCAGAGACAGGCGGCCGGTGATCCGCTGAGCGCGCTCACGCAGGGTGTCGGCGTCGAGGTGACCACCCGAGCCGGAGACGGCCATCAGCACGGCCATGCGCGGAGCGGTCACTCGCATGCCCGCCGTACGCAGCCGTTCTGCGGCCAGGGCCATCGGTTCATCGGCCGTGCCGGACGTCGTCATGCCGCCTCGTCCTCCGTGTCACCGTCGAGACCGGGCGCGCAGGGGTCGCCGGAGAGCTCGAACCACACGCTCTTGCCCTCGGGCCCGCCCTCACAGCCCCACCGTGCGGCCAGCATGTCCACGAGGACGAGTCCGCGACCGCACTCGTCCTCCGGGCCCGCGTCGGCCGGGCGGGGAAGGTCCGTGGTGCCGTCGCTGACCAGGCAGCGAAGGTCGGACACCCGCTCGAGGGTGAGGCGCAGCGGGCCGGAGGCATGACGCAGTGCGTTGCTCACCAGTTCGCTGACCAGCAGCTCGGCAGTCGGTACGAGGTCGTCCAGACCCCACTGCGGCAGCACGTCACGTATGACGGTCCTCGCCGAGGAGCACGCGGTCGGTGACCACGGCAGGGGCCAGGGCCCGCCCACGAACGATTCCACGCGGGTGTCGGCCGCCACACCGGACGGCAGGGCGGTAGCCGGTCGCTGAGGGGCAGGGACGACCACATCGGCGATCGTTCCACCCGGAGGGGTTTCCCGGGGAACTGTGCGATCCATAAGGGCGCGCTTTCGAGGACGGTTGCAATCTCCCTCACGACCGTACGCCTTTTCTTGAATCGGTCAAGTTTATGGATGACAGGCTTTTTCATGATTCCACACAGTTTCTGGTGCGTGCGCTGCGGCCGCCGCCCCGCGGTGTCAGCCGGGCGGGGTGGCGGTCGGCGGCAGGCTCGCGGGTCCGGGTGGGCAGGACCCGACCGAGGCCATGGGTGGCCGTGGTGCCCGGGCCGGTGCCACAGCCGGCCTTCGACCGCTTCCCGCACCCACCGGACCTCGAGCCTCCGAGGCTCGAGGTCCGGTGCTGTCGCCGTGCACGTTCGCGGTCGAGCATGCGGTCACCCCGGGGGCCGGCGCTTGTGGTCACCACCGACCAGCCGCATCCGAGCAACCGGATCGACCGCCGGATCGTCGACAACCCGGCTGAGGTCCGTCATCCGGAGCTTCTCCAGCCAGTGCGACAGCACCAGTGCCTCGTCACTCGTGAGCTTGATCGTGACCTGGCCACCACTCGTGCACACCCCTACGGCTCGGCCTGCCCTCAACCACACGAACCTACTGGCCTTCGACCTTGACCACACACATGGGGGAACCCCCCGACCACGCCGAAACCGCGTGGTGACCTGCACGGACACAGGAACGGCCCGCCGCGTCGCGCGACAGCAGGCGCACCCCCTACCGCACCCCTGCTTCAGGCGGCCCCACTCCGCCCGGGCCGCTCTACGGGTGCGGGTCCGCTGCTGCCGTCTCCTACCGGGGCAGCGGCTGCCGGTGGTGCGGGCGGGCGGTCAGTCGGGGACGGAGTCCACGGTGGCGTAGCTGGGCAGTACCTGGTCCGTGCCGGTCAGCGCCGGCATGTGGCGTACGCGTTCGCCGGGTGCGATCAGCGCCAGCCGGGCGCCGGTGTTTCTGGCTGTGCGGTAGGCCGCGATCAGACAGGTGAGCCCGGTGGAATCCAGAAAGGCGACACCGGACAGGTCCACCAGCACGCTCTGGCCGCTGGTGAGCAGCAGTGGCTGCAAGACGTCGGCGAGCCGCGAGGCCGTGTGCAGATCCGGGGCGCCTTCGACCGTGACGAGGTGTCGTCCTGCGCCCGGGGGGCGGGCCGAGACCTGGAGGGCGTCCCGCGGATCGTCGGGGGCGGGCTGGTCGGTGCTCATGGCCGCTTCCTTCCCCATGGGCCGCGGTTCACGGCGTCAGCTCCTGCTGGTGGCCGCCGCGCCACTCGGTGAGCAGGACGGTGGCGCCGTCGTCGAACTTGCCGTCGTGGTGTTCCATGACGGCGGCCATCAGCCGGCGCAGGGTCTCGTGCAGGGTGTGCCGACCGGAGTGGTGACGCAGGACGAAGTCGACGAACCGGTCCCGGCCGAACTCCGTTCCGTACCTGTCGCGGGCTTCGACGATGCCGTCGGTGTAGAGCAGCAGCCGGTCCCCGGGTTCGAGCTGGTCGGCGGCCATGGTGACCGGCAGGCCGAGGTCGGCGCCCATGGGGCCGGCCGGGGGGCAGGCCAGTTCGGTGACCCAGCGGTTGCCGCGGATCAGGACCGGCAGGTGATGGCCGCGGTTGATCCACGTCAGTCGGCCCGTCTCCATGTCCAGGTGGGCGAGGATGCCGGTGATGTAGCGGCTGGTACTGAACTGCTCGATCAGGGTCTGTTCCACCTGCCGGCTGGTCTCTGTCAGCGAGGCACCCTGCCGGCGGGCGTTGCGGCAGGCGGCCACGGCGACGTTGGCGGTGATGCCGGCGGTGGTGTCGTGTCCCATGGCGTCGAAGACGCTCAGGTGGAGGGTACTGCCGGCGACCGCGTAGTCGAAGGCGTCCCCGCCGATCTGGTAGGCAGGCTCCATCACCGCGCCCACGGTGGCGTCGTGGCCGGCGTAGGCAGGCGGCGGAGTGAGGTTCCACTGCATCTCCGCGGCCACGTTCATCGGCTCGGTGCGCGCCAGACGCGCGTAGGAGTCGCTGAAGGACCGCTTGCTCAGCAACAGCAGGGCCGTCATCGACGCCAGGTCGCGCAGAGCTTGCCGGATGGGTTCGGTGTCGGTGTCGGTATCGGCCCGCAGCACACCCAGGCGCTCCACCCCGTTAGTGACGGCCACCCACCGCCGCCCGCCCGGACGCTCACCCGTCCCGTCCCGTTCGGATTCGGGGAGCAGCTCCACACGCTGGTAGGCCTGGCCGGGCAGGCTGCCCGAAACGGTGAACTCCTGACCGCCGCCCCCGGCGTCCGCCCCCCGACCGGTGAGCCGGCGCAACACCGTCTCCCGGATGTCGGTCACGAAGACCGCCACGTCGTGCATGCCCGCCACGGCGGCATGCTCGGCGATCATCCCCGGAAGCTGTTCGAGCGTGGCCGTATGACTGGCCTGCATCAGCCGTACCAGTGACACAGCGCTGCTCTCAGTCACATCCCTGGTCCCCTCGCCGGGCAGACGCGCACGCCATGGGCAGCCGTGCCACTTCGGGACTCCTTCACGGCCCGCCTCTTTCATGGCTGCTCGTGCGGTACCCATCCTCGGGCACCACGCGGGTACCCGCTCCCGGACAGCACGCGCGGCCCGCAGTCCCACGACCCCACCGCGCGCGTCGAGCGGCCGGGGCCGCTCGACGCTGAGGTGCGCTGTCAGCAGCCCGTCGCCGCCGCCAGTTCCACGACCTGTACCGCGCTGGTGTCGTTGCCGGCGGCGTCGCTCGCGTCGTTGATCCGGTACAGCGCGTATCCGGTGGCGTCGCCACCGGGGTCGCGGTGCACGGCGTACCGCAGCGAGGTCGCGCCGCCGCGTGAGCGTGGCTCGTCGGCCAGTCGGCTGTTCCAGGACCGCTCGGCCCGGTCGGGCCAGGCGATCGAGCCCTCGCGGACACGGTCGTAGACCTTCTCGATCACAGGGCGGGCCGTGTGGCGGTCCAGGAGCTGGATGCTGCCGCCGCCGAAGTCGGTTCCGGGGCGGAAGAGCATGGACCTCTTCTCGCACCGGAGCCGGTTCCCGCGGGTGGCCGGGCCGTAGCCGAAGCGGCCGTAGATCGCCGCCTCCGAGGGACGCAGTACGGCGATCGGCTCGCCGCCGGACTCGTGCAGTTCGGTCAGTTGCCTGCGTGTCAGCGAGGTGAGGATGCCGCGTCGCCGGTGGGTGGGGGTCACGCCGACCCAGGTGACACCTGCGACCGGGAGGTCGGCGCCGGGAACGGTGAGGGACCGCGTGTGGATCGCGGTCCCTCCCACTGGTGTGCCGCCGTCGAACGCGGCGATCGTGCGGTCCAGTTCGATGGTGGCGCGTGCACGGGCGGGTTCCTCATCGGACTATGGTCACAGCCACTTTACGGACCTGGCCGTGGGCCAGGGCGCGTGTCCGCAGGTCGGCGTGGAGGCGCTGCAGCACCGTGGCCACGGTCTGCGCCCCGGTACGGACATCGGCCGGCAAGCCGGTGCCGGTCGGGAAGGCCGGCACCACCGGCGCCTGCCACGTGCGCGATCCCGAGAAGCTGCCGGGTACGGAGCGGGCGACCGCCGGGAGCCGCTGGGGCCGCGGCGATGCGCCGCGGCCCCGCCCGGCGGCCCTGGTGACAGCGCATCCGACCGTGTTCCGTCCCTCGTGCTCCGGCTCGGCCGCAGACGAGGTCCGCGGCTCTCCGGCGCGGAGGCTACAGGTCGAACTCCAGGTGCTCGATGTCCGTGAACCGGACTTCCTCCAGTTGGCCGGCGCGGCGGCCGCTGTCCTGGAAGTACACCTCCTTGAGCGCTTCGGCGACGATCTCCCGCAACCGCTGGTCGCCGGCGCCGGTCTGCTGGGCGTCGAAGAGGCGGGCGGCGTACCGCGGCGGCAGGGCGACGGTGAGGTGGCGGAGCCTGTCCTCGTCCGTCGAGCCGATCGGCGCGGTGTAGCCGATCCGGGCACGGGTGTCGATGACGATGCCGTCGGTCGTCGCCGCCTTCCGCCGTGCCCGGGCGCGGATCTGCGGCTGCCAGCGCTTCTTCACCTCGTGTTCCAGGCGGGCGGCGAGGTCCGGGCGGGGTTTCCTGATCTGGTCCTTCACGTACCGTTCGACGGTGCGCTGGGAGATGCGCAGCGTCCGGGCGACCGCACGGGTGCCTTTGAGCTGTTTGACCAGGTAGCGCATCTGGGCGGGTGCGCTCTTGGGTGCCGGGCGGGTGAACGATTTCCGCACCGCGGCGTCCAGGCCGTCCCCGAACAGGGTCATCGTCGCCTTCTCCTACTCGCCGTTGTCGATGTCGGTGACGGTGCCGTCCTTGATGTAGCGGGCGAGGTTGAGCTCCGGGGCGTCGAACCGCTCACGGACCTCCTCGCCCCACAGGACGCTCTGGGTGCCCTCGTGCTTGACCAGGCCCGGGTTGACGCCGAGCTTGAAGCCACCGGGCAGCGGCCTGCCGTCCCGGTAGGGCAGGAAGTCCAGCGGGCCGGTGCCTCCGGCCGCGTACACGACGCAGTCGGAGAGGATCGCGACCGGGTACTGGCCGGTGAACGCCGCATGCTTGACGATCTTGCGGTGGAGGTTGATCCGGGTGCGGGAGATGACGGCCGCGCGGATGTCCGGCCGCCACGTCGGCCGGGCGAGGGCCCGCCACGGCTGCCCGGGCCGCCAGCCCTCGCCGCGCGGGCGCTCGCGCAGTTTGCCCAGACCGCCCTTGACCGTCGCCTTGATCGCCGAGACGACGATCGTCAGCTGCGGATCGCGTTCCTTGTAGCCGTCCATCGCCGTCAGGAAGTCGGCCGGATCCATGTCCGCGTGTACGCCGAGATCGGCCATCGTCGCCAGGTAGGCGTCGCGCAGCCTGTTGTACCAGTCGTCCAGGTAGCGGCCGTTGTCATAGCGGACGTACGCCTCGAGCGGACGCACCTCGTAGCCGAGCTCCGCCGCGTACGCGACGGTGGGCGTGGCGTACCAGGCCGGGCCCTCGGGGCGTTCGCCCTTCGGCGTGAACGGGCTGGGCAGCAGACTCGCGTCCAGCTCCGCCCACTTGTCCTTGCCGACCTTCACCCTCGACAGGTCGACGTGCGAGAGGTCGACCAGCCAGGAACCGGGCAGCTTCGCATCGAACACCGGCGCCTTGACGTGCTCCGGCGCGCCGAGACCGACGACCAGGCCGTTGGCGCCGGCGGCGAAGGCCATGTTCACGTCGATGCCGACCAGGTACCGCAGGGTGCATTCGTCGTCGGTCATGGGCCGCGCCCAGTCGTACGCCTCCTCGAACAGCTTCTCGCCGGGGCCGCGGACGTGGAAGCGCGGCAGGTCCGTCAGGAGGGGGTGTCCGTCGGGGGCCTCGCACGGGGCGCAGTCCACCGGGTCCTTGCCCAGCGAGCCGGGGTTGTGTTCGGAGTGCCGCTTACCCGTCGCGTCGGGTTCGGAGGCGCGGGTCGGCGGGTGCAGCGCGGTCATCAGCTCCAGGCCGGTGACGGCGGTGGAGCCGCGCGGCGTCATCACGCGGGAGGCGTACACGCCCAGGGTCCGGGCGAGGTCCGCCGGCGGGAGCTGTGCGGCGTGGCCCCAGTGGCGGAGGTCGAGGGCGTGCCAGGACGGGATGCACAGCTGGACGCAGTTGCGTTCCCCGCCCCGCGCGGGGCGGTAGATCCGCGCCCACGGCCCGAAGCCGCGCTTGGTCAGCTTCCACTCCGCGCGCGTGAGCTGTTTGACGACCTTGTGGCCCTCCGGGATCCGCCCGGCGAGCCGCTCCTCGTCGGTGAGGGCGACGGGAAGGCCGTAGCGCTCCAGCGCGGCCTCGGTGAGCACGAGCAGCGGGTCGGCGTCCTTGCCCGGACCTGACAGCCTCGGCTGCCCGAGCTTCGCTTCCCTGAGGGTCCAGTCCACCAGGGCCGACAGGGACTTGGCGGGCACGTCCAGGACCAGGCCACCGGTGCAGTACGCCAGGACCTGCCCTTCCGTGTCGACGTCGACGACCGCGAGCGGCCCGTTCTCGAAGCGCGGACCGGCGCCGCCCGCAGGGGTGCCGGCCTGGGCCGCCCTCCGCGCGTCCGGGCGCCGTGACGTCGTTGACGGCCTGGTGGTGTACGGCGCCGCGGCCGGACGGGATCGGGTGGTGTTCTCAGCCGTGGTCGTGGTCACGGCTTCGGGTTCCTGGCCCGTGGACAGGGGGCGCGCCTTCGGCACCGGGGTTGCCGGGGTGGTGAGCGTCTCGGGCGTCGCCGTGTCCTCGCCCTGGGTGCCGGCGTCGGCCGGGGCGGGGTACAGCTCGGAGAGTCCGTCGAGGAGACGTGCGTACGCGTCGCGCTCCGGCGGGCGGGGTTCGGTCTTGCCGGCCTCCCAGCCGCTGACCGTGGCCCGGCGCACCTGCAGCGCTGTGGCGATCTCGTCGATCGTCAGGCCGTGGGCCTTGCGCAGACGCCTGCGCTCTTCGGGCGGCGGCAGGGGGGCGCGGGACGCGAGGAGCGCGTCGACCCGGTCGAACAATTCGGACATGGAGGGCCTCCTGTTCCTCAACTATAGCGTGGAGCGTACGGATTGAGTACGAGTCGAGTACCAGTCGAGTACGGATCGCGTACGAATCGTGTGCGGATACCGTTCGATCAGCCCAGGGAGCTCGGGACGGCGGTCGGCGGGACCCGGCGGACCCGTGCCCGTGGACGCTGACGGCACCATGGCGGTCACCGGCGCGGCAGGCGCGGTCGGAGGATCCGTCGCCCTGTACCGCGACGACGACCGTCCCGGCCCGGTGCGCGCCGGCAGCGAAGGGGCCGGTGACCGGGGTACGGCAGGGTGTCCTTCCCTTACCGGACGCCGCTCGACAAGGACGAGCCGCGCGCATCCGGGCCCTGTCCGCCATCAGCGGTCCGCGGGTACCGGCGCCTGCGGCGCACGGCCGGTCTCGGCCTTGCCGCGCGGCCGCCGTCGGCGCCGCGCCGTGGGGACGGCCGCGGTGTCCCGCACACGCCTTGGGCGTGTCCGTGACTCCCCCGGAATCGCCCGGCTCGCCCTCCAGCAGGCCGGGAAGAGGGCGTGGAGGATCGAGCCGGGCCGGACGGCCCGGCTCGTCGGTCCCTTCCCGGGGAACAGGGGAATCACTCGAGCCCGGCGCCGCGGGGGAGCATCAGCACCGAGTCCGTGTGGACCGTGATGCGCACCGGCGTGAAGGTGGTGGCGTCCACCGGCGGTTCCCCGGTGCCGGGATTACGGGCGTAGCGGGGACTCGCGCCTCCGCTGATCTGCCAGCGTATGCGGTGACCTGCGGCGAAGCGATGGGCGGTGGAGCTCATCCGCACGGTGACCTGCGAGGGCGCGGATCCGGTTGTCCGAAGCCGGCCCAGTCCGTCGCAGACGTTGACGGAGCGGCCGTGCGCGTCCACGTCGCACAGGCGGGCGAAGACGTCGGCGTGCCCGGTGTCCGTGGAGATGCTCAGCCGCGCGGAGACCGGGCCCAGGATGTCCACGGGCTCGGCCAGGGGCGGGCCGGTGAACGTCAGGACGTCGTCCCGGGCCTCCAGAACGCCGTTGTCGCGTGGGCCGGCGGTGCGGGAGAGCAGGGGACCTCCGAGGGACGGGGTGGGGTCGGCCGGGTCGTAGCGGAACGTCGTCAGCGGCGCGGATTCCGTGGGGGGCTGTCGGGTGAGATGTCCGTCCGGGGCGGGGTACCACGAGGCGGCAGCGGAGGCCGGCGGCCAGTCGTCCAGGTCCCGCCAGGCGTCCTCGCCGTTGATGTGCACGCGTACCGCGGTGGGGCGCAGGCCGGAGGAGTCGGCGCACAGGTGGGCGCGCAGCCAGGCGAGGCTCTCGGCGAACACCTCGGGCCACCCCTGCTGGAGGGCGGAGGTGTGGGTCCAGGGGCCGACGAGCAGGGCCGTTTCGCATCCGGCCCGACGCAGCCGGTCGTACTGCTCGAAGGTCTGGTCGACGAGCACGTCGTGCCATCCGGTGATCAGGGCCGTGGGCACGTCGAGCCGCTCCGCCGACTCCGCCAACGACGCGCCGCGCCAGTAGGCGTCCTTGGCGTCCGGGTGCGTCATCACGTCGTCCAGCCAGGGCACTTCACCTCCCAGGGCGGACTCGTACGCCCCCTGCAGGGGCCGCGCGGCGGTGACGTCGCGCAGGCGGCGCTGCAGGCGCAGTGTCGCCTTCAGGAACGGCGCCATGCCCTGGTGCTGGTAGGTCATGCCCGTGCCGACGGCGAGGACGTTCTCCAGGCGCAGCGCACCGTCCGCGTGGAACAGGGCGTAGGGGTCGTGCAGTCCTACCTGCACCACCATCGCCTTCAGTTCCGGCGGCGGGTCCAGAGCGAGGGCCCATTGCACGTAGCCCAGGTAGCTGGGGCCGACGGTCCCCAGCGTTCCGTCGAACCAGGCCTGCTCGCGCAGCCAGGAGACCGTGGCCCGGCCGTCGGCGGCCTCATTGCGCCACAGATCGAACGCGCCGCCCGAACCGCCGGTGCCGCGGCAGCTCTGCAGGACCACGTGGAAGCCCTGTTCGGCGAAGAGCAGGCCGTACTGGGGCGACCACGGCAGGCCTCGGCCGTAGGGCGAGCGGACCAGGAGGGTGGGGAAGTCGCCCCGGTCGCGCGGGAAGTAGTGGTCAGTGACCAACGAGCTGCCGTCGGCGGCCGGCACCACCAGCCCCGGCTCCCATCCGACCTCGTGCCGCTTCGCCGGCAGACCCCGCCAGAGCGCCCTCGTCATCCGTGCGGACAGCGGCGGTTTTCCGGCGGGCGGCACCCAGGCCGGTCCGGTCACGGCGTCGGGCGTGCGTGATGACATCGTCCCCCTCCTTATTTCCGTACGCTGTACGAGAATAGAGGATGCTTGGATGACCTCTGCAAGGACCGCCCCTGAAACCGGAGGAAGGAGCACAGGACCGTGCCCGGTGACCAGAAGTCCAGCGCCCCGAGTGTCGATCCCGAACAGCTCTGGCTGCGGCCCACCGAGTTCCGCAGGGGCCGCAGGCCCTCCTTCAGCCGGGAGGCGATCACCGCGGCGGCCGTCACCCTGGCGGACGCCGAAGGCCTCGAGGCGGTCACCATGCGGCGGGTCGCCGCCCGGGTCGGAGCCGGTGTCATGTCGCTCTACAGCTACGCCCCCGACAAGGAGACACTGCTGGAACTGATGGTCGACCACGTCAGCGGCGAACTGACGGTCACGGACCCGCCCAGCGGCGACTGGCGTACCGATCTGAAGACCGTCGCCCACCTGCAGCGCGCCCATATGCTGCGCCATCCCTGGCTGCCCGCCGCCTTGACCACCCGTCGCGTTCCGGGCCCCAACACGCTGGCCTTCCTGGAGCACGCGCTCGCCGTACTGCGGCCCACCGGGCTGGACGGTGCGGCGAAGCTGGAGATCTTCGCCCAGCTCACCGCGTTCGTGGCCGGCCACGTGGCGCACGAGATCGCGCAGGCCTCAGCCGCACGGTCCCCGGAACGGGCCGCAGCCGAGGCCCGCTACCTCGCCGCTGTCGCCGCCGACGGCTGTCACCCGGAACTCGCCGAGGCCCTCTCCGCCCCCGGACGCCCCTTCACCGCCGAAGCCACCTTCACCCGGTTCCTGGGCCGCCTGATCGACGGTCTCGACGCCGGCTGACGCAACGCGCCCGTGGACACGTCCCGCCCGCACCGCCCCGGAGGAACAAGCCGATGGCGCGGAGCCCGTGCGTCGTCACAGGGCGGACCGCGACGCCGATGCCCGGTGGTCCGTGCCGGAGGCCCGGGGACGTCGCCGTACAGCCGGCGCGGGCAGGCGTCGGCCCCGCGCCACCACCAGCCGCCCGGGGCCCGGCCGTGCTTCGCAAACGAAGCCGGTTTCCCGACGGCGCCGCCCAGCGACAGCCCGGCGCTCCCGTCGTGGCCGTCCGGACAGCTCGAACGTACGCGAGGACGCCCGCCCGGTGCGCGTCCTCCGCGAGATCCGGTACCGCGACGACATCAGTGGTTCCGAGGAGTCAGCACCCCTTGGAACAGTGCGCCGTACCGTGACACCAGTTCCGTACGGTCCATTCGGAGCAGCCCCTCGTCCCCGACCACCCACAGTGCGTACAGCAGGCCCCCCGCCAAGGCGGCCGCCATGCGCGCGCGGACGTCGGCGTCGGGGCCGGACAGACGACGGCGCAGCGGTGCGACGAAGAGTTGCTCGTGCGTATCGCGCAGACGTTCGCGGATCCGCGGTTCGCCGCCGCTGTGCACCAGGGCCAGGAAGACGCCCCGCGCGGAACCGCCGAGCTCGACGAGGAGTCCGGCGAGCCGGTCTCCCAGGTGTTCCAGTGGCACGTCGAGCAGTGGCTCGTCATCGATCGTCAGGCGCATCGTCTCCAGGAACAGGAGTTCCTTGCTCTTGAAATGACGGATCACCAGTGCGGGGTCCGTGCCGGCCGCCGCCGCGATCCGGCGGACGGTGGTCCGGGAGAAGCCCTGGTCCCGGAAGAGCCGGGCAGCGGCGGAGTGGATGGCCTCGCGGGTCGTGGTACTGGAGCCGGTCTGCAGCATGCGGGACAGGATAGGGGCGCCGACGCTTCGCAACTGCGGGTTCGCGCGTCCGCGGGGTGAGCCGGGAATCTTTCGTAAGCGTTTCAAGAAGTCCGGTCAACAATGTTGACTCCCCGCCCGGGGGCCTGCACATTACCTGACGGTAGAACTGCTCGGTAATGACGTACCCCGGCACTCCCCCACGTTCGAACCGCTCCGTTCGCACCAACGGCACGCCCCGCCGGCTGCCGCCCCACTGCTCCGTCCCGGGAAGAGGGATCACATGCCGAAGCACGCCCTGCGGAATGTCATGACCACATCATCCGCACTCGTCGGTGCGCTCGCCCTCAGCCTCACGGGCGGCACCGCACACGCCTCCGCGTCGCTGGACTACGTCGCCCTCGGCGACAGCTACAGCGCCGGCTCGGGCGTGCTGCCCGTGGATCCCACCAACCTGCTGTGCCTGCGCTCCACCGCGAACTACCCTCATGTGATCGCCGGCCGTACGGGCGCCCACCTGAAGGACGTGACCTGCGGCGCCGCCCAGACGAAGGACTTCACCACATCGCAGTACCCCGGCGTCGGGCCCCAGGTGAACGCGCTCGGTGCGGGCACCGACCTGGTGACGCTGACGATCGGCGGAAACGACAACGGCACCTTCATCAACGCCATCACGGCCTGCGGTACCGCGGGCGTCCTCAGCGGAGGCAAGGGCAGCCCCTGCAAGGACCGGCACGGCACCTCCTTCACCGACCAGATCGACGCGAACACCTACCCCGCGCTGAAGACCGCCCTGCAGACCGTTCGCGCCAAGGCCCCCAACGCCCGCGTGGCGGTCCTGGGTTACCCGTGGATCACACCGGCCGAGGCCGATCCCTCCTGCTTCGTGAAGCTTCCGATCGCCGACGGTGACGTGCCGTACCTGCGCGGCATACAGGCGCACCTCAACGCGGCCGTCGAACGCGCCAGCGAAGAGACCGGCGCCACCTTCGTGGACTTCTCCCGGATCTCCGAGGGCCACGACGCGTGCAAGCCCGGCGGGACCCGCTGGATCGAGCCTCTCCTCTTCGGCGGCAGCCTTGTACCCGTCCATCCCAACGCCCTCGGAGAGCGGCGCATGGCCGAGCACACCATGAGCGTCCTCGGCCTGAGCTGACGGCGGCGCGCCTCACCCTCGACGACCGCGTCGAGGGTGTTCCTGGCCATGGCCTCGGCCGGGCACGGGGCGTGGCGCTCAGGCGCCGGTACCGTCCGGGCCGGGCCGCAGCCCGGTTCGCGGGGGCTTCCGCAGGGGGCGGCGGTTCCCGGGTCGTGGCCTTCACCGCCCCGGCCGAACGTCACCGTCCCGGCGGGGCACTCGCTCACTCACCCCTGGTGACGGGGGACGGCGCCGCCCGGTCAGGGGGTGATGGGCAGCCGGCGTTTGTGGTCGGTGAGGCGGTAACGGCGGACGATCGTCTCGAAGGCCTGCTCGTCCACCGGCTTGCCCTCCAGGAAGTCGTCGATGACGTCGTAGGTCACTCCGAGCGCGTCCTCGTCGGCCTTGCCCTCGTCGAGGCTCTCCAGATCGGCCGTCGGGATCTTCCACACCAGCGCGGCGGGTGCGCCCAGCGCGTCCGCGACGGCGCGCACCCGGCGCTTGGTCAGGCCGGCCAGCGGGACCAGGTCGGCGGCGCCGTCGCCGAACTTGGTGAAGAACCCGGAGACCGCCTCGGCGGCCTGGTCCGTGCCGACGACCAGGCCGCCGTACGCGCCGGCCACCGCGTACTGGGCGATCATGCGCTGGCGCGCCTTGATGTTGCCGTGCACGAAGTCCTGGTGGTGGGCGTCGCGGAAGCTCACTCCGGCGGCCAGCGCGGCCTCGAGCGCGGCGTCGCCGGCGGGCTTGATGTCCACGGTCAGCACGTGGTCGGCCCTGATGAAGGAGAGCGCGAGCTGGGCGTCGTGCTCGTCGGCCTGGATCCCGTAGGGCAGGCGCATCGCGTAGAACCGTGCTTCGTGTCCGCCGGCCCGCGCCTGTTCGACGGCGAGCTGGCACAGTCGGCCCGCGGCGGTGGAGTCGATGCCGCCACTGATACCGAGCACGAGGGCACGCAGACCGTTGGACGTCAGCCGCTCGGCGAGAAAGGCCACCCGACGCTCGATCTCGCGCTCGGCCTCGAAGATCTCGGCGACCCCCAGTTCCCGGGCGATCTCCTTCTGCAGGGCGACGGACGCCGGCTCACTCACGTCTGCTCCTCGTTCCGGCTCACGATGTGCTGTCGCCTCCCCTGCTACCCCGGAGCTCCCCGGGGAATCCGGACGGGAGGGACCGTCCACCGACACCCCGGGCGGCGAGCCGGCCCGCCACGACGTCTCCACCGTGCTCCTGGCCGCGGTCCCCGTCGCGCTGCGGCGTACGCCCTCGGCCCGGCACGGTATCGCCGATGCCTTCGGTGCCGTGTCCTGCCCGTGGGCCTGCGCCGGGAGCGGGCAGAATCACCGGAGCCGCCGGGGGACGTGTCCCACGCCCACGACTAGTGGCCGTGACCAGCGCTTTCGCAACAGACCCTAGGCCCGTGCCTGCGAGGACTTCGGCATGACCTCGTGCGGCATGAGGAGCGACAGCCCGGCCCCTCCCCCGTGCGGAACCCGGACGCCGGAAGGGCAGGATGTCCGCCGGTCCTGCAAGGAGGCCGCGGCCGTCATCGGCCGGCATGGGCCGCTGGAGACGCGCGGCGCGGGAAAACGGACTCGTCCCGGGCCTCCCGCCGATTCGGACCGGCCCTTTTCCAGGACAACCGCCGCGAGGGCGTGAGCCGCCTCCAGCAGATCGGCACCGGGCGGTTCGAGCAGTCGCGTCACCACCGATATCGTCTCCACCGGCGCGATCGTGGCGTGCGAGCCGTGGACGGGCCGCCCCCGCCTTGTCGCCTGGTTCATCGGCGACCGGCGCTGAGAGTGTCGCGGCGTGCCGCGGTGCGGGAAGGGCTGCGGGCACCGAGGTGAGGGCTCCCGATGGGAGTCCCCGCATGCGCAGCCGGGGCCGGACCGACCGCGGATCGGTCGAGCGACGGCGGCGTCCTTCCACTCGGACCGCTCAGCCTCGGCAAGTGCCGCGGACAGGCGGGGCGAGATCGCGAAGACGACGCGTCCGCCATCGTCCTGGTCCGCGACGGTACGAGGCTCACCGGCTTCGACGAGTTCCTCGAAGCTGCCGTCGGCGAGAAGGCACTCCCACTCCACCACGGCTTCCCCGGGATCGAGGTTGCCGAAGGAGAGCGACTCGAACGCGCGTCGCGGCCCGGTCCGGAGAATCCAGAGCGGCTGACGCGTCATCCGGAGCCGCGAAGAACTCGACGATGACGCTCACCCGGGCATCATGCCAGGCCGTCCACGACCGTGATCGGCCGGACAGGTCCACGGACCGAGTGTTGTGGCCGGCGACGGTACGGATGTCGTTGGAGGGCGGGTGCGCAGGGATCGCCGGCATGGCACTGCGACCTGGCCAGGTGAACACAACGGCTCTTGACGGCTTGGCGGTCGGCCGCTTCCGGGCCGAGGCTCTCGGCCGGAGTGCTTACACCCTCGGCGTGACCACTTACGTCGGACCTGCCGGTGGCCTCGTTGCGACACCCGTCCACGTGGGCCAGGTTGAAGTGCCGTGGCGGGTCCTCGCCGACCCGGAGGGCCACGAGTTCCGCGTCCTCGCCCCGTCCTGACGCGGAGTCCTGACGGCACCCCGTCAGTCGATGCGGGCGAAGACGTGCTCGGCACCGGTCGGCGGTGAGGCCGCCGTACTCGCCGGCGATGACCACGCGGGTGAGGAAGCATGCCTGGACCCGGTCGGGTCGCGGGCGGTCCCGGCTGTTCAGCGGGGCCGCCCGCGCCGGCATTCGCTTTTCGGCGGTCGGGCCTACGCGGACGCGAACCGGAAGCCGGTCAGCTGGTCGTTGTGTATCTGCATGGCCGCGGAGGAGGCGCCCGGCTCGTAGCAGCCCAGGTCGTCACCGTAGTTCTCGTGCCGGTACAGGCAGACGACGCGGTTGCTCCGGTTCCAGAACGAGGTCGTGCGGTCGTTCATGTAGCTGCCGACGTTGGGTGTGTCACGGTTGCTCGAGAAGAAGCGGCCTTCGTAGCTGCTGTGCTGCCAGACGCAGAAGTGCCCGGAGGGGCACTGGCTGTAGTGGGCCTGTGCGGCCGGGACGTCGAGCGCCCCCAGGGCGCCGGCGAGCACCGCTGCGGACAGCAGGACGCGGCGAAGTCGTGGCTCTTTCACAAGTTTCCCTCTTCGTGGTCGGACACCGGCGGTCAGTGGATCTGCAGGGCGTACAGCGTGGCGTCGAGGTTCTCGACGTCGCGGATGGAGGACCACTTGTCCATGGACCTGATCTCGTTGCCCAGCCACACGTGGATGCTGTTGTCGCCGGACGTGATGCGCTCGACGTCGAGCAGACCGGGAGTCACGGTGCCCGCGTTGGCGAAGCACTTGGTGTCGGCGCCGCCGTTGTACCAGACCTTGACGAAGTCCGTCCTGGTGCCGCAGTCGGTCTGGTTGATCGCGGCGGCCGGGGAGGCCGGCAGCGCGACCGTCATCGCTCCCGCGGCCGCTGTGGCGAGCGAGATGCGCAGGGTGGAACGCTTCATCGGTGGAATGTCCTTTCGTGGGGGTGTGGTGCCGCGGAGCGGCACCGTTCATCAGGGGCGCCCCGTGCGGCCGTCTCGTGTACCGCACGACCGCGGCGGCACCCCGCCACCGCGGTGATGGTGGCGGGATGCGTGTGGTTCGTTTCCCGGCGGCGAGAGGGGCCGCCGGGTGTGCGTCACTTGGCCAGGAACCTCAGCAGGGCGTCGGTGACCTCCTGGGCGTGGGTCCACAGCAGGCCGTGCGGGGCGCCCTCGACGACGACGTACTCGGCCTGCGGCAGCGCCCGGTGGAAGGGCTCGCCGGTGGACTCGATGGGCAGGATGCGGTCGGCGGTGCCGTGCAG
>NZ_JBITCL010000044.1:0-17673 GCF_044453165.1 Streptomyces sp. NPDC051740 | reverse complement strand
TCGGCGACCGTCCGGTCAACGACGCCATCCACTCTGCTGGCCTGCCCATCAACACCTCCGAGGACGAGGTGTTGCAACGACCGATTGAATCCGCCCTGCGATCCGCGATCGCTGTGCAGAATGCGGCCGTCGACGTCTCCGCGCCGGGCCGCGGCGTTGTCCAGGGCGGTCACGGCCAGGCGGGACTTCATCCGCGCGTCGATGGAGTAGCCCACGATCCTGTCGCTGAAGGCGTCCTTGATCGCGCAGAGATAGAGCTTGCCTTCGCCGGTGGCGTGCTCGGTGATGTCGGCGAGCCACAGCCGGTTCGCACAGGTTGCGGTGAAGTCACGGCGGACCAGGTCGTCGTGGACTGGCGGGCCGGCCTTCTTGCTCTTGCCGTGCTTCTTGCCGAACACGCTCCACCAGCGGTTGTCCCGGCAGATCCGCCATGCAGTCCGGTCCGCCATTACGGCACCGGCGCCGCGCGCTTCGTCGGCCAGGAAGCGGTAGCCGAACTCCGGGTCGTCACGGTGCGCGTCGAACAGCGCGTTCGCGCGATACGCCTCCTCCAGCACGGCATCGGTCACCGGCTGGTCCAGCCAGCGGTAGTAGGGCTGTCTGGCGAGCTTCAACACCCGGCACGCAACCGTGACGGGCACCCCGTCCCCGGCCAGCTCCTTCACGAGCGGGTAGATCCTTTTCCCGGCAGATGCGCCTGCGACAGATAGGCCGCGGCCCGCCGCAGAACCTCGTTCTCCTGCTCCAGCAGCTTGATCCGCCGACGCGCTTCCCGAAGCTCGGCGCTCTCCTGGCTGGTCGTTCCGGGCTTGGTCCCGTCGTCGATGTCCGCGCGACGCATCCACTTCCACAACGTCATCGGATGGACTCCGAAGTCGGTGGCCACCTGCTCGACCGTCACACCCGGCCCGCGATTCCTCGCAACCCGCACGACGTCCTGGCGGAACTCTTCCGGATAAGGCTTGGGCACAGCGACATCCTTCCCACCCGTCCCCCAGGGCAAGCCAGTTCAGATGTCACCCGATCGTGCGGCAGACCCTTCTGCCACTGCTTCGTCAGCCGGGTCACGCTCGCTGCGGACAGACCCGCCGCTCCGCCGAGGAACTGCTCCAGCGCCGGGACGAAGTCGCCGGTGGAGAGACCGTGCAAATACAGCAGAGGCAGCACCTCGGAGATCTTCGGCGACTTGCGGCACCAGGGCGGCAGGATCTTGGAGGAGAACCGCTTGCGCTCCCCGGTGGCCTCGTCCACCCGCCGGTCGTTCACCCGTGGTGCCTTCACCTCCACCGGTCCGGCCGCGGTGACCACGGTCCGCGGCTGGTGGTATCCGTTGCGGACTACCATGCGGCGGCCGGCTCCGTCCGTCTCGGCTGCCAACTCGGCTATGCACTCGTTGACTTCCGCCTCCAGCGCGGCGGCGGGCGCCCTCGCGCACGATCTCGTCGATCAGGGAGCCGGATTCGGTGGAGCCATCGGGGTTCACTACGCTGAGCATCGGGCATGCCTTCCCGACCCGCGCTGCGAACGCGGGCCTACTCGGTGACCATCACAGGATCATTCGGGAAGGTACGCCCTCCGCGTTCCTCCCGTGGCTGATCCACAGGTCTTGAGCATCGCTCTCCCGCCACCGACTGATTCGACATCGTCGTCCCGCCCGACGCGCCCGCCAGGGCGGTCCCGAACAACCGGCCGGCCCTACGGAGCGCCCGGCTGCAGGAGTTCCCGCACTCGGCCGGGACGGTGTGAGCGGCCCGGTGGCGGGTAGACGGCTGAGCGGCTGGGGAGCGAAGCGCAAGGCAGCGCGTACCTGTGGTGAGTACGCGCCGCCCTCGCACGCGTCGTGGCGCTGAGATGAACCGGGCGGGCGGGCCGTAGGAGGGGCGCTTCGGCGGCGTGCTGGGTCAAGAGCGCAGACGCTCCTTGCCGACGGGCCGCACGATGACCTCGTGAGCCGCCGGCTTGCCCGACGCCGCAAGCTGCCGGAGCGCCCAGACCGTTCCCTCTCCTGGGGAGTGCCGTCCAGGGCGGAAGGACGCGGACGGCTCCCAGCCCCGGGTGCTGACCGGCAGCTTGGCGAGAGCCGTCCGGGATGTGTGCGGCGTGCCGTGACTGCGGTAGAGTGGATCTTGAGCACGCCACCAAATTTACCGGTGGTGGGCTGTGCGTTGGTGGTCCAAGGAAAGACGCCCCGCTTCCTGCGGGGAAATGCAGGTGCAAGGCCTGCCCGGCGCTCCATGGGGAAGACCCCCGACCCTGCTGTTCAGGGTCGGGGGTCTTCCCCATATCCGCTTTCTGGGGCATCTATCCGCAGTCGTTGCGGATCGAGCTGCCGCGGTCACGGATCGCGGAGGGCAGATCCTTCACACTGTCGTCCACCGCGCGCCGGACCCAGAGCTGTCCGCCAAAGTCGATCTCAAGGTAGATGCACACGTAGCCGGACGGGCAGTCGATGCCGGCGCGTGCCGCGCCGGGCTCGCCCAAGGCCGACGCAGGAGCGGTCAGGGGAACAGTGCCAGGGCGGAGACCGCCGCGGAGCGCGTCAGGGTTTTGATCACGCTCAAGAGATAGCGGCCTCGGGTGGCCGACCGGCCGGATGCCGCCCGGGTTCACCCACGTGGAGGAAGCAGTACAGGCCATTTTCTCAAGCTGCGGTATGGAGGCGCCACGCCCGCCGGCAAGCCGGGGCATCAGCCCTTCTCTCCCGCGTCTCTGTATACGCGCCATGTCCGGGACCTTCTGCTGCTCGCCTCTCGCAGTTCCGGTGTGTCCGTCCCGGTATCCGTTCACGCGGTTTGGCCGGCCACGTTCGCTCAGGCCGCCAGAGGTATCTCGGCCCAGATCGTCTTGCCCTGTGCGGCGCGGCGGGTGCCCCAGTGCCAGGCGAACTGGGCGACGAGGAGCAGTCCGCGTCCACCCTCGTCGAAGGAGCGGGCGCGGCGCAGGTGAGGGGAGGTGCTGCTGGCGTCGGAGACCTCACAGATGAGGCTGCCGTCGTGGATCAGTCGCAGCTGGATGGGGGGCCGACCGTAGCGGATGGCGTTGGTGACCAGTTCGCTGACCACCAGCTCGGTGACGAAGGCGGACTCGTCCAGCCCCCAGGCCGTCAGCTGGTCGGTGACCTGTTTGCGCGCCTGGGCGACGACGACGGGGTCCGAGGGCAGGCTCCAGGTGGCTACCTGGCCGGCTCCCAGGGCACGGGTGCGGGCGACGAGCAGGGCGATGTCGTCGTCGGGAGGGGTGGGCAGCAGCGTTGCGAGCACGTCGTCGCAGAGCGTGTCCAACGCCTGTGCGGGCCGGGTGAGGGTCCGGCGCAGCGCGCCGAGCCTCTCGTCGATCTCATGGCCGCGGGCTTCTATCAGACCGTCGGTGTACAGGGCGAGGAGGCTGCCCTCGGGCAGTTCGACCTCGCACGCCTCGAAGGGCAGGCCTCCCAGACCGAGCGGTGGGCTCGCGGGAAGGTCGAGGAAGGCCGCTTCGCCGTCCGGGGTCACCACGACGGGCGGCGGGTGGCCGGCGCGGGCCAGGGAGCAGCGGCGGGAGACGGGGTCGTAGACCGCGTAGAGACAGGTGGCGCCGATGTCCCCGGCGATGTCGGCCTCGGCCGCGGCCTCGGAGGACAGGCGGATGACGACGTCGTCGAGGTGGGTGAGCAGTTCGTCGGGCGGCAGGTCGATGTCGGCCAGGGTCCGGACGGCCGTGCGCAGCCGCCCCATGGTGGCGGAGGCCTGGACCCCGTGGCCGACGACATCACCGACCACCAGGGCGACCCGGGCGCCGGAGAGCGGGATGACGTCGAACCAGTCACCGCCCACGCCGGCCCGGCCTCCGGCGGGCAGGTAGCGGGAGGCGGCCTCGACCGCCGGCTGGCAGGCCAGTGTCATGGGCAGCAGGCTGCGCTGCAGGGTCACGGCCGTGAGGCGCTCACGGGTGTAGCGGCGGGCGTTGTCGATGCACACCGCGGCCCTGGCCGTGATCTCCTCGGCCAGCAGGACGTCGTCCTGTGCGAACGTCTCCGGGTGTTGGGCGCGGCCCAGGAAGACCGAGCCGAGCGTGACCCCACGAGCGCGCATCGGCACCACCATCACCGAGTGCGCCCCGGACCGGAGGAGCCGGGTGGCCCGCTCGGGGTCCTGGGCCGCCCATCGGGCCATGGAGGAGTCGTTCACCTCGTACACCGCGGAACGGCCGGTGGCCAGGCACTCGGCCGTGGGTGCGGACGCCGGGTACTCCACCTTGTTCCCCAGCCGGAGCATGATGCCGAGGAGGGCATCGGTGGCTGCCTGCCGGGCGGTCCGGCGCATGGTGATCGGGCCGCGCGGCGGGCCGTCGGGCGGCTCCTCGCCGCGGTGGATGAACTCCAGCAGATCGACGGACGCGTAGTCCGCGAGCCGGGGGACTATCACGTCGGCCAGTTCCTGCGCGGTACGAGTGATGTCCAGGGTGCTGCCGATGCGGTTGCCGGCCTCATTGACCAGCAGCAGCCGCTGGCGGGCCAGGTACTGCTCGGTGATGTCGAGAAGCGCGACGGAAGATCCCTGCACCTGGCCGAGGTGGTTCTTCAACGGAGAGAGGAACACGGACCAGACACGTCCCCGTGACTCGCTGGGCGCCCGGAGGTGCCGGACCACGTGCACGGGTTCCCCGGTGCGCACCACCTGGTCCTGGAGCTCTGTGAACTCGTCGTACGCCGGACTGGGCAGGAAGTCCCTGAGGCGGCGCCCTCGTATCTCCTCCTCGGACAGGCCCACTATCCGGGCTATCACGTCGTTGGCCCCCACCGCCCGGTTGTCCCGGTCGTAGAACGCCACGGCGACCGGGAGCTGGGACAGGGTGAGTTCCCTCAACAGGGTGCCCCTGTCCCCGGACAGGCTCGGACCGTCCGGAACCGAGGCCGTGAGGACCCACTGGGGCTGGCCGTCCCCGTCCGGGCACGGCCAGGCCCGAACCGCCACATCCACCGTCCGGCTGTCCCGGTGCCGAGCCTGGACGACGCCGTACCACGGCGCCTGCTCCGCCACACGGCGCAGGGCCGACGGAGGAAGGTGTGAGACGAGCAGATCGGCCGCAGGACGTGAGACGACCTCCCCGGGTGCGTAACCGAGCAGATTCCGGGCTTCCTCGCTCCACCCCGTGATCACCCCTCGCTCGTCAACGATGGCGACGGCGGTGGCCAAGGTCATGGTGCACGGCTCGGGCGTGCCGTCGGGCCGGCTCTCAGCACCATTGTCCTGTAGCGCCATTTTTACCCATTTCATCCCAGTACAGGGATATTTTATCGTCCGGGCCCTCCGGCCGGCGGCGGTCCCACAGCGACCCGCAGCGACCCGCACCGGCTCCGTTCCCGCACCGCAAATCCCGGCCCTGACTCCCCGCACCGGCCCACCCGGTCCCGGCAGGACACGCGCCGCCCGGATGAACGAACCCAACCGACCTCCTCCCGCCCCGGACCGGGGCCCTGTTCTGACAACGTTCCCACCTCTCTCGTGCCTGGCAAACGCTGAAGCGAGTCTTTGCGCTCCCTCCGCCGGGCATCCCCGTCTGCTCGAGGCTGCACACCGCCAACCTGCCGGGCCGAGAACTGATCATGAAGCCGTGGGACCACGTCCGGTTTGACGCCAGTGGGCAGAACACCGGTGCCCGTAGGACCGCCAAGTAGTTCCTCGACGGCCGTCGGGACCGTCTCTCCCGACGGGGCCTCCCCCTGAGTGGTGGACACGCTGATGCTGGATCTGCTTGATCCGGAGTGAGCGAGGGACCGCCGATGGCGTTGAAGGACTACTCGGGCGATTTCAAGGCCGATGCGGTGGCCCTGTACGAGTCCACCCCGGGGCGACGTACAAGAGCATCGCCGCTGACCTGGGCGTCAACCGGGCCATCCTGCGCGAGTGGGTGCTGCGGGACCGTGAACGCCGCGGTGTCAGCGCCGCCCCGGCGCCGGCCGGGCAGACGTCGGCGCGGACCGGGACGCCGGCGTCGTCGGCCGATCCGGACGAGCGGGTCCGGCAGCTCGAGGTCCGGGTGGCCGAGTTCGAGGCAAGTGAGCGGAAGCTGGCGACCGAGCGGGACATACCCCGCAAGGCGGCCAAGTATTTCGCCGGGGAGACGAGCTGGTGGGGAGCCGCTTCCAGTTCGTCGACGATCACCGGGACGCCTGCGAGGTGAAGCGGCTCTGCGAGGTCCTGGAGGTGAACCGTTCGAGCTACTGCAAGTGGCTCGCCGGTGCTGAGGCCCGGGCCGCCCGGCGGTGCGAGGACCGGCTCCTGGCCGAGAAGATCCGCCAGGTCCACGGCGAGTCCGGCGGCGCCTACGGCTCGCCGCGGGTGACCGCCGAACTCCGCGAGACGGGCCTGCGGGTAAACGAAAAACGCGTCGCCCGGGTGATGCGGGCCTTCTCAATCACCGGCATCCGCCTGCGCGGACGCGTCCGCACCACCGTCCCCGACCCGGCGACCACACAGGTTCCGGACCTGTTCCAGCGGGACTTCCCCGTCGCCGAGCCGGGCCGGAAATACATGGGCGACATCATCTACCTCCCCCTCGGGAACGGCGGGTTCCGCTGTCTCGCGACCGTTCTGGACTGCTTCAGCCGCAGGGTCGTCGGCTGGTCCGTCGCCGACCACATGCGCACCGACCTGGTCACCGACGCCCTGAAGATGGCCGTCGGCACCCGCGGCAGTCTGGACGGCACCTTGTTCCACTCCGACCACGGGCGCAGGACGGATTCAACTGATCGTCGCAACACCTTGATCGGGAGGTGGAGCGATGGGCTCTGTGGAGCGGCACAAGCAGGTTCGTACGTATCGGGGGTTGATGCCGTCGCCGGGCAGGCCGTCGGTGGCCTGGCGTGAGGACAGGGTCAGGTTCGGCGTTGTCACGTTGGCTGACCGGCCTGGGATGATCTTGGAGTTGGTTGTGCCCGGGAGGGTTCGCTCGTGTCGTCCGCGTCGCCGTCGTACAAGGGGCACCGGTACCCGGTCGAGGTGATCGCGCACTGCGTGTGGTTGTACTTCCGTTTCCCGCTCGGCTTCCGCGAGGTCGAGGAGCTCATGCTCGAGCGCGGTGTGCTCGTCTCCCACGAGACGGTCCGGCGCTGGTGCGCGAAGTTCGGGCAGATCCACGCGAACGGCCTGCGCCGCCGGCGGCCCCGGCCGGGCGACAAGTAGCACCTGGACGAGGCCTTCGTGAGAATCAACGGTGAGTTGAAGTACCTGTGGCGGGCCGTCGACGCCGACGGCGCCGTCCTTGACATCCTCGTGCAGAACCGGTGGGACAAGGCCGCGGTCCGGCGTTTTTCCGCCGCCTGCCGAAGACGACCCGCACGGCGCCCCGGGTGATCGTCACCGACAAGCTGCGCTCCTACCGAGCGGCCCACCGCGAGGTCATGCCCTTGGCCGAGCACCGCTCGCGCAAAGGCCTGAACAACCGGGCCGAGAACAGCCACCAGCCCACCCGGCAGCGCGAACGCGCCATGAAAGGCTTCCGTAGTGTCGGCGGAACCCAGCGGTTCCTGGCCGCGTTCAGCGGCATCTCACCCCACTTCCGGCCCCGCCGCCACCTGATGACCGCCCCCGACTACCGCGCTGAGACGACCATCCGCTTCGCCATCTGGGACCAGATCACCGGCGCCGCCGACCAGCCCGCCAAGGCCTGAGCACCGGTCCGGAACCCGGCCCCTGCCACGCCCCGACGCGCCGCCAGAGACCCACGCGCCCAATGATGTGACAGCGCCCCCAGGACTCCTCGTACCGCACCCGTTTATAGACGACCGGTCTATTTTCATGCTACGTTTCTCTCATGCCCGCTACCGCACGCAGCACCGACACCCGACGAAGCGTCCTTGATGTCGCTCAGCGGATCATGGCCCGCAAGGGCTACTCCGCGGTCGGTATCAACGAGGTGCTCGCGGAGGCCGGCGTGCCGAAGGGCTCCTTCTACTACTACTTCACTTCCAAGGACGCCTTTGGTGAAGCACTCCTGAAGAACTACTTCGACGAGTACGTCTCCGACATGGACCGCGTTCTCGCGCAGCCCGGCAAGTCGGCCGCAGAGCGGCTCATGGCCTACTGGCAGCAGTGGCGGGAGACGCAGAGTCTCGACGAGTGCCAGGGCAAGTGTCTCGCCGTGAAGCTCGGTGCCGAAGTCGCGGACCTGTCGGAGACGATGCGGTTGGCCATGAAGGCGGGCACCGGTGCCATCGTCGACCGTATCGAGCGCGCGATCGCCGACGGTCTCAAAGACGGATCGATCGTGGTCGACGGCGATCCCCGCGGTACGGCGCAGGCCCTGTACGACATGTGGCTCGGGGCGAGCGTCATGGCCAAGATCCATCGCAGCCTCGCACCACTCGACACCGCTATGACTGCGACCCGGCAGCTGCTCCACCTCTGAGCCCGGCTGCTCCACGCCCGGCCAAGAGGCGCGGGCTTTCATCTGCCCAGCCATAGACGACTGGTCTACTAGAAGGAGAAACGCGACATGAAGGTTCTCATCGTCCTCACCTCGCACGACGAGCTCGGCAACACCGGCCGCAAGACCGGCTTCTGGCTGGAGGAACTCGCCGCGCCCTACTACCGCTTCCAGGAGGCCGGCTGGGAGATCGCCCTCGCCTCCCCGAAAGGCGGCCGGCCGCCCCTGGACCCCAAGAGCAACGAGCCGGACTTCCAGACCGAACTGACCCGGCGCTTCGAGACGGACACGGAGGCGATCACGGCACTGGCGAACACCGTCCGCCTGGACTCGGTCACGGCCGACGACTTCGACACGGTCTTCTACCCCGGCGGCCACGGCCCGCTGTGGGACCTCGCCGAGGACCCGGACTCCAAGCAGTTGATCGAGACGATCCTTCGCTCGGGCAAGCCGCTGGCAGTGGTCTGCCACGCACCCGGTGTCCTGCGCCACACCGTCAACGAGGACGGCACGCCGCTGGTGCAGGGCAAGGACGTCACCGGATTCGCCAACTCCGAGGAGGAGGGCGTCGCCCTCACCGACATCGTCCCCTTCCTCGTCGAGGACGAACTCAAGCGCCTGGGCGGCCACTACACCAAGACCGAAGACTGGCAGCCCTACGTCGTCCAGGACGGCCTGCTGATCACCGGCCAGAACCCCGCCTCCTCGGGACCGGCAGCCGACGCCCTCGTCGAACTGGTCAGCAAGACGGGCGCGTGAGCGCAGACTCCCCGTTCCCCGCGTGACGCACGACCGCCCCGGCCGGACCGGATGCTGTTGGCGAATCGAGCCCGATCTTGGTGTGAGTCCACGCTTACTCCGAGATCGGGCTGCTTCAGGCACGAGCGGGGCTGCGAAGATGCGCTTCGTGGCTACGGACGCGGAGTGGGAGGCAATCCGGGGGAATCTGCGCTTCGGGCAGGTCCTTCGGGGCACTGTCGTGAAGGTTGCCCTTGCCGAAATCCTTGTCCGGGCAGGTCAGGCGGCATCCACGTACTCGTGGAGAAGGCCGCCGAGTTGATCGCGTCGTCGTGCCTCGAGGCAGGCGATCTGGTCCGGATCGACGATCGGCGGGGGCAACGGGTTCAACGGGCGGGCGTTCGCGATGCCCTGATGGGGCCGGTGCACAGGGGAGAGACGCTCGAATTCCCGCAGGGCGTGGAGCGGATGCCGCTGATCCCGGATCAAGGTCCGGTCCAGCGGCTCGCGCCTGCAGGTCTGCGCTCGGCGGTCCATGACCGCGTTCATCCGCGGCATCCGGACACCGCTGAGCACGGCCTCGATCCCCGCATCGGCGAGGACCGCGTCGAACAGGGCGGGGAACTTCCCGTCCCGGTCCCGGACCAGGAACCACGCCCGGCAGTTGACATCCTCCAGGTCCATGACGAGATTCCTCGTGGCCTGCGCCACCCACGAGGCCGTCGGGTGCGCGGTCGCGCCCAGGATCCGGATCCGTCGGCCGGCGTGCCCGAGCACGGCGAACACCTACAGTCGTGCCCCGGTCAAGGGGGACCGTCTCGAAGAAGTCGCAGGCCGGCAGCGCGTCGGCCCGGGAGCGCAGGAAGCCGGCCCACGTGCTGGAGGTCCGCTCGGGCGTCGGGGCGATCCCGGCCTCCCGCAGGATCTCCCAGACCGTGGAGGCGGCGGCCTTTCACGCCCGGCACCGGCAGCTCGCCGTGGAGGCGCCGGCAGCCCCAGGCGGGATTCTCCCGTGCCAGGCGCAGCACCAAGGCGTGGATGGAGCGCACCGTGCGGAGGCGACCCGGGCGCTTCGGCCTGGACTCGGCGGCGTGGCGGCGGGCGACCAGGCCGCGGTGCCAACGCAGCACCGTGTCCGGCCGCACCAGCAGCCTGCGCGGCACTTCTTGCGGCAGCCGGTACAGCAGCGCCGCCAGGAAGGCCCGGTCACTCGGGCTGAAGCACACCTTCTCCTTGTCGAGCTGGCGCTCCAGCACCGACAGTTGGTGGCGCAGGGCGAGGATCTCCATATCCTTGTCCCGATCGCTCATCGGTAACAGACGCAGCATGACGAACGCGCTCGCCATGCCCAAGTAGGCCAGCCGCAGCAACACGGTTGGCCATCATGCCGCGTTGATCGACAGCCGCGCGACGACACAGACTCGACCGGCCGCACTCGACATCCCGCACACCCCGCACACCAGCTTCGACCAGGGCGGATGCGGTTATCGGCAAGCGCAGGGCGCACGCTGCCGCGTCACAAGGGAACGACCTTCGAGGCGTCCTCCCGCCCGGACGCCGACACCTACGCGGCCCACGGCGGCTTCTTCCCTATCCGGGTGGAGGGCGCGGGTGTCATCGGTGCGGTGACGGTCTCGGGCCCTCAACTCCATTACCACCAGCGGATGGTGGAGGCTCCGGAGCACTTCCTGACCCGCCCGTGGGCACTGTCGGGCCGCCTCTTGGACCTTCACGGATCAACAGCCGTGCCGGGGCCAGCGCTCTGTGTCACCGAGCCGCCCCGGTAACGCGGAGCGGTCCTCGGCAGGCCCACTCGGCTCTCGTCGGTACAGCGGAGCGTGCGAACAGGCTCCTCTGTCCGACCGTTGCCCCGCCCGCGGCGCTGCTCCGGCCGGGTGACCCCCGGAATGCGGTCCGATGCCCAGGCGGTGACGCTGACGTCATGGCATCTCCTCTGACAAGGCGGCTCGCGGCCGCGTTACTCGTCTGGCTCACCGCCGTGCCCGGAACGGCCGCAGCGGCCCCGGCCGGCGGGGACACCGGGGCTGCGGACGGGCCACTCACGACCGTCGGCGACGCACTGCCGGCCCTCGAGGAGGCCGCCCGTCCGCTGCGCACCACCGAGCCCTCGGGGGGTTTCGAGGACCTGCACCCCTTCGGGAAGGCGGTCGGCGACGCCGTCGTGGTCGGTATCGGCGAGGCCGCCCACGGCTCCCAGGACTTCGTCACCTTCAGAGACCGGGCGTTCCGGTACCTGGTCGAGGAGAAGGGCTTCCGCTCCTTCGTCCTGGAGGCCAACTGGAGCGCCGGTGCACGCCTCGACCACTACCTGCTCACCGGGCGCGGCGATCCCGTCCGGATCATGTCCGAGGAGTTCCAGAACGCTCACCTGCTGCTGCACAGCCAGGGCTACCTGGACATGATCCGCTGGATGCGCGCGTACAACGTCGCCCACCCCGGCGACCCGGTCAGGTTCGCCGGCGACGACAACGGCTACGCCGGCCCGGAGCTGTACGACCGGGTCGTCGGCCACGTCCGGCGCGCCCACCCCGACCTGCTGCCCGAGGTCACCGACCTGTACCGGGGGCTGCGCCCCACCCTGCCCGTCGACGCGTGGATGCGCGCCGCCGTGACCGCTCCCCTGGACGAACGCCGCGCACGGGCCGAACGCACCGGCCGCGTCCTCGCCCTGCTCCGCGCCCGCGAACCCGCCGGGACGGACGAGGACCATGCCTGGGCGGTCCAGCACGCCACCGTCATCGACCAGGTGGCGCGCCTGTACGCCTTCGACCTCTCCGATCCCCGGACCGCACCGCAGGCCATGGCCCACCGCGACACCGCCATGGCGGAGAACACCCTGTGGTGGCACCGCCGCACCGGCCACCGACTCGTGCTCGGCGGACACAACAGCCACCTGTACACCAGGAGTTCCACCCCGGATCTCCCCCTCACCCAGGGCACGGTGCTGCGGCGGCGGCTGGGCGACGGCTACCTGGCGGTGGGCCTCTCCTTCGACCGGGGCGCCGTGCACGCCACCGAACAGGGCCTGCAGAACCCGGCCGACCAGGACGTCAGGCGGTTCGACGTGGAGCCCGCCGCGCCCGGCTCGGCCGAGCACGTCCTGGACCGGGTGAGCCACCCGAACTGGTACGCCGACCTGCGCACCGCGCCGCCCGCCGCCCGCGCCCTGCTGGACGTCACCCGGCCCAAACGGGAGATCGGCACGGACTACCCGCCGCCCGGTGACCAGGTCAACCTGCTGAGGTCGGCGGACCTGGTGGTGCACCTGCACGAGATCCGGCCGAGCCGGAGACTTGCCCGTGAAGCGGCCGGGCAACGGCCCCCCACATCGGCGACGCCCACCGACCTGCTGCCCGCCCTGGAGAAGGCAGCCCATCCGCTGCGCACCGTGGAGCCCACCGGTCCCTTCGACGACCTGCGCCCCCTGGGCGAGGCGGTGAGCGACGCCCGACTGGTCGGCGTCGGGCAGGCCGTCCACGGCTCCCACGACTTCCTCGCCCTCCAGCACCGGGTGTTCCGGTACCTGGTCGAGGAGAAGGGCTTCCGGGCCCTCATCCTCGAAGCCCCCTTCAGTGCGGGCCTCCGTCTGGACGACTACCTGCTCACCGGCCGCGGCGACCCCGCCCGGATCATGGCCGAGGAGTTCCAGAACGCCTACCTCTTCATGCGGACCCGCGAGGTACTCGACCTGATCCACTGGATGCGCGCGTACAACATCGCCCACCCCCACGACCCGGTCAGGTTCGCCGGCAACGACAGCAGTTACGCGGGCCCCGAGCTGTACGACCGGGTCGTCGGCCACGTCCGGCGCGCCCACCCCGACCTGCTGCCCGCCGTCACCGAGCTGTACGAGGGGCTGCGCCCCACCCTGCCCGCCGGCGAGCACATGATGGCCTCCTTCGAGGCACCCCTGGCCGTGCGGCGGGAGAAGGCCGAACGCACCGGCCGCGTCCTGGAACTGCTGCGCGCCCGGAGCTTCGCCGGACGCACCGTGACCGGGGACGACCACGTCCGGGCGGTGCAGAACGCGGAGATCATCCACCAGGTCGCACGCCAGGACGCCTTCGACTACGACGCCCCGGCCGACGAACGCGAGGGCTTGGCCTACCGCGACACCGTGATGGCGGACAACACCCTCTGGTGGCTCCGGCAGACCGGCGCCCGGACGGTGCTGGCCGCCCACAACGGCCACGTATACCTACAGGGCTACGACCCGGACTACCCGGTCATCCAGGGCGGCCTGCTCCGCCGCGCGCTCGGGGACGCCTACCGGGTCGTGGGCCTGGCCTTCGCCCAAGGCTCCTTCCACGCCACCGACGCGGGTGTCTCCAACCCCCGGGACGAGGACGTGAAGGTGCTTCGCTCGGGGCCCTCCGTGGCCGATTCGGTCGAGCACACCCTGGACCGTGTGAGCCACCGGGACTGGTACCTCGACCTGCGCACCGCACCACCCGTGGTCCGCGCCTGGCTGGACGTCACCCGGCCCAAACGGGAGATCGGCACGCACTGGCCCCGGGACCCGGACCCGGTCAACCTGCTGAGGTCCGCGGACGTGGTGGTGCACCTGCACGAGATCCGGCCGTTCCGTCCGCTCCCGCAGAGCTGAGCTCCGCAGGCCGGGCGGACAGGACCGGACCGGCGGCTCCGCATCCCCTTTCCGCCACGGGAAAGCCGGCGCCCGACGCCCCCGACGCGACCTGGAAACGATCGCTCGGGGGGCGGGGAACCGCGCGGCACACCACAACGCCCCCGCCCCATGACAACCGCGCAGCCCCCGCCCCCGATGCTCCCTACGTCTACTCGCACTGCTGCCGCTGCCGCTGCCGCCCGAGCCCGGCGGGATAGACGAACACTTTCCGCGGCGACGGTGCCCTGCGACCGCAGCGGGGCAACTGCCATTGTCAGACCCAGGTGGCAGCATCACCGAAGTGAGCGCCCTGAGGCGTCCTCAACTCACCTCCGTAGCAAACGAAGAGGAGCATTCCCCTTGCGACTGCATCGCGTAGCGCCCGGCATCGCCGTGGGCATCCTCGCCCCGGCCCTCCTGCTCGCCACCCCGTCCTTCGCCGCCACGGCGGCACCGACCGCGGTGACGGTGCCCGCGGTGTCCTCGTCCGCAGACGAGCCGGACGCCGACGACCTGAGGGTGGCCGTAGTCCGCATCCTCGCCGACCCCGACAGCGGCCGGCGTGTGACACGAGAAGCCAACGCCCTCCTGGACGCCAACGACCCCGAGGCGATGCGCGCCTGGCTGGAGACCGGCTACCGCATCGCCCAGGCCGAGGACGACCGCGTCGCCATCGCCCGCATCCTCGCCGACCCCTCCATCAGCCCGGCCCTGCGCGCGGCAGCCAACGCCGCCCTCGACGACAACACACCCGAAGCACTGCGCCACTTCCTGGAGGTCGGCAGGCACCAGGTCGCCTGACCGGCACGGCGCCGCACCACAGCGCGTCGCCAGGGTGGCACCCCCTGCCGCACGCCCGGTCGCCGGAACGCCGAGAATCCGGGCGGGGTCGCCTGCACCTCTGTGTGCCGGCGGCCCCGCCCGGCAGGCCCTGTGCCGGCTCGGCGCCCTCCGCATAGCTCTGTGGTCCCGCCGCCCGGTGCGGCATGGGCCACTGACACCTCCGACAGCAGAAAGCACATTCTTCGATGACCACACAACCCCTACGCGCCGAGCGCAGCGGTCCGCAGACCGCTTCCGTCGTGACCGACCTGCCGTTCAAGCCTCAGCTCGTCAAAGCGGTTTTCAGGGACGTGACCTCGTTGCACGTCTCCCGGCCGGCCGCGTGGGCCGCCGCGTCGGTGACGCGGACCGTGCTGACGGAGATCATCGACGGCGCGAGAAGCGCGGCGGCCGAGGAGGCCAGGAAGAGGCTGATTCCCAAGGACCTCATCTCGGCGATAGACCGGAACGTCGAGGTGGAGGTGGGATCGGCGTGGTACCTGCACAGCCCGACCTTCCACGGCCTGATGGGCGAGGTGCGCAACGCCGATGGTGCGCTCGTGTCTCTTCGTGAGCGCCGCGGGGCGCGTACACCGAGTGGTGTGGCCGGCGCCCACCGGTTCGAGGCCGGGGTGAGAAGGCTGCTGGGGAGCCGGGGGGTGAGGGCGGTCCCGGCGATGGTCCGCGACCTGGACGGAATCGCGAGCGTGTTCCTGACGGCCCTGGCCCGGGACGCGGCCAAGGTCGTCCGCGAGGGCGGGGTCAAGCGGTTCGGGACGGTCAGTCTGGTGGTGCCGGGCGAGCCGGCCCCGGCCCCGCTGCTCAAGGACCCCCTCCTCGCCCTGTCCACCCGCCGCGGGGACGGGCGGACTGTTGGCGGGGACGACGTCCTGGCCGCCGTCACGATGCAGCTGTTCGGCGATCTCAGACAACGCGCCATCACCGAGGCAGCCGAGATGACACGGAACACGTCGGCCAACTGATCGGGCCCACCCCTGCGCTCTGCCCACTGCGCACGGTTCCCACGTGTGCGCGGCTCCCGGAATCCGCCGCCCGCATTCGGCTCCGCTCGGCTCGCGAGTACGGGCTCGTCGCATGGACGCGGACCGCCGGCCGCAGGCACCCCACGGGGAAGACTGAACCGCTCCGGGTCTGATGGAGGCTCTGATGTGCCCCGGGTCTGGTGGTGTGTGATCCGCCGTCGTGGTTTGCGCGGTGTGCTGACCTGTGTGGTTGGGGTTGTGGCGGTTCGTGGGCGGGGCGGGCCGCTTCTGCGGCGGGGCGGTGGTGTGTGACCTCTCCAGGTCTTGTCCGCCACAGTCCCGCCGTGGTCGGCGGCTGCCTCGTCGGCACCGGCCTGTCCCTCGCCGTGCAGTCGTCAGAAGATTCCGAAGAAGCGGTGCCACCAGGTGGGGCGCTGAACATGCCGGGGCAGCCGGCTCGGCCCGGCGTAGTCGCACTCCAGTAGCTCCTCGGGCACGATCGCGTATCCGAGGTCGGCCAAAGTCCCGCAGACCTTGTCCAGATCCGCAGCGTCCAACTCGCCCTCTGCTTGTGCTTCCCCGATGCCGAGGAAGGCGCCGGGGTTGTCGGCGCAGACCAGCGCCAGGGAGCCGAGCTTGCTCACGCAGACGACGATCCGGGTTCCGCACACCGTCGCCTCTGCCGGCACGGTGACCCGCCCGTACTCACTGGAATCCTGCGCATCCCGCTCACTGACACACGGCGTGGCGAAGTCGTCCTCAAGACGGGCCACGAGGTCGTTGAACAATGCGCCGGTCTCACCACGGTCGTAGTTCCGGGGCCGCTCCAGCCACTCGGGGTCATCGAGCCGGCGCAACATGGCCATCAGTTCCGCTTTGGGCTTCGTCACGCCCAGACCCTGGCGGATCAGCAGCAGACCTCACCAGCCCGACATCACCCATTCAAATTCAGCAGGGCCGGTTGGCGGCGCCGGGACCGGCACGGCACCATGTCAGTGCCGTGCCGTAGGTTGCCGGGTATCAGGCGTTCCCGGCGGCGAGGGGATGAGGGTGCGCAGGCCAGTTGAGGGCGAAGCCCACGTGCACTACGGCCAGATCTACGTCGGGAGTGATCCGGACAGCGTTGTCACGTTGTTGGGTGTGTGGGTGTCTGACGGTGTGTCGAGGTGTGGTGGGGTCGGGTGCCGGCCCTGGGCTCAGGCCGCGGCAAGCTGGCTGGTAACGCCGGTGACCTGCTCCCGGACAGCGAAGAGGACGGTCATCTCGGTGCGGTGTGGGGTGCCGGTCATCAGGTGGCGGCGGGGCCGGAAGTGGGGTGAGATGCCGCTGAACGCGGCCAGGAACCGCTGCGCGGCGCCCACGCCGCGGAAGCCTTTCATCGCTCGTTCTCGTTGCCGGGTGGGCTGGTGGCTGTTCTCGGCCCGGTTGTTCAGCCCCTTTGTGTGAACGGTGCTCGACAGAGGGCATGACGGTGCTGTCACGTTGGCTGACTGGGTGGGATGATCTCCGGGTTGATCATGCTGGAGGGGCTGTTCGTGGGGGACGCGTCGCCGTCGTACAAGGGGCACCGGTACCCGGTCGAGGTGATTTCCCACTGTGTGTGGCTGTACTTTTGCTTCCCGTTGTCCTACCGCGGGGTCGAGGAGCTGATGCTCGAGCGTGGCGTGATCGTCTCGTACGAGACCGTGCGACGGTGGTGTCGGAAGTTCGGGCAGGCCTACGAACGGGCTTCGCCGCAGGCGTTCCCGGCCCGGCGGCAAATGGCATCTCGACGAGGTCTTCATCAAGATCAACGGTGAGCAGAAGTGTCTGTGGCGGGCTGTGGACCGGGACGGCACCGTGCTCGGCATCCTCGTGCAGAACCGCCGCGACGAGGCCGCGGCCGGACGGTTCCTCCGCAGGCTGATGACGAAGATCCGGGCAGTGCCGAGGGTGATCGTCACCGACAAGCTCCGCTCCTGCAGTGCCGCCCACCACGAGGTTGAGGTTCCCCCGAGATGCGGGAAGCGGTGACAGTAGGTCAGATGGGACTCACAGAGAGGAGCCCTGTTGATGCCTGCCCCGAGGAAGTACCCG
>NZ_JBITCL010000043.1:0-18760 GCF_044453165.1 Streptomyces sp. NPDC051740 | reverse complement strand
AGGCACCCCGTAGGCGCCGGGCCGCGCAACCCCACCCCCGGCCCACCCCAACGCCGGGGCACCCCACACGGCGCCGGGCCGCGCACCCCCGGCCGACACCAGCGCGGGGCACCCGCAAAGCGCCGGGCCACGTGAATACCCCCGCCCTCACCAGCGCGGGGCACCCATACAGCGCCGGAGCTCGCACAAACGTCCGGCGGCCCGGAAATCCGTTGTCCACAGGCCCCCACACCAAACGCTCTGGCCAGTAATCTCGGCGTTCATGGAGCAGAGGCATCTCGGCCGTACCGGCCTGCGTGTGTCCCGGATCGGGCTCGGGACTCTGACCTGGGGGCGGGACACCGACGAGCACGACGCCACGGACCTCTTGAAGACCTTCTGGGAAGCAGGCGGGACCCTCGTCGACACCGCCGACGTGTACGGCGACGGAGAGTCCGAGTACCTGCTCGGCAAGCTGATGGAGGGACTCGTACCCCGCCGGGACCTCGTCATCTCGACGAAGGCCGGGAGCGTACCCGACCCGGAGCGCCGGTTCGACGGCTCGCGCGGCCATCTGCTCTCCGCCCTGGACGCCTCGCTCGCCCGCCTCGGCACCGACTACGTCGACGTGTGGCACGTCCACGCCTACGACCCCGCCACCCCGCTGGACGAGACACTGGAGGCGCTCGACATCGCCGTCGGCAGCGGGCGCGTGCGCTACGCCGGTGTCTCCAACTTCTGCGGCTGGCAGCTGGCCAAGGCCGCGACCTGGCAGCTCGCCGCGCCGGGCGCGCGGACCCGGCTGGCGAGCACGCAGATGGAGTACTCGCTGCTCCAGCGGGGCGTGGAGCGCGAGGTCCTTCCCGCGGCGCTCGATCTGGGGATCGGACTGTTGCCGTCCTCGCCGCTCGGACGGGGCGTGCTCACCGGCAAGTACCGCAACGACGCCGCGCCGCTGGACTCCCGGGGCGCCTCGGAGCATCTCGCCCCGTTCGTCGCGCCGTATCTCGACGACACGGCGAGCCGCATCGTGGACGCCGTGACCACTGCGGCGGACGGGCTCGCCGTGACCACGCTGCAGGTGGCCCTCGCATGGGTCCGTGACCGGCCCGGTGTGGCCGCCCCCATCATCGGCGCGCGCACCGCGCAGCAGCTCACGGCGGCATTGTCAGTGGAGGCGCTTAGTCTTCCTGACGAGATCTGCCGGGCGCTCGACGATGTGTCGGCGCCCGTGCACCGCTATCCCGATCACGACTGGAGCACGCTGTGAGCACGGAGCCGCCCGAGACCGCGGAGGACGCCGAGGAGCCGGGGACGCCCGCCGAGGGCGCGCAGGTGTCCGAGGGCGCGCAGGTGTCCGAGGCCGAGGCGGAGCTGGCCGCGCAGCGCGTGGAGCGGGAGCGGATCGAGCGGCGGAAGACGGAGCGGGAGGCCCCGATCGAGGCCGGCGGCAAGCTGAGCGGCACGGCCGCGGACCTGCTGGCCGCCGTGCGGGCCGTGGAGAGCGGTGAGAAACCGGCCGCCACCGTGTTCGCGGAGGCCAGGACCGCGCCGCGGCAGCCCGCTCCCGAGCCCGTGCGGCGGGCACCGGAGGCGGCACCCGGCCCGGTGGTTCCGGCCGCCGGTGCCGTCGAGGACGTGCGGGGGGTGCTGGTTCGGGGGGGTGCGCCGGAAGGGCTTGCCGTCCAGGCCGCCGGCGTGTTCGGAGACGGGGGCGCCGACGTGCTGCGCGCCGATCCCTGGCAGTTGCTGCGGGTTCCCGGGGTGCGGCCCGAGCAGGCGGACGGGTTCGCCCGTGCGCTGCTCGGCGCCGGGGCCGGGCCGGACGACGAGCGGCGGGGGCGGGCGGTCACCGTGTGGCTGCTGGAGCAGGCCGCGCTCGCCGGGCACACCGTGCTGGAGATGGCCGCGCTGGTCGCCGCGCTGGGGCGGCAGGGGGTGCCGGAGCCCGAGGAGGTCGTGCAGAACGCCGTCTCGGAGGGGGACGTGCTCGTTTTCCAGGACGCCGTCGGCGAAGCCGGTGACGCCGGGGAGGACGAGGAGCGGCCGGTGCGGGTGCTGGTGGGGCTGGAGCGGTATGCGCTGGCCGAGGAGAGTCTGGCCGACGGGCTGGCCCGGCTGGTCAACTCCGTGACCGGGCAGGACGGCGCGGGTGAGGAGTGGGAGCGGGCGGCCGCCTCGGCGGAGGGTTCCGCGGGTGAGCTGATCCGGGCGGTCGCCGGGCACGGGCTGGTGCTGCACACCGGTGGGGAGGCCTCGCTGGCCGAGCCGGCGGCGCTGGTGGGCGCCGCGCGGGGGCTGGGGTTGCGGGTCTGGGCCGCCGCCCACGGTCCGGTGGGGCGGGCCCGGTTCGCGGGCCTGGTCGAGGGGGCCGGGGTCGCCACCGTCGCGGGGCTGCTGTCCGGTGCCGAGGGACCCGGGCGGGACGCCGACGGGGCGCTGGACGTGGATCTGCTGGTGGTGCTCGACGCCCCGCAGCTGGATGTGGAGACCGCCGCGCTGGTGACGGAGTCGCTGCCGGACGGGGCGCGGCTGGTGCTGGCCGGTGATCCGGGAGTGCTGTGGTCGGTGGGGCCCGGGCGGGTGTTCGCGGATCTGCTGGCGGCGCGGGTCTGCCCGCAGATCGCCTCGCGGCGGCCGGATCCCGGACCGCTGGGCGAACTGGTCTCGGGGATCGGCGTCGGCGAGCTGAACCAGGTGGCGGCGCCCGGCAAGGAGGTCGTCATCGTGCCGGTGCGGGACGCGGGAGAGGCCGTGCACCGGACCGTGCAGCTGGTGGCGGACTCGGTGCCGCGCGCCATCGGGGTGCCGGCCGAGGAGACCCAGGTGATCACCCCGGGGCACGGGGGTGCGGTGGGGACGCGTGCGCTGAACGCGGCGCTGAAGGAGCGGCTGAATCCGGGACCGGGGCGCTTCGGCGGGTTCGATCCGGGTGACCGGGTCGCCTACTCCCCCGCTCCGGGACGTACGCTGCCGGGCCGCGTGGTGCGGGCCGACGGCGAGGGGCTGCACCTGGAGTGCGGGAGCGAGGAGATCCTCGTACCGAGGGAGCGGGTGGAGTCGTCCGTGCGGCACGGGTGGGCGCTGACCGCACACCAGGCGGTGGGCTGCCGGTGGCCCGCGGTGGTCGCGGTGCTGCCCGGTGACGCCGTGCAGGCGCTGAGCCGGCCCTGGGTGTACACGGCGTTCAGCAGGGCCGACCGGCATCTGTCCGTGGTGCACGGCGTGGAGCAGGCGCTGCCGCGTGCCGTGGCCGAGGTGACGGCGAAGCCGCGGACCACCCGGTTGCCGGTACTGCTGGCTCCGCAGGTTCCGGGGGCGGAGGGCTGAGCCGGAGGTGTGCGCGGGCGGCGGCACCGGGGGTGCCGCCGCCGTGCGGGGCGGGTGCGGTCAGCGGTCCGCGTCCAGGGGTTCCAGGTCCCCGTCCTCGTCCAGGCTCGGGTCCAGCTCGTCCGCCAGGTCCTCCTCGTCGTCGTCGAGGTCCTCGTCGTCGTCGAAGACCGCGCTGACGTCGAAGCGGCACACCACCTGCTGCGGGTCCACCTGCTCGAACGGCGCCTCCAGCCACTCGCCGGGTTCCGCGGGGTCGTCCGATGCCGTCACCCAGAGCGTGGAGTCGCCTTCCTCCAGCCCGAACTCCTTGTGCCGGGAGGCGATCTCGTCCGGCTCGAACTCGCCGAACAGCAGGCCGAGCGCGCCGTGGACGGTGCCCGACGCCTCCGAGGTCTCGTCGTCCGCCGCCTCGATCCGCTGGGCGTGCGCGCGCAGCCGCTGGGGTTCCACGACGGCGTAGTCGCGGCGGATCAGCACGCTGAGCGCGGCCGGTTCCTCGGGGCCGGTGTACGGCGGTGCGTCCTCCGCGCCGGGGATCTCGAAGGGGGTGACCTCGTCGTAACGGTCGTAGAGCAGTTCGTCGTACGCCTCCGCGGCCGCGGCCAGCTGGTTGAACGCCTCGTAGACGGCCGGGTCGTCCTCCCCCGACCGGCGTTCGACCGCGGCCAGGTGGCGGTCGAGCGCGGTCTTGACCGCCTCGGCGGCGGCGCGTACCTCGGCAGCGGTGGGCTGCGCAGCATCAGACATAGTGCAGACGCTATCCGTACCGGGGCCCGGCCCGCACAATAGATGCGATGCCGGAATACGAATTTGTCGACGTGCACGTACCGCGCGGGGTCTCCCGTAAGGAGACGACACGTCTGCTGACGGACCATGCAGAGTACGGTCACTGGGAGTTGTACCGCCTGACGCTGATGCGTGACGGCAGTCGCAGGGTGCGGCTGCGGAGGCGGATCATCCGCCAGGTGCGCGCCACCTGGTGATCTTCGACACCCGACCGGAATCACACGACGGAGCGGATCCCGCGGTCGCGGGATCCGCTCCGTGTGTCCGGTGTCACGCGGCGGTCCGTGCCTTGCGGTAGAGGACCGCGCCGGCGAGCAGCGCGCCCGCGCCGACGGGCAGGACGAGGCCCATCGGCAGCTCGCTGCCGGTCTGCGCGAGCTGCGCGTCGTGCCGGGGCTGGGTGAAGGAGTGGGTGCCCGGCCGGTCGCCGGCCGACGGGCGGTCCGGGGTGTGGTCGTCCGGGGTGCCCGGCTCGTCACCGGGGTGCTCGGGGTTGCCGGGGTGCCCGGGGTTGCCGGGGTCACCCGGGTCGCCGGGCCGTCCCGGGCCGTCGTTCGCGCAGTCGTTGCCCTCGGTGGCGTTGCCGGCGCCGAGGATGTCGACGCTGTTGCCGCAGACGTTCACCGGGACGTGGACCGGCACCTGGACGTGGTTGCCGGAGCCCACACCGGGCGATCCCCCGGTGTACCCGTCGGCGTGCGAACCGCCGTGGCCGCCGGAGTCGCCGTAACCGTCCGAGGAGGAGCCACCCTGATGGGCGCAGTCGTTGCCCTGGGCGGCGTTGCCGGCGGCGAGGACGTTGACGCTGTTGCCGCAGACGTTCACCGGGACGTGGACCGGCGCCTGCACCGTGTTCCCGGAGAGCACGCCGGGCGATCCCTCGGTGTACCCGTCGGCGTGCGAACCGCCGTGGCCGCCGGAGTCGCCGTAACCGTCCGAGGAGGAGCCACCCTGATGGGCGCAGGAGTTCCCCACGGACGGGTTGAGAATGCCGACGACGTTGACCGTGTTGCCGCAGACGTTGACCGGTACGTCCACCGGTACCTGCACCGTGTTCCCGGAGAGCACGCCGGGTGAGCCGGCGGCGTGGCCCGTCGCGCCGGAGTCGGCGTGGGCGGCCCCGCTCGCGGCGGCGAGTACGCCTGTGGCGGCCGCCATCGTCATCAGGCCCTTGCGGGTGACCTGTCGCATTGCTGAAATCCCTGCCTTCGACCTGGTGCCGGGAATCGGTGTTCCGACGGATTCCCGGTGTTCCGACGTTCGATGAGACCGGTCGGCCCCGGAGCGCATGGCGCGCGCTCCGGGGCCGACGGGCTCGAGCCCTCAGCGGGCATGCCCTAGAGAGCGAGGCACAACGTCACTTGTTGATGCAGACGTTGCCGAAGGCGGGGTTCAGCAGCCCGATGACGGAGATCGTGTTGCCGCAGACGTTCACGGGGACGTGGATCGGGGCCTGCACGACGTTGCCGGAGAGGACACCCGGGGAGTGCACGGCGGCACCCTGGGCACCGGCGTCGGCGGCGGCCATGCCCGCGCCCGCGAGAACCAGACCACCGGTGGCGGCAGCGACGGCGACGACCTTCTTCAGCATTATTCCTCCTTGTTGGCAAAGCGATCCAAAGTCGCGGATCACATCACGGCTAACGAGGACGGAGTAATGAGGCTACGAGCTTATCGTCGCATTCACTCTTCCCAGTCGACTCCGCACGCCTGCCCGATTATTGAGTTCATCGGGTAACCGTCTCAGGAGGCGTCGAGGAAGCGGTCGAGCACCCGCACACCGAACTTCAGACCGTCCACCGGGACCCGCTCGTCGACCCCGTGGAACATGCCCGCGAAGTCCAGCTCCGGGGGCAGCTTCAGCGGCGCGAAGCCGAAGCCCCGGATACCGAGGTCGTCGAAGGACTTGGCGTCCGTCCCGCCGGAGAGCATGTACGGGACGGCCTTCGCGGCCGGGTCCTCGGCCACCAGCGCGGACTGCATCGCGTCCACCAGGGCTCCGTCGAACGTGGTCTCGACGGCCTTGTCGGAGTGGACGTCCTCGCGCCGCACCTTCGGGCCGAGGATCCGGTCGAGGTCGGCGAGGAACTCCTCCTCGTGTCCGGGCAGGAAACGGCCGTCCACGTGCGCGGTCGCCTCGCCCGGGATGACGTTGACCTTGTAGCCCGCGCCCAGCTGGGTGGGATTGGCGGTGTTGCTCAGCGTCGCGCCGATGAGCTTGGCGATGCCGCCGAGCCTGGCGAGGGTCCCCTCCATGTTCTCCGGGTCGAGCTCGGTTCCGAGGGCGTCGCCCAGTTCGTCGAGGAAGGCCCGGGTCGTCTTCGTGACGCGGACGGGGAACTTGTGCCGGCCGAGGCGCGCGACGGCCTCCGACAGCTCGGTGATGGCGTTGTCACGGTGGATCATCGACCCGTGCCCGGCGGTGCCGGCCACGGTCAGCTTCATCCAGTGCATGCCCTTCTCGGCCGTCTGGATCAGATACAGGCGGCGCTGCTCGCTGACGGTGAACGAGAAGCCGCCCACCTCGCTGATCGCCTCGGTGACGCCTTCGAAGAGGTGCGGGTGGTTGTCGACCAGGTGGCGGGCGCCGTACGTGCCTCCGGCCTCCTCGTCCGCGAGGAAGGCGAGGACGATGTCGCGCGGGGGCTTGCGTCCGCTGCGCAGCCGGTCGCGGACGACCGCGAGGGTCATCGCGTCCATGTCCTTCATGTCGACCGCCCCGCGCCCCCACACGCATCCGTCGGCGATCTCGCCGGAGAAGGGATGGTGGGTCCAGTCGTCGGCGTTGGCCGGTACGACGTCGGTGTGGCCGTGGATGAGCAGCGCGGGCCGGGACGGGTCCTCGCCCTCGATCCGGGCCACCGTGGAGGCGCGTCCCGGGTGCGACTCGAAGATCTGCGGTTCGAGTCCCACCTCGGCGAGCTTCTCGGCGACGTACTCGGCCGCCTTGCGCTCGCCGGGGCCCGAGTGGTCTCCGTAGTTGCTGGTGTCGATCCGGATCAGCTCGCGGCAGAGGTCCACGACCTCGTCCTCACCGGTGACGCTCCTGGCCGTGTCCGTCTCGCTCACGTGCTTCCTCCCGCTGCTGGTGTTCCCGCTGGTGGGTCGTCCCCTCATCCTCTCTCCCCCGCGGGCGCGCCCCAAGACCCGGCCCGGCCCGTCATCCGCCGTTCACGCGACGGCGCGGCCGGGCGGGGTGATCGGCCACCCTGGAACACCTGGTAATGTTTACGTCGTCGCCACGGGGGAAACCCCGCGCGACAGACACCTTGTCCGGGTGGCGGAATGGCAGACGCGCTAGCTTGAGGTGCTAGTGCCCTTTATCGGGCGTGGGGGTTCAAGTCCCCCCTCGGACACCAGCAAGATCACTGAGGGCCCCTGTTACATCAGGGGCCTTCAGTGTTTTCCGCCACGGCCGCCCGTCCCACACCGTACGGCCGGGTCGCGCGAGACCGGGCCCGGGGTGTCTTGCGAGCGCGGGCCGCCGATCAGGGATCGCTCCGCACAGTGCCGGAGCGGCCGTCGACCTCACGCTGGCCGATGCCAGTGGGCGCGAACTGGACCTGGGCACACGGATGAATGCCGACCCGGAGGAGAGCGAGGGCGCCTGCTACACCCATGCCGCCGACATCAGCGAGGAGGCCCGTACCAACCGGAGGCTCCTGGGTTCCGCGCTGGAGGCGGCGGGCCTGGTGAACTACCTCACGGAATGGTGGCACTGGTCGTTCGGAGACCGCTACTGGGCTCTGCTCACGGGCCAGGCCGCCGCTTACTACGGCCCGAAGGAGATCGCACCGCTCGGATGACCGGCCCGGGCTTGCTGGGCCGACCGGTCACACGGCACCTCTCCCGCCTCAGCGGACGCCGTTGCTCGCGCCGGGATTCTCTCCGCGGTTGCTTTCGGGCGGTCCGGGTCAAGCGTCGGTGCTGCGGCACGCGGCGAAGCCGGTGAAGGCCGTCCACGCGACGGGAGTCACGGTGAGCGCAGGGCCAGTGACGATCTTCGAGTCACGGACGTGGACGGCCTGCCGCGAAGTGGCCACCTCTACGCACTCACCGCCCTCTTCACTGCTGTGGCTGCTCTTGATCCACTTCAGTCGAGGCACAGCGGACCCGAACTTGTCGACCTTCACGGCTCTCCCAGCAACTTCTCGACACAGGCAAGGGACTCCCGGGGCGTGAGCGCCTGCGCTCGGAGGATCCCGTACTTCACCTCAAGCCCCCGGACAAGGTGTCGCTCCGTGTGCACGTGGCTCACGTTCTGCACCTCAACGTACGCGATCCTGCGCTCTCCCTTGGTCCCGGTCAAGGTGAAGGGACCGGCCAGTCCTGCGTTCTCCTCTCGTTCCAGAGGCATGACCTGCACCTCGACTGTGGGCTTCTGCCCGATGAGGAGAACCTGCTCCAACTGGCCTCGCAGGATGCCTCGTCCACCGATCGGCCTCCGCAGTACCGACTCGTCGATGACGAAACTCATCAGCGGTGCCGGGCGTTTGATGAAGAGGCTCTGGCGCGCCAGGCGAGCCGCCACGCGCTGATCGATGACTTCCTCGTCCATGGGCGGCCGCATCATCGTGAATACCGCACGCGCGTAGTCCTCCGTCTGCAACAGACCGGGGACCGCCTGGTTCGCGTACACGTGCAACTCGACCGCCTCGGCCTCCAGCCGTGCCGCATCCCGGAAGAACGCCGGATACCGCGCCCGCGCGACCCCTTCCTTCATCGCCCGCAGGACGCCCCCGGCGTCCAGTACCTCGTCCGCCTTGTCGATCAGCTCCGGTTTGGGAATGCGCCGGCCGAGTTCGACCGACGTGATCTGGTCCTCGCCGTAACCGAGCCGGGACCCCAGCTCCCTCCGCGTCAGCCCGGCCCGCTCCCGCAGGAGCTCCATCTGCCGCCCGAAGCACCGCAGGAAGCTCGCCCCGTCGTCCTGTTCCACCATGCCCGCCGCCTCCGGCACCTCATCACCCACGGTTCTGGTATGCGGCCGTACAGGCTGAGGCCGTGCACGCAGCGCGAGGCGTCACGCTACGCGCAGTGATGAAGGGCTGTTTCCCCGAACGCCCACAAGTTCCCTCGTACGAGAACTCGCCTCTGTGTGTACACACTTGGCAGCCACCTGTACAGCCCCAGCCAGTACAGGCGTTTCCGCTGGTCAGCGCCGTGTTGCCTTCGGCAGGCTCACCGCCATGAAAACCTCGGACACCACCAGTTCATGAGGCATCCGACGACGCGGAGTCCGGCCGGGGACTGCTCCTGGTGGCCCGGCCGGCCACCCGTTGGGGCACCGCCCCGCGGCCCGCCGCACCCGGCAAGACCATCTGGGCGGAGCTCACGCCAGGACGCCGCGGGGCGACAGAATCCTGAGTCCCGTTGTCCCGCCGCCGCACACGGTCAGCTGCCCTGACCCCACCGGGCGGTCTACCAGAAGCCGTACCGCCGGTCTGCGTGCTCCGAAAGGATGTCGCTTCCCCCTGCCCATCTCACCCCGCAGACATGGCACTCGACATGCCATTCGTCACTTGGCTCCCGGAAGATCATCCTGCCCCGCTGCCCCACGCCCGGGCACTGCTTCCCCACGTCCGGGTCAAGGTTCAGCCCCAAAGACGAGAGCCCGTAGAGCACCTGCTGGACCAGCTCCTCATCTGCCATCAACTCCCGTTGTGCATCCACCCGGTACAGGACCGTCCCATCATCACCGCGTCCCTGATGGAGGGTGACTTCGAAGTCGGTTGCCCGGCTGTCCGGATCGAGTGGGCGGGAAAGCACGGTGAAGGTCCATGACCGCGCCCGGGAGGAGGGAGCATGGCTGCCCGGGATCAACACGAACGCCTCATGGTGCCGAAGGCGTCGGCGCATGCGCACGGCGATCCCTCCGTCTCGGAGTGTGCGCCACGGAGGCTCACTTTCGACGTGCGTACTGTCCCGCAGCAAGGACTGTCGCAGTTCGCTGTAGTCGACGGCAACCCGAGCCATCGCCGACGCACTGTCTGCGACCTGGGTGTCTGTTTCCGCGATGCCGTTCAGTTCGTAGGACGCGGTCAGCTGCCGACGGACGGCGGATCCCAGAAAGGGATCCACTGCACCCAGCCCCCATGCTCTCTCCGCTGCTTCCACGGCGAACAACGCACCGCGGCGCCCGTCGCGCCGACGGAGCGGCTGAAGTTCCTTTTCGTGGCGGCCACTCTCTTCCGCGTGGAACAGTTCGAGGAGTATCCAGCGCTCCTCGCTGCCCGACTCCGTCGCTGCCAGGAGTTCCACCGGAAGGGAATCGGCCGTCCCCATATGCCAGAGGTGAACTGCCGCTTCCACTCTCTCCCTCAACGGCCATCCAGATGTTGAAGCGATGACCCTTATGAGTTCAGGCTTGTCATTGGCAAACGACTCAAGGCAGTCGTGGTCGCAATCTCCCGTCCATAGATGACTCACCACAAAGCCGTCCATATACGTTCTGATCAAGTCGGGTGCAGCGCTTCCACCTTGCCTCAGTACCTGAAGTGCCGCCCTCAGCCGAATCTCCATCGGCATGTCGACACAGCCGACAAGCACTTCTGCCAGATCCTCAATGCCATCCGGCACACGGGCAAGCTCGGGCCGCCGCAGAGCGACGCCCGCATCGGAAAGTGCACCCCACAACCGGTAACCGCCACGGTCGTGTTCCACATGCTCCGCAAGCCACGTGGCCAGGCTCAGCAGGCGCCCTCCACGGGGAAGGACTATCTCGCTCAGCAGGTCGTCGAGATCCGGCTCATCAACCGCTTGATCCAGAAGGCACTTCCAAGCAAGTGCCTTCGCCACCTGGGCTGTACCGACAGCGGGGTTTGTCCGCGCGAGTTCCTCCAGGTGGGCGAGCCGTACCGTGTTGTCTTCCTGCCGTTGCTCAAAGGAGCGAAAATCAATCATCGTCCACCATCTCGCGCTCGTCGTCCAGTGCCTGCCGCCCGCGCGGGACCGAAGCCGTACCGTCCTCTTCAAGCGATCAACGTCAGAGACACACAGCCGGTTCCAGTGCCCCTCGTGTCGCATACTCGCAACGGGCAGAGGGATTGGAGCGAATGTTCCACCGGTTGGCCTGCTCACCTCGCTTTTCGCACCCTCCGAGTGGGAGAAACGCTCCAATCACCAGCCGATGAACCCGCACACCCTCCCGGGATGGCGTCGGGCTTCGGCGCCGACCGGGCAGAATGGTCGTCATGACCACACGTTCCTGCCCCTGCGGGCTCCCCGAGCCGTACGAGGCGTGCTGCGGGCGGTTCCACAACGGGGCCGCCGCCGCTCCCACCGCCGAGCGGCTGATGCGGTCGCGGTACTGCGCGTTCGTGCGGCGGGACGGGGCGTACCTGCTGCGGAGCTGGCATCCGGGGACGCGGCCGGAGCGGATCGACTTCGACCCCGGGACGCGGTGGACCGGGTTGGAGATCCTGGACACCGACGGCGGGTCCGCGTTCCACTCCACCGGGACGGTGACCTTCCGGGCCTCCTACCGGGGCGGCTCGCTGCACGAGCGCAGCCGGTTCGAGCGGGTCGACGGGGTCTGGGTGTACGTCGACGGGGAGTTCTTCGACTGACAGGTCGCGTACCGGCCAGTACGGCAGATTGGCTGTTTCTCGTCTGCCTGATCACTCCCTTCGGGCGCTTAATGGTGCTCCCGCGCGATACGCGGGTGCGGGTGACGGGCGAGTCGGGGGCGGCCATGAACCACACGGGAAACGTCGGCGCACCGCTGCCCCAGCCGCCGTCCCAGCCTCCCCCGTTGCCACCGGCTCCCCCTAGGGGTGGCCCTCTGGTCCTCCGGGTCAGCCGCCGCGTGCTGTGGGTGGGGACGGCTGCCGTCCCGCTGCACAACATCGCCTGGGTCGACGCCTTCCGGCTCAAGCCCGACTGGGGCGCGGCCTTCCTCCGCTTCCTGAAGTGGCTGTTCGGCGCCGTCCTGGTCTACGTCGTGATCAACTACGCCGACGGGGGCGACGCGCGCCTCGGGGAGAACGGCAGCCCCGCGGTCGTCGTCTTCCTGATCGGCCTGTTCATCACCCTCACCGAGCTGTTCTCGTCGAAGAAGCCGGTGCTGGTCGTCGAGATGAACAGCGGCTCCCGGGTGATCGTGACCCTGCCGACCGTGGACGAGCTGCGGCAGATCGCCGGACGGATCGTGGACGCGATCGACAATCCGGCAGCCGAGTTCACCGCCATCGTGCAGCAGTTCAACAGCCGTCACACGAACAACTACGGACCCGTCATCAACATGACCGGCGGCCGGGAGAACACGGGGTTCAAGCTGTGAGCGGGGAATCGAACTACTACGGGCCCGTGGTCAACATGACCGGCGGCCGCCAGAACATCGGCATCAACCACGGCGGTACGGCCCAGGACGCCGAGCTGCGCGCCGCCATCGAGCAGCTCACCGGACTCCTGGGGGAACTGCGCCCGTATCTCGCCCCGGACCAGGACCGGGCCGTCGGGGACGCGCTGCCCGAGCTCGTTCCCGACCGGGACGCCCTGCGCGAGCGCGGCGTCGTCCTGGCGTCCCTCGCGCAGATCGCGGCGACCGTCGGCGAGGTGGGGCGGCCCGCCGTGGACGCCGTGGGCCGGCTGCTCGCGCTGCTGGGCTGAGGTTCCGGGAAGCGGCTCTCAGGGCGCCAGGATGTCCAGTTCCTGGAGGGCGCCCTCGGTGATCTCGCGGGTCAGTTTCTCCGCGCGGGCGGCGTCGCGTTCGCGGACCGCCTCCGCGAGCCGGACGTGCAGGGTGACGGCGGCGGGGTCGGGGTCCTCGAACATCACGTCGTGGTGGGTGCGGCCGGACAGCACCTCGGCGACGACGTCGCCGAGGCGGGCGAACATCTCGTTGCCCGAGGCGGTCAGGATCACGCGGTGGAACGCCACGTCGTGGAAGAGGTAGCCCTCCAGGCGGTGACCGCTGGAGTTGGCGACCATGCCGAGGGCGCATTCGGTGAGTTCGGCGCACTGTTCGGGGGTGGCGTAACGGGCGGCCAGGCCCGCCGCGACCGGTTCGATCGCCGAGCGCAGCACCGTGAGGGAGCGCAGTTGGCGGGGGCGGTCCGCGCCGGCCAGGCGCCAGCGGATGACCTGCGGGTCGTACACGTTCCACTCGGGGGTCGGCAGGACCGTCACGCCGACGCGGCGCCGGGACTCGACCAGGTGCATGGACTCCAGGACGCGGACGACCTCGCGCATCACGGAACGCGACACGTCGAAACGCTGTGCGAGTTCGTCGGTGCGCAGGACACTGCCGGGCGGATACTCGCCGGCGGTGATCTCGGGGCCGAGGGTGTCCAGTACGCGGCCGTGCAGCCCCCGGCCCGTGGTGCTCATGCACTCAGAGTACGGGGCAGGTCACGGGAACAAAAAGTCAGACTTATATGTCACAGGCTCTTGAATTCGTCGTACCTAATGAGCTTCAGTTGCGTCGACATCAGGTGTCGACGAAGACAGCGGACAGTGAGGCAGCGATGAAGACCCCCCATGTCGTCGTGGTCATGGGCGTCGCGGGCACCGGGAAGACCACCATCGGTCCCCTGCTCGCGGCCCGGTTCGGCGTTCCGTACGCCGAGGGCGACGACTTCCACCCGCCGGCCAACATCGCCAAGATGTCGGCCGGTACCCCGCTCACCGACGACGACCGGTGGCCCTGGCTGGACGCCATCGGCGACTGGGCGCACGGCCGGGCCGGTCTCGGCGGGGTGGTCAGCTGCTCGGCGCTGAAGCGGTCGTACCGCGACCGGCTGCGGGCCGCCGCGCCCGGCGTGGTCTTCGTGCACCTCTCCGGTGACCGCGCGCTCGTCGAGGACCGGATGTCGCACCGCCAGGGCCACTTCATGCCCACGGCACTGCTCGACTCCCAGTTCGCCACGCTCCAGCCGCTGGAGCCGGACGAGGCCGGAGTCGCCGTGGACGTGGCGGGCAGCCCCGAGGAGATCACCGGACGGGCGGCCACCGCCCTGGACGCCCTCCCCGAGCCGACCCCGTAGGTCCCTGACCGGACCCCAGTTCCCGGGGCGCCCCCACCTCCCCGGTTCCTCCCCGAACCCCCCGTACACACAAGGAACCACCGTGACCAGACTCAGCGTTGAGATGCTGGCAGCGGACGCACCCGAGCCGATCACCTCGGCCGGCCACGCCCAGCTGGGCGTGGCCGTGCTCCTGGGCATCGCCGTCATCGTCCTGCTCATCACCAAGTTCAAGCTGCACGCCTTCCTGTCCCTGACCATCGGGACACTGGCGCTCGGCGCCTTCGCCGGCGCGCCGCTCGACAAGGTCATCACCAGCTTCAGTGCCGGACTCGGCTCCACCGTCGCCGGTGTGGGCGTGCTGATCGCCCTCGGTGCGATCCTCGGCAAGATGCTCGCCGACTCCGGCGGCGCCGACCAGATCGTCGACACCATCCTCGCCAAGGCGGGCGGCCGTTCCATGCCGTGGGCGATGGTGCTGATCGCCTCGGTGATCGGTCTGCCGCTGTTCTTCGAGGTCGGCGTGGTGCTGCTGATCCCGGTGGTGCTGATGGTCGCCAAGCGCGGCAACTACTCCCTGATGCGCATCGGCATCCCGGCGCTCGCCGGTCTGTCCGTGATGCACGGTCTGGTGCCGCCGCACCCCGGTCCGCTGGTCGCGATCGACGCCGTCGGCGCCAACCTCGGTGTGACGCTGGCGCTGGGCGTGCTCGTCGCGATACCGACGGTCGTCATCGCCGGTCCGCTGTTCTCGAAGTACGCCGCCCGCTGGGTGGACGTCCCGGCCCCGGAGCGGATGATCCCGCAGCGGCCCTCCGAGGACCTGGAGAAGCGTCCGAGCTTCGGCGCGACGCTGGCCACGATCCTGCTGCCGGTCGTGCTGATGCTGGCCAAGGCGCTGGTCGACATCGTCATCGACGACCCCGAGAACAGCGTGCAGCGCGTGTTCGACGTGATCGGCTCCCCGCTGATCGCGCTGCTCGCGGCCGTGCTGGTCGGCATCTTCACCCTCGGCATGCCCGCCGGGTTCAGCAAGGAGCGGATGCAGCAGCTGGTCGAGAAGAGTCTCGCGCCGATCGCGGGCATCCTGCTGATCGTCGGCGCGGGCGGCGGTTTCAAGCAGACTCTGATCGACACCGGCGTGGGCCGGATGATCCTGGAGATCTCCGAGGACTGGTCGATCCCGGCGCTGCTGCTGGCCTGGCTGATCGCGGTGGCGATCCGGCTGGCGACCGGTTCGGCGACGGTGGCGACCGTCTCGGCGGCCGGTCTGGTGGCGCCGCTGGCGGCCGACATGTCGACCACGCACGCGGCCCTGCTGGTGCTGGCGATCGGTGCCGGTTCGCTGTTCTTCAGCCATGTCAACGATGCCGGGTTCTGGCTGGTGAAGGAGTACTTCGGGCTGAACGTCGGGCAGACGATCAAGACCTGGTCGATCATGGAGACGATCATCTCGGTGGTCGCCGGTGCTCTGGTGCTGCTGCTGTCGCTGATCATTTAGCTGATCATTCGGCTGATCATTCGGCTGAAGAGCGTGCGCCTACGGCCCATCCGCTCCCCCTCGGGGCGCGGGTGGGCCCGTGTCGTCTCAGGGGCGCCACAGCGGGTGTTCGCGCTCCGCCCAGTCGCGGTCGACGGAGCCCGTGCGCATGCCGCGGCGGGCCTCGGGGTCCGCCAGGGCCATGCCGATGTGCCCGGCGAGGACGATGCCGATGGTCAGCGCCAGCCAGTCGTGGACGAAGGTCGCGCTGGTGCGCCACACCAGCGGGGTGAGGTGGGTGAACCACATCAGCAGTCCGGTGCCGAGCATGACCAGTGTGGCGCCCGCGATCCAGGCCGCGTAGACCTTCTGGCCGGCGTTGAACTTGCCGGCCGGGCGGGACGAGCGGCGCCTGTCGCGGCGCAGGGCGGCCCGCAGCCAGGTCCGGTCGTGCGGGCCGAAGCGGTTGAGGCGGCCCAGGTCGGCGCGGAAGGCGCGGGAGGCGAGACCGGCGAGGACGGGGACGGGCAGGGCGAGCCCGGACCACTGGTGGAGGGTGACGACGAGGGCGCGGCGGCCCACGAGCTGGGCGAGCTGGGGGACGTAGAGGCAGGCGGCCGTGACCACGCAGACGCCCATCAGTACGGCCGTGGCGCGGTGCACCCGGCGTGCGGCGCGGCCGAAGCGCCGTACGGCGGTGGCGGCGGGCGGGGTGTCAGTCCGTGGGCTCATCGTCGCGTCCGTTCGAGCGGCCGACCCAGGCGTCGATGTCGTAGCCGCGCTCCTCCCAGTAGCCGGGTTCGACGTCCTCGGTGACGGTGATGCCGGAGAGCCACTTGGCGGACTTGTAGAAGTACATGGGGGCCACGTAGAGGCGGACCGGGCCGCCGTGGGCGTGGGCGATGTCCTGGTCCCGCATGCGCAGGGCGACCAGGACGTCGGCGCGGCGGGCCTGGTCGAGGGTGAGGCTCTCGGAGTACGCGCCGTCGAAGCAGGTGAAGCGCACCGCCCCGGCCGAAGGGCGCACTCCCGCGGCGTCCAGGAGCCGGGACAGGCGCACCCCCTCGAACGGCGTGTCCGGCACCCGCCAGCCGGTGACGCACTGGACGTCCCGGACCGTGCGGGTCTGCGGCAGGGCCTTCAGCCCGGCCAGGGTGTAGGAGGTGGGGCGGTCGACGAGGCCGTCGACCGTGAGGCGGTAGGTGTCGGCGTTCTTCCGCGGGACGGAGGAGGTGACCGAGTAGTAGCGGAAGCCGCCGCCGTTGGGGAGCAGTCCGGTCAGGCCGGTGGGGTCCTTGTCGGAGGCTCCGGCGAGGAAGGATTCCAGGCCGCGCTGGAGGGTGGGCGCGGCGACCACGCCGAGGGCGCCCAGACCGAGGGTGCCGAGAAAGACACGGCGGCCGATGGGTTTGCCTCGCGCGTCCCCCTCGTCAGGGGGACGCGGCGGCTGTTCGGAGTTCACTCCTCCATTCGAGCACCCGCGTCCCCGTCGGACCAGGGAGCGCGGGTGCCCGTCAGACTTTCGTAAGCGTCTCTCCTACGAGGTGCGCTCGGCCTCCTTCTCCAGCTGGAACGCCTCGTTGCCGAGCCCGATGCGGGCGTGCTTCTCGGGGGCGCGGGCACGCAGGACCGCGCCCTGGACCAGGCCGACGACCAGGGCGAGTCCGATGATGCCGGGCAGGATCCAGCTCAGCGAGGAGTCGGGGCCCGCGCCGACCAGGACGTCGAAGTCCTTGACCGTGTAGCCCGCGATGACGACCAGGGCGATGCCCGCCAGCGCGGAGGTGACCAGCCGCCAGCTCTGCGCGCCCGCGGCGCCGCGGCGGACGAAGAAGACGACGACGGACAGGGAGGCGATGGCCATCAGCACGATCACGCCGAGGGCGCCGATGTTGCCGCCCCAGGTGAACAGGTGCAGGACGGGCGCGGTCGGGTCGCCGGTGGGCTTGTCGTCGGTGAGCGCGAAGGCGAGGACCAGCACGGCGGCGATGGCGGTCTGGAGCAGGGAGCCGGTGCCGGGGGCGCCGCTGGTGCCGGTGGTGCGGCCGAAGGCGGCGGGCAGCAGGCCCTCGCGGCCCATGGCGAAGGCGTACCGGGCGACGACGTTGTGGAAGCTGAGCATGGCCGCGAACATGCCGGTCACGAAGAGGATGTGCAGGACGTCGGTGAAGGTACCGCCGAGCCGGTCCTCGGTGAGGAAGAACAGCAGACCGGCGCTCTGTTCCCGGGAGGCGCCGACGATCCCGGCGGGGCCGGTGGCGACGGTGAGCGCCCAGCTGCTGAGGGCGAAGAAGACGGCGACGCCGGTGACCGCGAGGAACATCACGCGCGGCACGACCTCGTGCGGCTTGCTGGTCTCCTCGGCGTAGACGGGGGCCTGTTCGAAGCCGAGGAAGGCGGCGATGCAGAAGCACAGGGCGGTGCCGACGCCGGCGCCGGTGAGCGTGTCCGGGTTGAAGGCGTGCAGCGACAGGCCCTCCTTGCCCGGGTCGGCGACGGCGGCGATGTCGAAGACGACGACCAGCAGCACCTCGATGACCAGCAGCACGCCGAGCACGCGCGCGTTGACGTCGATCTTCAGCCAGCCCAGCGCGCCGACGGCGAGGACGGCCACGAGCGCCGGTATCCACCAGGCGACCTCGAGGTCGGCGTAGGTGGCGAAGAGGCCGGAGACCTCGAAGCCGAAGATGCCGTAGATGCCGACCTGGAGGGAGTTGTAGGCGACGAGCGCGACCAGGGCGGCACCCGATCCGGCGGTGCCGCCGAGGCCGCGGGAGATGTAGGCGTAGAAGGCGCCGGCGTTGTGGACGTGCCGGCTCATCTCGGCGTAGCCGAGGCTGAAGAGGACCAGTACGACGCCGAGGGCCACGAAGAGCAGCGGCTGGCCGACGATGCCCATCACCGCGAATGTGGTGGGCATGACACCGGCGACCACCATGAGGGGGGCGGTCGCGGCGAGGACGGAGAGCAGCAGGCCCCCCGTGCCGAGGCGGTCGGCGCGCAGGGCGCGCTCCTGCCCCTTGAAGGTGCTGATGCCGTCGGCTGCCGCTCTGCTCCTGCTCGAAGTGCTCGAACTGTCCGTCGTCATCGAAAGGCCGTCCTTGGTCGGTTGTGGTTGCGGGGGGGGGTGCCTCTATGTCTTTCGTCAAGGCGCCCAGGTTGGGTTTGGGGTGCTTTGGTCTGCTGGGGTCATGCGGCGAGTTCGACGTCTTCGGGG
>NZ_JBITCL010000042.1:0-28058 GCF_044453165.1 Streptomyces sp. NPDC051740 | reverse complement strand
CTCCACGGTGAGATAGGCCACGTCCCGCCGGTCGAATACGAGAACAACCACTACCTCGCAACCACGAAACCCCAGGTCACACCCAACATCTGAGAAGCTGTTGTCTTTCCGGAGGTGATCGACGCGTTTCCGCTGGTCGGGGATAGGAGCGGTGGTTCCGTGGGAGTGGTGGCCTGTCGGGTCGTCGTTTCCCGGGAGGTCGCGGATGCCGTCGGTTGTTGGACTGCTGGAACAGCACGAGCTCGCCGCCCGTCGTCGAGTCGACGGGCTGCGCGAGGAAGCCGACCGCATCCAGGCCGAGCTGGCTGCGGCCGAGCTGGAATGGCTGGAGTGGGCGATCGCGCGCAGGCGGGTCGATACGGTGCTGGCTCCGGGCGACGGCGCCACCGCCGAGGCGGAGGCCACCCCAGATCCGCGAGATGCGGAGGTACAGTCGGCGCTCCGGGATGCGGCGAAGGCGAAGTCGCAGGTTCCGGTGTGGCGCGAAGGGCTGGGCCGGACAGCACTGTCGGCGGACTACCAGCGCATCCTGGCCGCGCTCGCGGACCGAGCCCGGCTCCGTCAAGGGCCCTTGACCTGCCAGGAGATGGCCGCCATGTTCGGTATGGACGTGGTGCCGGCCCGGGTGGAGGCGCTGCGGGCGAAGGCGAAACGCCTGGTGGCCCGCGGCTGGCTGGCCGAGCCGACACCGGGCCGGTTCACGCTCGCGCGGAGCGTGAGCGGGCCAGGCGGCGGGTCATGACCATGGTCATCGACCAGTAGATCATCGCCTCAGCGCTGGTAGTGCGGCGTGCGGAGTCGCGCGCCAGGCGGCGGCTTCGTATCAGGTGGGTGAAGAGCCGCTCGACGATCCACCGCTTGGGCAGCACCACGAAGCCACGCATGTCGTCGCTGCGCTTGACGATCGCCAGGACCAGGGCGAGCGTGGCCAGGCAGTGCTCGACGAGGCTGCCGGTGTAACCGCCATCGGCCCAGACGAGTTCCAGCCGGTGGTGAGCGTCGGCCACCCGCTCGAGCAGCACCTTCGCGGCGGCGCGGTCACCGATGTCCGCTGCGGTGACCATCACGCCCAGCAGCAGGCCGAGGGCGTCGACGACGACGTGCCGCTTGCGCCCGTTGATCAGCTTCCCGCCGTCGAAGCCACGGCTGTCGGCACCGACCACGGCGTCCGCCTTGACCGACTGCGAGTCGATCAAGGCGGCCGTTGGCGTAGGACTGCCCGAACTTCGCGCACCAGCGGCGGATCGTCTCATGGGACACCATCACGCCGCGCTCAAGCATCAGCTCCTTGACCTCGCGGAAGCTGAGCGGGAAGCGGAAGTACAGCCACACGCAGTGCGCGATCACCTCGACCGGGTACCGGTGCCCCTTGTACGACGGCGGTGCGTTGTCCACGGACGCCCCCTCCCAGCACGACCAACCAGAAAATGATTCCGCCCGATCAGCCAACGTGACAGCGCCTCCAGAGGGCTACCGCTGAACACCTGTGGCGGATGCTGCGACCCGGCGACCGACATGACCGGTGCACGAGGGACACCCTCAACGCCCTCGAGGGCGAGGGGAAGGTCCGGGTGGAGACGCGGCTGGAGTCGGGACACCAGCTGTGGGTGCTGACCGAGCGAGGACACAAGGAAGCCAAGCAGCTGCTCCCGAAGAGCGTGCGGATGTCCGTGCTGCGCAAGCTCCAGTACGACGACGGAGAGCCGGTCACCGGCGACGGCTACGACGAACACGCCGCCGCCGTCACTTTGACCGCAGCCGTGCTCACCGGGGCCGGGTTCGGCACGCCGCTGTCCTGGCAGACCGAGATCGCCCACCGCCTGCCGTACGGGTACACCCAGTACGCCGGCCTGACGATGCGGGCCCCGGACGCGGGTGTGCCCGTGATGCTCCTGGAGGTCGACCGCGTGAACGAGCCCGTCGACGTCCTGGTGGACAAGGTGCGCCGCTACACCGAGTGGTTCGAGCTCCTGGCGCCGAAGGCCGACAAGGTCAGGGCGCAGGCGGCCGGCCACCACGGTGCGGTGGTGCACGACTTCCGACTGTGGTCGCGGATCTACCCGGCGACCGGCCACGCGGGCTACGTGCCTCTCGCGTTCGTGTTCACGGGTAAGACGAAGGCGCAGCGGGCCAGCAGGATGCGGCGGCTGGAGCAGGACGCCCGTTCCTACTTCGACGGCACCCCGTACGCGGGCGGGGGCATCACGGCCGTCGACTACCACCAGGCGGTACCCGTGATTGTCACCGAGCTGGAGCGGATCACGGCCGATCCGGGTGGGGCGGCGGGGAAGGTGTGGCGCAGGCTCGGGCGCGATGAGTGGCAGACGCTGACGGAGGCCCTGGACAACCCCGACGGTGACCGGCTGTACGCGGTGCAGGCGGAGCAGGCCCGCAAGCGCCAGAAGGAGCGCGAAGCCGCGGCCCGCGAGGCGCAGCGGCCCGTGTGCAGGCGCTGCGGAGCGAAGTTCACCGACGACCGCTGGGACGCGATCCGGCACTACCCGGCGCAGCAGCACCGCGAGCTGTGCGAACCGTGCCTGCACGAACACTGGGAACAGGTGCAGGCGGAGAAGACCGCGCGGCGCCAGGCGGAGGAAGCCGCGGCCCGGGAGGCGGCCGAAGCGGAGGCGAAGAAGAACCGCGGCCTGTTCGGCCGCCGCCGGTAGGCGCGGCGCCGGCGTGGGCAAGTCACCCTCGAATGGTGGCTTGCCCGCCCCGGCCGGGATGGACTGAGGTGGGCACGCCGGGCCGGGCCCGACGACCTCGGGCTGGAGAGGGGATGCGGTGCGCGGATTCGAGACGGGCCAGACGGTCGTACGGCGCGATGTCCACCGGTCGGGTCGGGTGTGGAGCGAGCAGGCGCTGCGCGTCGTCGACGACACCGGCGAGGCACTGGTGACCGCGTGCGCACCCGGCGCTCAGGCCCGGTGGCCGGCCCTGTACGCGCAGGGAGACCGCTCGGTGCGCACTGACGCGTTCGACGCGATGGCGACGGGGGAGTGGGAGCTCGACGAAGTAGTTCACCATCGCGGCCGTCGTGCCGGCCAGCAGCCCCCAGAACCCGGACTTCATGGACGCTGCCCGTCACCAGGCAGGCAGACCACGGCACCGCCGCCGTGGACGACTGGGACGACACACCGCCCTCCGCCTGGCTCGGCCGTGCAGCCGCCGACGGCTCAGGGCTCGACGAACTTGTCCGCCAGACCCCGTTCCAGGTAGTCGTCCGGTAGATCCTGGATGACGAGCGCGGTTTCGGTGCCGGTGTCGGCCTCGGGCACGCCCCGGGAGCTTCGGGACTACTTCAACCGTTGGCGGATGCGTTGCCGTGTCCAGAGCGCCGAGACCGTGGGCACGATCGCGGGGCGTTCATCGCTGCCGGAGGCTCAGGAACCAGCCACGTTTGTGGGCGCGGTCCAGCCGGTAGCTCGGATCCACTCGACCAGGTCCAGGGCGGCCGGCTCGATCGAGCGCACCACCGCGAGGTCCGAAGGGTATTCCGCCGCCATCGCGAACTGGCGGAACAACGCCTTGTCGAGGTCGTTGGGAAGCACGCTCAACGGGAGGACCTCGTACCGTGCCGGGAGCCCGGCGCGCGCGCCGAACGCCGCGGCGATCTGGGGGCCCGTCAGCTCGTCGCCGACGAGCTCGACGGCTCCGCCGGGCGCCTCCGCGGTGTCGAGCAGGAGCGCGGCGGCGACCCGGCCGATGTCCCTGACCGAGATCATCTTCAGGGCGACGTCCTCCGGCAGCGGCAGCCTCAGCACGATCTCCCCATGCTCCAGGCTCGGTGCCATCACGCTCGCGAAGTTCTCCATGAAGGCGGTCGCGCGAACCATCGCGGCCCTCAGGCCGGACTTCTTCAGGTGCTCCTCGATCCAGTGCTTCGAGTCGTGGTGCGGCACACCCGACTCCCGGTCCGCTCCGAAGACCGAGTTGAACACGACGTGCGGGACGCCCGCCTCGACCGCCGCGTCGACGAGTGCGGTACCGATGCGGATCTCCGCCTCGACCTCTTCGAGGCTGTTCGCCTCCGGGGTCATGAAGTAGAACCCCTCGACCGCCGTCAGCGCGGCGGCCAGCGACGCCGGGTCGTCGGCCCGGATGGCCGCCAGCTCGACGCCGCGGGCGGCCAGCGCCTGAGCCCGGTCGGACTGCGGGTTGCGGACCAAAGCCCGCACCCGCGCCTTGTGGTCCAGCAGCGCGTCGACCACCGCCCCGCCCTGTTGCCCCGTCGCGCCGAAGACCGCGATCGTGCCGGTCGTCTGTGTGCTCATCGCTGCCACCCTCCATTAGTTCACGGCGTGAACGAAATTAGTTCACGGCATGAACTTCGTCAAGGTGTGGGTGCAGCGGGACCTCACGGTGTGATGGGTTGGTTCGAGGCGGGCGAAGAGAGGTCCGAGGTGTCCACGATGGCGGTGGCCACGCGTTCGAAGTCGCGCTGGTCGTCGGCGTCGAGGTTCCTCGCGATCTCGGGCAGGCGCTTGGCGACCTCGGCGTAAACGGCCTCGGCGAGCACCTTCCCCGCGGGCGTCGCACTGAGCATGACGACCCGTCGGTCCTGCGCCGAGCTTGCCCGGCCGACCAACTCGCGCCGCGCGGTGCGATCGACCAGCTGGCTCAATGCGTTCTTGGTCATACCCAACGACGCGGCCAGGTCAGCCATCTGCCGCGGCTCGTTCCTGACTGCGCAGAGCAGCGTGGCCTGCGAGGGGGTCAGGTCGAACTCGGCGGAGATCTGCGCGTACTTGCGTTGAATCACAACCGAGAGCCAGAAGAGCTTGTCGCCATAGTCCACGCCGACCTCCCCGGTCCGATCACGAACGATCAGCTTACTCGTCGCGGGCCGGCAGACCACGCCACTCACCAGGAGATGCACACCTCTGCGAGACCGGCCTGGCACTCCTGCCCCAATCGCTTTGATCGACTTATCCTGTCCCTTCACCCTCGGTATCCGGCAAAGGTTATCGACACCCGGCCACCTCCGCCCGCTCCTGGACCGCCTGCCGGGCGGCCGGGTTCTGGTCACCACACGCCGCGCCACCGGCTGGCACGACGTCACCGCCATCCGCCTCGACGTGTTCAACCCGGGCGAAGCCCTCGACCTGGTCCTGCCGTACCCACTTCCGCAGGGTTTCGGTTGTGCCGATGCCCAGCTTCTGGGCGACCGCTTTCATAGCGGCCCACTCGGTGTCGTACTCCGGCCGCACCTCGGCGACCATGCGGACCGCACGACGGCGCAGCTCAAGCGGGTAAGGGGAAGGACGTGCCATGACTCGATCCTCTCAAATGATCGAGTCCCTACCGAACCCGGAACGGTTCGCCTCGTAGTTGGGGACGCGGTTCACACCGTGGGTCCCTCGGTGTCTGCCAGAATCGGCGGATGCTGAGCATTGGAACGATCGTGATGGGGGCCGCTGATGTACGGCGGGCCGCCGAGTTCTGGAGTCGGGCACTGAGCTACGTTCCTCGCGATGGTGAGGTGAAGGACGACTGGGCGGTACTCGTGCCGGCCGACGGCTCCGGTGCCGCACTGGCCCTCGACCTCAGTACGACGCCCGTGCAGGAACACCCGAGAATCCACCTCGATCTCTATGCCGGCGACACCGCCGATCAGGAGGCCGAAGTGGCGCGACTGATTTCCCTGGGCGCTGAGCGCGTCGACTGGGACTTTTATCCGGACGACGCCGACTTCGTCGTGCTCGCCGATCCCGAGGGCAACCGCTTCTGCGTCATCGACACCAGTCACACTTCGCCACTCGTGTGCGAAGTCGCTGAAGGCGTTCGCGCCGCTCACGTCTGCTGAGGAAGTGCCGCTCATCGTTGTCGCGAATCTCCTGTTCGGGCTGACGCACCGATCCGAGGCGCCGAGACCACACGCTTCCTACCGTTGTTCCGGCATGCATCGAAGATCCGACATCCGCAGTCCGGAATGTCGATACGAGGGTAACGAGGTGGCGAATTGAGCACGCTCGCGATCGTGGGCGCAGGCCCGCAACTGGGGCGCGCGATCGGCCGGCGGTTCGCCGCCGAGGGGGTCGACGTGGCGCTGATCGCCCGCAGCCGTACGACGCTGCAGGCGGTGGCCGACGACCTGTCCGACACGGGCGTGCGGGCCGAGGCGTTCCCCGCCGACGTGACCGACCGTCCCGCTCTGCACGCGGCGCTCACTGCCGCCGAGGAGCGGCTGGGACCGATCGACATACTCGAGTACTCGCCCGCGCCGTCCCTGGCCGATCTGCGCCGGGCGCCGCTGGTCGAGGCCACGAAGGTCACCGTCGACTCGGTTTTGACCCAGCTGGATCTCTACCTGCTCGGCGGTGTCGCGGCGGTGCAGCACGTCCTGCCCGGCATGCTGGAGCGCGGCACGGGGACGATCCTGGTCAGCAGCGGGGCGGGGCCGGGGCCGGTGATCGCCCCGCACGTGGCGAACGTCCAGATCGCCACCGGCGGGATGCGCAACTGGATCCTCAACCTCCATGCGGTGCTCTCCGGCACCGGCGTCTACGCCGCGCACGTGGCGATCGCCGCCTTCATCGGCCAAGGGGGGCCACGACTCCCAGCCGCAGACGATGGCCGACGCCTACTGGCGGCTGCACACCGAGCGCACCGAAGCCGAGCTCGTCATCCAGGACCTGCCGGACGACTACCTGGAACGGGGCCTGGCGGACAAGTTCGTCGAGTCCTGAGCCGCTGACGGCTTCGCGGGTCGTTGTCAGGCGCGTGAGATCGGGACCCGGCGCCGTGGGCGCCGGTCTGCCGCATGGCCAAGTCGGGGTTCACCGCCCCACGGCCCGGGAGATCGCCAGGCCCGCCGTCCGCAGCGCCGTCCGAGCGGCGGCGGCCCGGGTTCCGCCCTCGTCGGGGGTGACCAGGGACAGCGCGCCCAGCGCGTCACCGTGAGGGTCCAGGATCGGGGCGGCGATGGTTGACATGGTGGTGGGCCCGGAACGCAGGGGGTTGGGCACCGTCATGGCGCAGACGCCCTCCGTGCGGACGGCGGCCATGAGCCGGCGCAGGAGCGCCGCGTCGTTCGCGTCGGCCAGCGCCTCCTCCCGCACCCGCTCGGGGGCGTGCGCCAGCAGGGCGATGCCAATGCCGGTCCCGGTGAGGGGGAGGCGACCGCCGACCCTGTACTTGACCGCTGCCGAGTCCCGTGCGGACAGGCGCTCGACGAGAACGGCCTCGTCGCCGTCGCGCACTGCGAGGAGGATGTGCTGGCCGGTGACCCGGTGCAGGTCCTCCATGAACGGCAGCGCGGCGGCGCGCAGTCCGTGACCGCGGGGCGCCAGCGAGGCGATCTCGAGGAGCTGCAGGCCGACGACGAAATCGCCGTTGTCGCGGCGTTCGAGGGCGCCCACACCCGTCAGCTGGGCCGCGATCCGGGACGTGGTGCTCTTCGGAAGCCCCGCCCGAGCCGCGAGCGTGTGGAGGGTCAGGCCCTCCCCGGCCTCCGCGAAGGCGCCCAGGACCCTGAAGGCCCGCTCCAGGATCGGTTCGCCGCGGGGCGGCCGTCCCGAGCGAGGGGTCTGTACTGGCGTTCCACTCATCGGAATCGTCGGTGCGCGTCGGCGGCCACGGTTCGAATACTAGCTCCGTGACTCGCCCACCCGATGACCGGTGGATGCCGGTGCTGGTCGGGTTCGGGCTCAAAGACCAAGGAGACAGCAATGACGGCCGATCCCGCGCTGCGCGACGTCTACGTCCCGCACGCCTATCCCGAACAGCAGGCCGACCTCGGTGAGATCACCATGAACTACGCCGAGGCCGGTGATCCGGACAAGCCCGCCGTGCTGCTGGTCCCCGAGCAGACGGGCTCCTGGTGGGGGTACGAGGAGACGATGGGCCTCCTCGCGGAGGACTTCCACGTCTACGCCGTCGACTTGCGGGGCCAGGGGCGCAGCAGCTGGACGCCGAAGCGGTACAGCCTCGACAACTTCGGCAACGACCTGGTCCGGTTCATCGCCCTAGTGGTGCAGCGACCCGTCGTCGTCGCGGGCAACTCCTCCGGCGGCGTCCTGGCGGCCTGGCTGTCGGCGTACGCCATGCCCGGGCAGATCCGGGGTGCGCTGTGCGAGGACGCCCCGTTTTTCGCGTCCGAACTCGTCCCTGCATACGGCCACTCGGTCCGCCAGGGGGCGGGCCCCCTGTTCGAACTCTTCCGCACGTACCTCGGCGACCAGTGGAGCGTGGGCGACTGGGAGGGCTACCGCCGCGCGGCCGGCGCCGCGTCGTCGCCGATGGCGCGGCACTTCGTGGCCGACGAGATCCCGCAGCACATGAAAGAGTACGACCCGGAGTGGGCGCGGGCCTTCTGGGAGGGGACCGTCGGACTGAACTGCCCGCACGAGCGCATGCTGAGCCAGGTCAAGACGCCGGTACTCCTCACGCACCACACGCGCGGCATCGACCCGGAGACCGGCGACCGGCTCGGGGCGCTCTCCGACGAGCAGGCCGCGCAGGCCAGGCGGTTGATGGAGTCGGCGGGGGTGAAGGTCGACTACGAGTCCGTGCCGGACGCGTTGCACGTGATGCACCAGCTCGACCCGGCGCGGTACGTGAAGATCTTCACCCAGTGGGCGGCCACGCTGGCTGAGTGACCGGCGGCCGCGCCGGACGCGTCTACAAGGCGGCGAGGAGAACCAGGCGTATTGACCCGCAGGCTTGTTGACGCTGCTGACGGGTGGCTGGCCATCGAGCGCGGTGTGGCACCGGTGATAGTTGTAGGTGTGCAGGAAATCCGCCAGGGCTTCGGTGCGTTCAGCGTTGCTGGAGTACGGGCGCACGTACGCCCATTCGTCGAGCAGGGTGCGGTCCAGGCGCTCCACCTTGCCGTTCGTTTGCGGACGGTAGGGCCGGGTGCGTTCGTGGATGATGCTTGCGGCACTCAGGGTCTGTCCGAACAGTGTGGATCTGTAGCAGGAGCCGTTGTCGGTCAGGACGCGTTCGACGGTGATGCCGTGCTCGGTGAAGAAGGTGTTCGCGCGCTGCCAGAAGGCGGCGGCGGTCTCCTCGCGCTCGTCCGGCCAGGACCTCGCGTAGGCGAGCCGGGAGTGGTCGTCGACGACGGTGTGAACGAAGCTGTAACCGATCACCGGGCTTCCGCCTTTACGCGCGTCGGTTGTGGCCTGCCGGTTGGCCATGGCCTGTTGCCGGGGCATGGTGCGGTGGCCACCGCCGTCGGGGATGCTGCCGGGCTTCTTGAGGTCGACGTGGACGAGTTCGCCAGGGCGGAAGCGTTCATAAGGGCGGATGACCTGTCCGGTGGGCCGGTCCATCCAGCGCAGCCGGTTCAGGCCGTGGCGGGTCAGGACGCGGTGCACTGTGGAGGCGGGTATGCCCAAGACCGGGGCGATCGTGCTGGGCCGAGCTTCCGCTCGTGCCGCAGCGCGCAGATCCGTGCTTCGGCAGCCGTGGGGGCGCGGTGTGGGGTGGTCCGGGATCGGCACGGATTCACCTGCCGACGCCCCTCATAGGCTGCATTTCCCGGCGGCGAGGGCCGTGATCGCGCACTCGGCGGCGTGCCGTGCCGCGAGCGCGGAAGGGAAGGGCCCGCAACCGTGGGAAGCGCGGCCGGTCGGTCCGTTCGTGATACGCCACTGCCAGGCAGTGTGTGCGGCAGGGGGTGAGGGGTGGTGCCAGACGGGCTGTGCGGAGGAGGGTGGGTTCTCCGCGTTCTGGACCAGTACGTCGTGGACCACTCCGCCAATCACGGCAGAGGAACGCCTCACGTTGTCGTCGGTGCTCCAGGCCAGGGGCGTCGGGGAGGACTCCGACACTTCCAGGAGGACATCGGCGAGGTCGGCCAGAGTCCGATACAGCGCGGCACGAGCCGTGTCGCTGTGGTGACGGCCCCACCGGCATGGGGTCCGTTCAGCGATTTCGTCCACGATGACCTGCGCGGCGATGTCGTCCAGAGAGTCCGGCTGTTCGAGGCGTTCTCGCGCCAGAGATGCGGTGGCGCCCCACGCGAGGTCGTCGCGGGTCATGGCGGTACAGCGTGCCAGCGTCCACAGGTCGGCGGGCCCCAGGTCGTCGACCGTGTGCTGGATGCAACGGGCGACCGCGTCCGACAGGGGCGGGACGTGGGCGTTCAGGAGGCCGGCGCGCACCTCGGTGGCCGCGCTCACGTCGCCCGGTTGCAGCGCGCCCAGCGGCAGCGAGGTCGCTGCGTGCAGTACGCGCCCGTAGACGCGCCGTGCCGGATGAGGACCGGAGGGCGGTGCAGGGCGCCCCGACAGGGAGCACAAGGCGTCCAGCAGTTTCACCGGTGCAACCCTCAGGTTGACGCACGCTCTCGACAGGCGATCATCCATCGTGTCCCCCTCCTCTTTCAGGGACGGAGGCCGGTCCGGCGCGGTCCCGGGGGCCGCGCCGGACCGGCCTTGCCCTGTAGCCGAGTCAGTCGTCCAGGACTGCCAGGGCGTCGATCTCCACGAGCAGTCCCGGAGGGAGCTGCATGTAGACGGTGGTGCGGGCGGGGAACGGTTCGCCGACGGCCGCCGCGTACGCCTCGTTCAGCTCGGGCAGGTGGGCGGGGTCGGTGAGGTAAGCGCGGAGCATCACGACGTCCTTCGGTCCGGCGCCGGCCGCCTTGAGTACGGCGGTGACGTTGCGCAGGGTCTGCGTGGTCTGCTCGGCGACCGTGGTGCCGACGACCGCGCCGGTGGCCGGGTCGAGCGGGAGTTGCCCGGAGACCTGAAGGATCGGGCCCTTGCGGATGCCCTGGGACAGCGGGGCTGCCGGAGTGGGTGCGTTCTCGGTGGTGATGACGGTTTTCACGGTGTGTCCTTGACGGAAGGGCGCACAGAGCGATCTGCGCGACGGGGTCAGGCCCAGGCCTGTCGTTCCTGGCTGCGGGGGTCGTCGACCTGGGTCCACTCGGCGTCGATGTGCATCGTGGTCCGGCGTGTGGTGTCGTACTGGTCCCAGCCGGGGTTGCCGGTCCTGGCGAAGCGGATCCAGGCCTCGTGCGTGCGGGTGGCGAGGTCCCCGGGGGGCTTGTCGGGGCCGAGCAGGGCGCCCTCACCCGCCAGCTGCGGGAGTTCGGCGATGTCGAAGACGAAGGGGAGTTCCATCGTGTGGGTGGCGCCGAGGTCTCCGCTCAGGGCCTGGGAGCGCCAGGCGAACTCGTAGCTGAACGTGGCGGACTGGGGGTGGGCGGCATGTGCGCCGACCAGGGCCCAGCTGCCCGCTCCGAACAGCGCGTCGCCCATGATGGCCGACCGCAGCTCACCGAAGGACGCCTCGGGGCGGGTGGTGCGGTACGTCTCCACGAGCTGCGCGGGCCTCGGGTGCGAGCGCGCCGCCGTATCGTCGACATCGTCGGCGGTCGAGGTGGCGTACTTGTCCACCGGGACCAGGTAGAGGTTTCCCTCCTCGGTGCTGGTCCCGATGAGCAGGTCGACATCAGCGCTCAGGCCGGCGCCGACGGAGACGGCAGGCTGTGTGTCGAGCACCAGGCTGAAGGGGCTGAGGCCGATCAGCGGATCGTGGTGTGTCTCGGTCTGCAGGTCGATGCCCGCGAGCCGGGAGGCGGCCTCCACCAGGCGCTCGTCGGAGATGTCCGCGAAGGCGTCGGTGTGCGGCTCGATGCCCAGTTCCTCGGCCGCGGCCTTGGTGACACGGGCGGCCTGCTCGGAGGTGAACGCCCCCAGACCGCTGCCGCTCTGCACGATCGCCCGGCGGAACAGGCCCGCGGCCTCAGGGGTGGCGAGGATGCCGCCGACGACGGTCGCCCCGGCCGACTGGCCGAAGAGGGTGACGTCGTCCGGGTCACCGCCGAAGGCGGCGATGTTCTCCCGCACCCAGCGCAGCGCCGCGACGACATCGAGCAGGCCGCGGTTGGCGGGCGCCCCGGGAATGTCGAGGAACCCGGCGATGCCCAGCCGGTAGTTGAGTGTGACCAGGACGACGCCGTCGCGGGCGAAGGCGGAACCGTCGTACAGCGCGGACCGCGTCGATCCGGCGACGAACCCGCCGCCGTGGACGAACACCATCACGGGCAGGCCGCTGTCCGCGGTGGTGGGCTGGAAGACGTTGACGGTGAGGTAGTCCTCGCCACGGCTCCAGCCGGCGCCGAAGTAGGGGGCCATGTCGATGCTGCCGAGCTTCCGCTCGGACTGCGGGGCGTTGGGGCCGGGCACGGTGGCGTCCCGTACGCCGTCCCAGGGCTCGTGCGGCTGCGGCGGGGCGAACCGGCCGGCGCCCATCGGAGGAGCGGCGTAGGGGATGTTCAGGAAGGTGGCGGTGCCGTCGTCCTGACGGAGACCGCGGACGGCTCCCTGTGCGGTGGTGACGACGGGCTCGGGTTCGTGGCTCACAGCTATGCCTTTCCGGGGCGTCAGCCCTGCTCGGAGTACGGGGCGAAGGGCGCCCAGCCCTTGATGTCGAACGTGTTGCCGTTACGCGCGATTTCGGCGGCACCGTGACCACCCAGGTGCGCGGGGATCAGGAGCGCGTTGTTGTCGGCCGCCCAGCCCAGCACCTTGCGGCGGGTGGCGCGGGCGCCCGCGGGGTCCTCGCAGAAGCAGCTGTTGGCGTCCGGCTCGACGATCTGCACCGGGTTGTGCAGCAGGTCACCGACGAACACCGCGCGGTCCGTCCCGGAGCTGAGGGTCAGCACGGAGGAGCCGGGGGTGTGTCCGGGAGCCGCGTCCAGGCGCAGGTCGGCGTCGATTTGATGGCTGTTCTCCCACAGCAGCGTCTGGCCGGCCTGGTGCACCGGGGCCACGCTGTCCTCGAAGACGTTCTGGTTGCCGCGGCCGGGCAGCGGCTCGTGGCCGTTTGCCGGGTTCCAGAAGTCGAAGTCGTCCTTCGGCATCAGATAGGTGGCGTTGGGAAAGGTGGGAACCCAACTCCGCCCGTCCAGGTAGGTGTTCCAGCCGACGTGATCGATGTGCAGATGCGTGTTGATCACGATGTCCACGTCCTCGGGCTGGACACCTGCCCGGGCGAGGTTGGCCAGGAAGTCCGTCTCCAGGTGGCTCCAGACCGGCGCGTACGGGCGCTCCTTGTGGTTGCCCACACCGGTGTCGACGAGGATGGTCTTGCCTCCGCTGCGCAGCAGCCAGGTCTGGATCGCGGAATTCACGATGTTGGTCTCGGAGTCCAGGAAATGCGGGGCCAGCCAGTGGACGCCGTCCTTCCAGACTTCCTGCGAGCTTTCCGGGAAGAAGGCGTGGGGCTCCATTTCGACGGACCCGTAATATTCCCAGACGCGGGTGATGGAGACGTTGCCGAGCGTGATCTGTTCCATGTGATTTCCTTGGAGTCCGTAGGGTTTACCCAACCGTACGAGCGGCTTCGGCGGGCGCGGTATCCGTCACATGACTGCACCGGTGCGTACGGCTCTGAAAAGGGACTTTTCCTCTTTTAGGGCAGGTGAAAGGCGAGGCGGCTCCCCGTTTCCAGTTCCGTTCCCGGATGCCTTGTGGATGAGCGCGTGGCTACCTCGCCGTGTTCACGAGACGGCGGCCGGATCCGTATGCCCGCTTGTCGGCCGTGTCGTGTGCGGTGGCTGTCCCTGCCTTTCACGCCGACGGCTTTGATGCCTGCAAATCAGCAAAATGCAAGGGTGTGCGGTCACCCCGTGATGCGTTCTGGCGGTGTCAGACGGCTTGGGCGTTGCATGGGTCCTCGAGATCGACGCAGCGCACCGCGACAACCGGGGCCGGCCCGTGCGGCGACGGGATGTCAACGCTCTCGGGCGGGACCATGGTGGTGCGGCCGGGGTCCGGGACGAGCGGCTCCGCAGCTCGCACCAGCGCGGTCAAGGTCGCGTCGAGGCGACTGATGTGCTGCTGCAGGCGACACTCCGGCGACGGCCGGCTGCGGCTGACGCGCGGCTCCTCCGAGAGCAGGGACAGTGCCCTGACGACTCTGGGGCGTGCCGTGTGCGAGGAGAATCCCGGTCGATGGCCGGTGACGCGGATCAGGTGGGCCACGGTCTCGTGCGCGCGGTCGGCCGCGGCAGTGAGGCGGGAGGCGCATTCCGAGGCATGGCCCGCTGGGAGACGCTCGGCCGCGGCGGCCAGGCTCCGTGCGTGGTACGCGCCGGCCTCAAGGAGTTCCAGCAGGTGGCGGGTGTGGTGCCGTCGGCCGCGCTGCGGGTTGAGCGGATGGGTGAGAGGCAGGCAGGCCTTGCGGAAGGACTCCAGTGCCTGGTCGAGGTCGTGTGCCGCGCGGACCCAGTTCGCCGGGGTTCCCGCGTCCGTGCTTCCTGACGCGATGGCCTGAAGGAGGCGGTCGAGGACGCGCAGGAAACCGACCAGCTCCTCGTCACTGGCCCGGCGGACCGTGGTGGGAAGGACGAGGGTGGCGGCGAGGATTCCGCAGGTTACTCCCAGTGCGGTCTCCTGGACACGCAGAAGCAGCACGTGCGTCGAGAAGGTGTCCATCAGCGCGAGCAGCATGCTGAGTGTGCCGGTGATGAAGAACGTCACGGCCCAATAGGCCCGTGATGGGGTGTAGAAGATCCCGAACATGCACAGCAGGAGCAGGATCAGGAGGACTGGGCCGTCTCCACCGACCAGGGCGGCGAGGCCGTAGCCGAAAATCACGCCGACGACAGTGCCCGCCAGCCGCCGGGCACTTTGCAGCAGCACCTCGCCGGTGCTCTCGGTCCTGATGAAGACGACCCATGCGGTCACTACTGCCCAGTACCACAGGTGCGGAGACAGGAGATGACCGCCCGCGACTGCGAGGGCCGAGGCTGTTGTCACCTGGACCGCCTGGCGGGTGGCTTGTCGCTTCAGGCTGTCGGTGTCTGTGTCCCTGCGCGGTACCGCACCCAAGGCTGATGGGGCGGCTTTGTAAGGAGGTGTCCCGAACCCTGCTGGGCGGCCGCGTGGGCCGAGAACCCGCAGGGCTGTGGTGAGTTCGTCGACCGCTAGGAAGCAGTCCTGCACATGTGCGGAGCCGGCCGGCCGGTTCGCCGGGCCGCCTTCGTCCCTCTCCTCGTACTGTTCGGATGTGCGGACCGTTCCCGCGGTGACCCGGTGCCCGAGAGCCCGGATCCGCTGCGCGAGCCGCTGCCGCGCCCCTCGTTCCGCCAGATCGTTGCGGGCCGCCGGTGTGCGGACCGCGCGGACGGTGAGTACGGCCAGGCGCTGCGCGGCCACCTCCACACGACCAATGTGCCGCAGCGGGGCCTCGGTGCCCTCGTCGACTGCGCGCTCGTCGAAAAAGTCCTCGATCAGCAGCGCGGCTGCGTGCAGTCTGTCGAGGCGCTCCTGCAACAGACGGCTGCGGGTGCCGTCGTCCTGCCCGGTGGCGACCACCGAGGCCGTGTCCCGGAGGACGTCGTACAGACGCACGCCGAATGCGTGCCGCAGCCGTCTCAGGGCTCCAGCCGCCGTGACGGGGCCGACGCAGTACCACACGGTCGTAACGGCCCCGAAAGCCACGAGTACCGATGCCCCGAGTTGCGGAAGCTGGTCTGCTCGGGCCTGGACGAATTGAGACAGCAGGAAGAACATGAACCCGAAGATCCCCAGGCCCAGCCCTCGTGAGCCGAACCGGCGGGCCTGAACGGCGAGGTAGATCACCACCAAAAAGATCAGCTTGGCTGCCGTCGGGTACGGCGTCAGCACAGCTCCGGCGGCCAGGGACGCGAGAGAGAGCGGAGCGCCCAGCCCGAGGGTGATGAGCTGGTTGCGCGGATGCAGGTCGCTGATCGCCAGTGACGTCGTCATCGCGGTGAAACCGCCGACCACCAGCACCGTTTCGGGCGCTCGCAGCGCTGTCAGCACGGCAAGTGCCGCGGCTGTGCCGAGCACGGCGCGCATCGCGGAGGCCAGACGCGTGAGCCCGGGGTCAAAGGCGGCGAAGCGGTCCCACAGTGCTGCCGTTGTCCTTGCCACCATGGTGCTCCGTAGGTCCTTTCGCGGGTGCACGACCGCCAGGGGTGTCTCGAGGTTCTGGCCGGCCACCGCCCGCTTCGCCAGTCTCGGTACGCGGGGATCCCCTCCGGTATGCGTCAGGTGACTGCTCTCGGAGGTTCTGCAGCACGCAGGTGGAGGAGCGTGGGGTAGCTCGCAGTGGTCTGGACGGTGAAACGAGGCAAGGCGTCCGTTGTCGGCATTGACGACCGCGCGGCACCGGACGGGTCTGTACCCGTGGACAATGGCTTACGGTTCAGGGGGCCGGGCAGTGCACGGACTTGGGACGGACGATTGCCAGGTGGCCGAGGGGCACTCGACACCCGGAGCGTCTTCGTCAGGCCTCAGGTTTCCGCGCCCTGCGCGTTCGCTCGGTCGTTCGCCCGTTCAAGAGCTGCCTCGTGGGCCGGCTCTGGATCGGCCATGCCCAGCGCGGTCAACACCCGCGAAAAGGACAATCCTAACGAGCTCGTGCATGGTTCGCGCGGGGCATGGCGACGGGGCATGCGGGGTGTTGCTCACCCTGCTGAGGCAGGGTGCGGTGACGGTCGACGGATGGACGCGAGTCCCGCGACAGCGGGGACGAGTTCGTCGAAGAGTTCGCGTCGGCCGTGGTGGCGGGCCAGAGCCCGCCAATTGTTGAGGTGGGCGATGCCGTGCTCGACGCGGACCGTTGCGATGAGTGGGCCTTTGGCTGCTGGGTGAACCCGTTCTTCCCACCAGGTCGGGGCATTCTTCTTGATTTTGCGGTGCGGTGGTGTGATCACCTGGCCGACGGTCTGGGCGCCCAGCCCTTGGTAGCCAGCATCCGCGAGGATGCGCAGGCCTCGGTGTCTGCCGAGTAGTTCGACCAGTCCTTGCGTCGTGGGCTTGGGTGATGTCTGGGCAGCTGCCAGGCTTGAGTGCGCCGCCGGACAGCAGCTGCCCATGGGTATCGGTGACGACCAGGACTTTCACCGCGTTCTGCCTGCTCTAGCCGGAGATGTAGCGGTCTCGGCTGTCGGTGCCGTGGACGGGGCGACGGACGCGGATCTCGGTGGCGTCGATGATGGCGCTCTGTCCGCTGACGCCGAGATAGTCGACAACAGCAGCAAGCGTGTGCAGTGGGATGGCCGCTACGACCACGCAGCCACGCTGGGCCAGCGAGGGGCGTATCTCGCCGATCGCGCGGGTGTTGGCGGAGCGGTCCACCCCGAACCAGCAGGCCAACACGGAGTGCGTCACCCCGTGACGGAAGTGGACGAGCATGGCGAGCAGCCGGTGGACGAAGACCAGCTTGTAGCGGGCTCCCGCTCCTAATTGCTCGTCGCCTGGGACGTCCCGCAAGGTGTCGGTGCCACTGGCGGCCCACAACGGGCCTGTCTCGGCGACGAGTTCAGCAATAACGTTCCCGGCCAGACCAGTGATCCGCGGACCATTGACGATCACCGCACGGGCAACGCTCCCCATGGGACGACCATGCCACCCCGCGGCCCAGACGCCAACCATGCACGAGCTCGTTAGGGTCCGTCATCACTGATCTTGTCCAGAGTGGGAATGACGCGAGATTGACCGCTGCCTCGTAGGAGGTGACGGTCTTGTCGTATCTGGTGGCGATGCCGCGGAAACCCCTGAGGCGGTCGAAGCACCGCTCAACTACGTTGTGACGCTGATAGATGTGACGGTCGAATGCCGGTGGCCGCCCGCCGTGACGGCCACAGTTGTGCCGGAGTGCTCACGGCCCACCGGGGTGGGTCCGGATCGCTTCCAGCCCGCCGATGACCATGGCCACGGAGAACTCGGTCGCGGTGGCCAGGTCGTAGCTTGAGTGGTCCACCGATGCGGTGTAGGCGGGAAGGGTCTTGCGGATGTGGTCGGACATGGCCGGCGTCGGCAGTCCCTGGGCGAGACCGAATGCCTGGAACTCGACCATGGCGACGACCAGGCGTAGCTGGTCTAGCCGGAAGCCTCCTTCGATCAGTGCGGCGAACATCGGCTCGTAAACCGCGATGGAACGGTTGCAGGCCACGGCGGTGGTGGAGAGGAGCGGCAGGATGCGTCGGTGCCTGGCGTACAGGGTGGTGAGCTGGCGCAGGAGGTTGGCCACGGCCTCGCGCCAGTCGTGCGCGGGTCCGACGGGTTCCATACGTTCCAGCATCCGCAGCCGGGCGAGGTCGATGACCTTCGCCCGGCCTGTGACATGGGAGTAGAGCGATGACGGGGCGACGCCGAGGTGCCGGGCCAGCTGAACCATCTGGATGTCACCGGTGCGGTCGACGAGTTCGATCGCGCCGTCCGCGATTCGTGTCGCGGACAACAGCGGCGTCTTCGGCCTGGCCACGCCCGGTGCCCCCACTTCCTGTCGAATGCCCTTCAGCGCAGCAGGTAGCCGCGCTCCTCCAGCGTACGGCGCAGGTTCTCACGCCCGTCCATGTAGTCCAGGCCCATGCCCACCACGACGGAATGGCTCCATGTCTTGTCACGCAGTCCGTACTCGGCGCGGAAGTCCTTGAACGCGGTCTCGTAGTCCTCGATCCATTCCTCGGTCGGCCGTGTCCGGTAGCGCTCGCGGTGCAGCACGACGTCCTGCGCCGGGCGGGGATGTACCACGCTGGGGCGGTGCGGGTCTGGGGTGCCGATGGCCATGCCGAACACGACATAGGCGTACGAGGGAAGTCCGATCAGGTCGGCGAGCTCCTTGGCATGGTTGCGCAGCGAGCCCAGGTACACGCCTCCCAGACCGATCGCCTCTGCCGCGACGAGACCGTTCTGGGCAGCCAGGGCCGCGTCGATCGACGCCATCAGGAAGGCGTCGACGTAGTCGGTGACGAGGGGCTTGCTGCCCAGCTCGACGCTGATCGCGTGGTTGCGCGACATGTCCGCTACCCACAGCAGCACGCTGGGGGCCTGGGCGACGAACTCGAACCCGGTGAACTCCACGCCGTGTGTCAGCCTCGCGAGCTCGGCCTTCGTCTCCGGGTCCGAGACAGCCACGAGACTCCACTGGTGAAGGTTCGACGATGTGGACGCCGACTGGGCGGCTGCCACCACCGTCTCCAGAGCGCCGTTGGGCAGCGGCTCGTCGGTGAACGCGCGCACTGAGCGGTGCGCGAGCAGCGCTTCGATCTGCTCGTTCCAGATGATGTTCTCCGGCGTCGCTTGCTGCCCGTAGCGGGCTTCCAAGAGTGCGTCCCGCTGCCACGAGTCGGTCATGGCTGTCCTTCCGTTATCCGAATCAGATTCGGTTTCGGCAACCACCAGCCGGCCGGGTTCATTCCCCGCTGTTCTGGCCTGTCGGCAAGAAGCTGGACAGGGACCTGAGCCAAGGGCTGCGTACGGCTTCCGTCGAGGTGGAGGGGAGACGTCGGACGAGTAGGTGAGCAGCCGGTGCCGGCGGAGTCGTCGGCCCGGGCCCGGGCGATCTGGAGCTGCGTGATCCGCAGCTGCCAGAGCATTTCGCGGGTGATGTCAGGGCTGGTGGTGTCCGAGGGGGTCACCGTGATCGTCACCAGGAGCCCGAGGCGGCGACCGCGATGTGTCTCTTGCGGCCGTTGATTCCCTTTCCGGCGTCGAAGCCGCAGGCCCTAGAGTCGCAGGGGCATCGTCGTGGCCGGTACGGACCCGTCGGCGGAGCTGGTCGGCCGACAGGTATCTGCGCCGGCGTATTCGATTCCTGGGAGTCGGGCCGAATGTCCGAGTCCCGAGTGACGAGCTGTGCGGCACCGCGATTCATGTTCCCGCCGCCGCGTCGGCAGGACGGGACCATGATTGAGATCCGCACACCCCGTCCTCTGCCGCGCCGATGGCTGGACGACGACGCTGTCCACCTGTCCGAGATCCATGTCGGTCCTGCGGTGATGCAAGGCACCGGCGACGGCAGACAACGCTCCCCCGGGGCAGACTGCCGGGGACATCGAGGCGTGGGACGAGGAAGGCTTCGCTGATCGGCCGTGACTTCACGGCCGCCGCCCCGGGGCGGAATCTGGTCGGTGTCATCACCGACATCCCCACCAACGAGGGCTGGCTGTATCTGGCGACGTGGCTAGACCTGGCGACCCGCGAGATCGTCGGCTACTTGATGGCCAGCCCCCACCGTGCATCCCCCGTGGTCGACGCACTGACGATGACACCGGCCGCAGAGGCCTCCAGCCCGGCTGCATCGCGCACTCGGACAGTGAAAATGTGAAGTACCGGATATTCCGGGCCTCTTGACCCGCACAGCGATGGACGCGCCAGGACGCGGGTGCCGGGATGCTCTCGCGGCCTCCTGACCCGCACTCCGATCGACCGTGCTGTCCTTCCTCGGACTTGTCGGTGGCCCGGGAGCATCCCGGCCAGGCGCTCGCCTCGCCGAGGGGAGCGCCTTCGCGCTGCTGAAAGCCGAGATCGGCACCTGCCGCCGGCCCGACCGGACCACGGCCCGCGCTGAGATTCTCACCTTCATCGAGACCTTCTACCACCGCAAGCGGCTGCGGAGGCATCCAGTGTGGGGCTACCTCCCCCCGCTGGAGACCCGGCAGCGGCACGAGCAAGAACACGCCCTCGCAGCGTAAGCATCGAGTGTCCACTATCACGGGGAAACTGCACTCAGCCCTGGACGCCGGTACCCGACAGGATGCCTTCGACCACGTCGCGGAGCTGTGAGCGGGCGGTGATACCGAGCTTGGGGAACACCCGGTAAAGGTGAGAACCGACCGTGCGCGGTGAGAGGAACAGCTTTTCCCCGATCTCACGATTCGTCAGGCCACGGGCCGCCAGCTGGACGATCTGCTGCTGCTGGGGGCTGAGTTCGGCGAAGGCAGTGGGCACGACGTCGCCGGCCTCGATGCCGGCGGCGCGAAGTTCTGCCTGTGCCCGCTCGCCCCACGGCCGCGCGCCCAGCCGCTGAAAGGTTTCGAGGGCGGCGCTCAGCAGCGGACGGGCCTCGGCGATACGGCGCTGCCGCCGAAGCCATTCCCCGTAGTCGAGCTGTGTCTGCGCACGTTCGAACGGCCACTGCTCCCCTGCGGGTTCCTTGAGCGCTGCGCGGAAGAACAGCTCCGCGTGCTCGGGTTCCGCCAGCAGGGCGCGGCCCCGGTCGATCAGTGTCCTCACCCGTGCCGACATGCCTGTACCGAGGCGCCGCGCCGACCGTTCCAGTAGCTCTGCGGCGTGCTCCTGTCGTCCTCGGCGGACGGCCGCCGCCGCCAGTTCGGCCAGGAGGGTGTAGGAGACGTGGTAGTGGACCGGATCGCCGTCATCGGTGAACGCGGAGCGGAACTGCGTGTACGCGGTGTCGTAGTCGCCCTCGGCCACGGCCGCCATCCCCAGGGCCCGACGCGCGAAGACCGCGACGGAGCGGCTCTCCAGTGGATCGACCAGAGCCAGGGCTCGTTCGACGAGCCGGCGTGCGGTGGCCGGGTCGCCCAGCAGAGCGACCACCGTGGCATCGAGTGCGTGAGCACACGCCTCGGCATGGTCGAGTCCGGCCGACGATGCCATGGCCGCGATGTCAGTCGCCACCGAGCGGGCCTCGGCCCATCGGCCCTGCTCCAGGCGGGTCCATCCGGCCGCGCATCCCAGTCCGTCCGGGAGCCATCCACGGGCCTGCCACTGGTCGAACGCCTCGCCGAAGGTCCTGGCGGCGAGGGTGGTCTGGTCGAGCAGCCAGGCGACGATGGCCAGCGCGGTCAGGCGACTGGCGTCGCCCTTGGCCTTGGCAATGAGCCCGGGCAGGACCGGTGTGAGGAAGGCTCCTGCGCTGCTGGGGTCGGAGACGGCCAGGACCCAGGCGCGCAGCGCCGCTGCGGCGGCATCGTCGGGCATGCGGGAGAGCAGACTCTGGATCTGTCGCTGTTGGGACTCCTCGCCCGAGTAGTAACGGACCACCGCCGCCGCGGCCAGCGCGTCGAGAACGAGGGACGACCGGGCGTCCGTCGCCTCGTCGGCAACACGCATGAGCAGAGCGAAGGCTGCTGTGTGATGGGAGCCCAGGGACATGAGCTGTCCGGTGGCCAGCGCGGCTTTGCCCAGCAGCGCCCGGTCGTCGGTGCACTGGCGGACTGCGGCGGCCAGTTGTTCCACCCAGCCGAGTTGACCGGTGAAGACGGCGGTGGTGGCGGCTTCGGTCAGAAGACGCGCCCGGTCCTCGCGGCGCGGGCTGAGTTCCGCGGCGCGCTCCTGGGCCGCGGCCGCGGCCGCGAAGCCACCCCGGCGCCGGGCCCGGTCGGCCGTCTGCTGCAGTGCGGCCGACACGTCCTGGTCGGGGCGTACGGTCGCGGCGGCGAGGTGCCAGGCGCGGCGGTCGGGCTCCTCGCGCAGCAACTCCGCGAGAGCGAGGTGGGCCCGGCGGCGTTCCTCGAACGACGCGGCATGGTAGACGGCGGAGCGGATGAGCGGGTGACGGAAGGAGATCCGGGATCCGTCCTGGCGTACAAGACCGGCCCGGTCCGCGGGTACCCATGCCTCGTCGTCCGCCTCGGGAAGTCCCACGGCCGCCGCCGGAGCGTCCGCCGCGTCGGCGGCCGCGAGCAGCAGCAGGATGCGGCGGGTCGGTTCCGGCAGGTCCGCCGTGTGCCCCGCGAAGATCCGCTCCAGTCGGTCGGTGACCGGCAGCGGACCCTGCACGCCACTGCCCTCGGGGTGCCGGATCGCGGTGGCGTGGGTCAGTTCCACCAGGGCCAGCGGGTTGCCGGCCGCCTCCTGGAGGATCCGCACCCGGGCTCGGCCGGTGGGCGGCGTGGGTTGCCGGTCCAGCAGTAGGTTGGCCGCCTCAGCGTCCAGCGGGCCGAGTTCGAGGCGCTCGTATCCCTTGTCGAATCCAGGCAGGGCGGCCGCGGCGCGGACTCCGACCAGCAGCGTGACAGGCTCGCTGTCCATGCGTCGCGCCACGAACGCGAGAACGTCCAGTGATGCGCGGTCGATCCACTGGGCGTCGTCGACCACCACCAGCAGCGGGGCGGTTTCCGCCAGGTCCGACAACAAGGTCAGGACCGCCAGACCGACGAGCATTGCGTCGGGAGTCTCCGCACACTCTTCGAGCCCCAGGACGGCTCGGAGCGCGGAGCGCTGCCGCGACGGCAGTCCCTGCGCTTCAACGAGTACCGGGCGCAACAACTGATGAAGACCGGCGAATCCGAGGCGCGCCTCGGATCCGCTCCCCACCGCCCGCAGCACTCGGCCACCCGCGCCCCGTGCGCGATCGGCCGCGAGGTCGAGCAGCGTGCTTTTTCCGGCACCGGGGTCACCCGTGACGACCAAAACGTCGCTGTGGGACCGGTCAGTGCCCACACGCCGGATGATTTCTGCGGTCTCGGCTTCTCGGCCCACCACCGCCGGACCGGAATCACGCGTCGAGCGCTGGTCCCCACGAGCCCTTCCATCGTTTTGCACGGATGCTCCAAGGAATCGAGATATCCCAGACACTAGCGTGGTGCTACGGCGGCAGCGCCGGCAGCGGTATCGAACCCAGCTCAGAGCACTCAGAGGGCGTTAGGTCCGTTTGTGGTAGCGGCCGCGTCCGGGTTGTTCGAGGAGTCCCTGGCGGACGAGTCGTCCCAGGCGGGAGCGGGTGACGTTGACCGAGGGCTCGTCGGTGGGCAGGCCGAGGTGTTCGTGCAGGTCATGGACGCGGAACACCTTCTCGGGGTGGTCGTTGAACGTGGTCACGATGCGCTGGTAGACGGTCGCGGTGGCGGTCTCCGCGGGGGCCGTTCCGGCGTCGGGTGGGGTGAGGCCGTCGATGACCTTGCGGGTGGCGGCGAGCTCGGCCGGGCGTGCTTCGGTCTCGGCGAGGGCGGTGGTGAGCCGCTCGATCTGCTCACGCAGGTTGCCGGCGCGGGTGGCGGTCTCGTCGTGTTCGGTCTGCAGCAGCCGCAGGAGTTCGCTGGCGTTCACGCGGCCAGCTCCACGTCGTCCCGCCAGGCGGCGGTGGGGGTGGTCAGGCGGCGGAGCATGCCGGCGGTGGCGGCCCGGTAGACGCGGGAGGCCGCGTTGTCGGGCCGGTGGTCGTAGTCCCGGGCGAGGCGCCGCTGCAGCATGAGGGTGCCGTTGACCTGCTCGACCACCCACCGCTTCGGTTGCGGGACGAAGCCTTCGCCTTCGTCGTCGGGGTTGCGCCGGACCACCTCGACGGTGATGTCCTTCACCGTCCCGTGGATGATCACGGCGTCCTTGGAACCCTGGTCGACCAGGACCTTCTCCAGGCGCATCCCGCACCGCTCGGCTGCCTGGTCCAGCAGGGCGGTGCCGGCCTCGTTGTCGTGCGCGCTCGCGGCCAGGACCACCACGCCGACGATCAGGCCCAGCACGTCGACGGCGAGCCCCCGCTTCCTGCCGGGCGTCTTCTTGTCCGCGTCCAGTCCCGTCGTCTCCTTCGGCACCCCGGCCGCCACGCGGACGGACCGGGTGTCGATGATCACCAGGGACGGGTCCTCTCATCGTCTGGACCGCTCCCGCACCCGGCAGCGCAGGATCTCCTGGATCCGCTGGTCAAGGCCGTCCTGGCGCCACAGGGTGAAGCAGTAGAACACCGCCGACCAGGCCGGGAGGTCGTGCGGCGGGAGCCGCCACTGACAGCCCGTCCGGTTCTGGTAGAGCAGCGCGTTCACGACCTCACGCAGGCCGCAGGAGCCCGGGTCTCCGGTCGCCGACCGTGCCACCCGTTCCTGCTTCCACGCGGTGACCAGCGGCTCGATCAACGCCCACTGCTCGTCGGACAAGTCGGTTGCGTACGCATGAACTCCAGGGCACGTCTGATGTTCGCCCGATGCTGGCCTCATGCCCAGTCGATGCCCAGCTCCCGCAGGGCGGCCAGCTGCTCCGCGCTGAGCTTGTCCCGCCGGGCCCTGGTGTTCGAGACCCACACACCTAGCTTCACCGCCAACGGTTCCGCCGCGCCATCGACCACGATCTCCACGAGGGCGCCGCGCGGGACGGGCCGCTGCCCCTCCCGTTCCACCCACTGCGTGAGGGCCGTCAGGCCGCGCTGGAACGCCTGCTGCGCCTTGCTCGGACTCTTCGCCGTACGCCCGGCCGCCGGGGCGGCAGACGGCGCTTCAAGCGGCTGTACACCCAGCTTGGACAGCCGCTCCTGCTGCTCGCTCGACAGCTGTGCCCAGGTGGCTGGCTGTTTCTGCCGCTGCAGCCATCGTCCAATGTCGTCGCCGTCCATCAGTACGCCGGGTGTGATGTCGGGGAGGTGGCCGTCGGCGTCGACGAGGTCGGCGAGGATGCGGTAGTGGCGCTGCCAGTCCAGTGGCCAGGCGCAGTTCCAGTCCGGGTCGATCGCGGCCAGCTGCGCCGCGCGGACGGCCGCCCGCTCCGGGTTCTTGCCGAGGCCTCCTTTGCGGCGGAGGTTGGCCATGTGCTGCCCGATAGGCACGGGGCCGCCGCCGGCCGGGTCGTCCCACACGGCATCCTGACGCGGCGCGAGGTGTCCGGTGGCGCGCCGGTAGGAGCGCAGCGCGGCGAGCTTGTTCTCCCACGCCTTCTCGCCCGGCTCCCAGACCATCCCGGCCTCCGGCGCGTCCAGCAACAGCTTGCGCCGCTCCTGCAGCTCTCCGGCCCGCAGCGCTTTGCGCTGCTGGTGGACCCACCGCCCGAGCGGAAACGCCTTCGTGACGCCGACTTCGACCTCGATGTCAGAGGGGACGGCGTAGACGCCGGTGATCTCGTTCTCCTTCCGCCAGCGCAGCAGGGCTTGGTAGCCCTCCAGCCAGACCAGCGACTCCGGCCGGTAGACCCGGGTGCGCAGAAACGCGGCGATGGTCGCCGCGTCGCGCGGGCTGGAGAAGTGCAGCAGCGCGGACTCGGCAGCGACATCGGCGCCGTCCTGCTTCTGGCCCTCGCTCACCTCGCCGCCGGCCGCGACGATCCGCCCCTCCTCATCGCGCCGGATGTGCACCATGCGTCGTCCGCTGGTAAGGGCGCGCGAGGCAAGCTGCTCGACAAGTCGTTCATCGTGCGAGCGCAGGCCCTGGAGCACAGCGACCAGTCCCGCATACGAGGCGGAGGCGACCATGTCGGTGGGGTCCTCGCCGGGCTGAAGGAACACCGGCACGATGATCCGCGCGACCTTGGTGGAGCCGTCACGGTTGAGCCGCAGTGCGCGGCCGATGTTCTGCACGATCTCCACCTGGGAGCCACGGGTATCCGCGAAACAGACGGCCTCCACCCCCCGCTCACCGGTGATGTCCACGCCCTCCCCGAGGACCCGGCAGCTCGCGAGGAACGCCCGGTGCACCCGCCGCCCAGCGGCGTCGATCCCATTGGCGAACTGCCTCAGCACCTCGCGCCGCTCGGTCACGAGATGGTCGCCACACAACCACGCCGACCACACCCGGTCCGGGGGTACATGCCGGCCGGCCTCCAGCTCGTAGAACCCGGCATCGATCGACGACGCGGGGAGCCGGCCCGCGGCCGCCAGGTCCTCGTCCGTGACATCACGGGCGTACAGCTCGGCCGCTGTCTCGGGCAGTTTCTCCGCGAACGCCGCCGCCTCTTCCACCTTCTGGTGGAACGTCATGACCGTACGCAGGTTGTACGCCGCGGCGTGCTCCAAAAGTGCGGTCTGCAGCAGTACCAGGCGCCGGCCGCGCCGGGCTTCCTCTGATTCCCCGATGACGGGGGAGGGGTCGCGGATCTCCAGGACGTCGATCTCGAACCCGGCGAGGATCTCGCGTTCGATCGCCTCCGAGAGGCCGAGCTCGGCGAGCCACGCGCCGTAGGTGCCCTCCGGGTCGTCGGCCATGGTCGCGATCTCCGCCTCCTGGCCGCCGGCGCCCCTGCGCTGCTGGGGCGCCGCCAGGATGCGCGGGGTCGCGGTCAGGTAGAGCCGGAAGTCCGCGGGGATCCGCTGGTTGTCGTGGATCGCCGCCCACGGACGACCAAGATCACCAGCAGTACCGTGCGCCTCGTCGACGATGGCGAGGTCAAAACCGCTCATCTGCTGGCCATACAGCCGCTCTCCGCCCGCCAGAGCCGCCTCCAGCGGCCCGCGAACCTTCCGCCAGCCCTCGGGAGCATCGACGTCCTCCCTGTCCACCAGAGAGGCATACGTGGCGAACACGATCACCGGCCCTTTCTCTGCCCACAGGGCGAGCTGGATCGGATGGGTGGTGGTGCGCACCTCCAACCCGTTGAGAACTGGGTCGTTCTCCAGCGAGCACACCGCAACCATGGGAGAGCGGTGACCCACCGCCCGCCACGCCTGGGCGGTCTGCACGAGCAGGTCCAGGGTCGGCACGGTCACCAGGATCCGCCCCCCGGGGAAGCACTCCAGCGCACACGCAGCAGCCATGATCGTTTTACCGGACCCGGTCGCGGACACGATCGTGCCACGGGCACCCTGAGGCGGCACAGATGACCTTACAGGAAATCCGACCCACTTCCAGAAACTCGACTTCTGCTCTAGCTGGTGCTCCTTGAGCTGAATCACAGACCTCCCCTTACCTCTCCAATCCCGGCAATTATGAAGACCCAGTAGAACGTCAGATGTGATTGCGGTGGAGGATGGCACGAACAGCAGCTTCGAACTCGCGCACCGCCAAGCCGTATTCATCACGAGCTGCAACCCAGGCCGAATCCTGCCCGTATGAATCCCGAAGCCGGTAATACGCATCCATCAGACGGGAAGCCTGAGAGCGAAGCTGCTCACTACCAGGAGTCATGAAGAACTGGGTCGTTACCTCGTAGCGGAGAGGATCTGCAACGGCCAGATCTGACACCGCCACACCAGCTGTAGAAGCGTCAAGGATCTGTCCACACAGCCGGTTGTACATGGAGGAGAGTCGCACACTTGCTTCTACGAGTCGATTCACTTCCTCTTTACGCCTTTCGACTCTCCGTCGAATGAAATCACCGAAGAGAACCAGAGTTCCACCGAGAATTGCTCCAAGCAGTGCCAGCACACTTTGCACTTCATCGCTCCGCAACATAGGATGCCCCGTGTTTTCGCCAACACTACATGCTGCATCTAACTGATGCGTGCGATACCTCGGAACTCACGTGAACAAGCGATCCCCACCCCCAACCACCCCTCCCTCTCGCTGCCAGGGCCGAAGGCCCGTTGACGGCACCGCACAGCGGGGCCGGCCCCTAGGGCGCGCAGCCCCCCCCCGCAGTCCCGGAAGCGCAGCGGACGGGACGTCATCCGCCTTGCGCAGCAAGGCGGATGAGCAGGATGCGCAGCATCCTGCCAGCGCTCACGCGGAGCGGGAG
>NZ_JBITCL010000041.1:0-32536 GCF_044453165.1 Streptomyces sp. NPDC051740 | reverse complement strand
GTTTGTCCACACACCAACCGATGATCACGCGGTGGCCGCACCCGTTCCCGGCCGGGTCCCCCACAAAATCGCGAAGTCAGACTGGAGTACTAGGCCGGACATGAACCCCAGCTGACCCGCTCCACCCTCCGTACGGAAGGGCCCACACGGACGTGCGGGCCCTTCCGCGTCATCCCCTGCTTTGCGGACGCACACGCCCTAGTGGGGCATATCCCGCCTCTGCGGTGGGAGATGAGTGGGAGACAAGTGGGAGATGATCATGGCGTGGTGCTGCAATCAGGCGCTAGGAAATGCCAGATAGCGCTACCTGTGTGGCCTGGTTTCAGCCGCCGGATTCGCCCGCGTGCGGGCTCAGCACACCGGCTCCCACCAGCACGAACAGCAGGATGCCGAGCAGGATCCGGTAGATCACGAAGGGCATGAAGCTCTTGGTGGTAATGAAGCGCATGAACCGGTTCAAACGTCGAGGTCCTGAGCGGCTTTGACCTGCTGTTTCCACCACTCTTCAAGATCGAATGCGAGAGCAGTGGGAGATGGCACCTTCCAGTGCTCTCCCTCGCTGGCCACGAAGCGCAGCCACCTGGTTTGCAGCGAACCTGCAATCTCCTGCTCATGGTCAGGGTAACGTGCGAGTAGAGACCTTCCACGCCAGCGACCTCGTGGCCCATGCGGGTCTCCACGGCGATGCGACTGTGTCGATCTTCGTCCAACCACTCCTTGCCGCCGTGACGAAGCAGGTACAGCCGCTTCCCGGCGTACGCGGTCGCAGGGACCTCCGGAAGGGGACGGCGGGAGGTGACCAGCTGGGGCTGGCCCAGGCGAACCCTCTCGAACTCCTCGGAGGCTGGTCGACCGCGCGAGACCGGCTGCCAGTAGGAGTAGCTGAAGCTTGCGTTGGCCAGCAGCTCTGCCCTTGCCGAGAACTCCGTCCGTGCAGTTCAGGCCGCATGTTGGTACTCGTGGAGGGTGCCGCCGAGGTGGTCGTGTCGGCGTATGTCGAGGTGGGTGAGCTGCTCCGAATCGGTGATCGGTGGGGGCAAGGCGTGCAGTGGTCGGGCGCCTGCGATGCCCTGGTGGGGCCGGTGGGAATTGTCGTGCTGCTCGAACTTGCGCAGGGTGTGGAGCAGATGGTGCTGGTTCCAGATCAGGGTGCGGTCCAGCAGCTCGTGCCGGCAGGTCTGTATCCAGCGTTCCCTCGACGCGTTCATGCGCGGTATCCGGACGCCGGTAAGGTGAAACCGGCGAGGCCTTGTGGGTGTGGTCAGCGGGGTGCGGCGGGGCGGATGGTGCGGATCAGCCAGAGAGTCGCCGCCAGGCAGAGGGCCGAGATGACACCCAGCAGGAGCGGGACCGCACGGACGCCGGACCACTCGATGGCCTTGCCCAGTGCCGGTCCGGCGACCACACCACCGACCATCGAGGCGGCGATCACCAGAGCTCCAGCCCGGCGGGCCTGGGGGGCCGCCTTGTTGAGCCAGGGCAGCCCGGTGGGAAAGATCGGTGCGATGAATAGGCCGACACCGGCGTAGGCGTAGGGGGCGAGCCCCGGCACCGCGGCGAGCAGCAGACAGACCGTCATGCCCGCGCATGAGACCATGATGATGGACTGGGCCGAGAAGCGTAGCGCGATCGGTGCCACCAGGAATCGGCCGAGGGTCATCATCAGCCAGTACACGGAGGTGGCGGTCGCGGCGACCCCGGCGCTGTAACCGACGGTCTCCAGGTGTGTAGGCTCCCAGCCGCCGACGCCCGCCTCGATACCCACGTGCAGGAGGTACAGCGCGACGAACACGGCGAGCACCGAGCCCAGGCTACGGCCGAGGACCGACCTGCCGTCGGCCTCCGCCTTCATCGCCTCGCCCGGCTCGGGTGCCCGGTCGCGGACACCCCGCAGGCACAGCAGCAGCGGCAGGTTGGCGACCGCGAAGCCGAGGAAGACCGCCGGGTAGTGCTCGGAGCCGACCGCGCCGATGAGGGCTGGGCCGAGGATCGCGCCGATGCCGAAGTGGGCGTTGAGGATGTTGAGCATGGCGGTCGAGCGGCGGCCGAAGCCGACGGCGAACAGCTGGTTGAGGCCGTAGTCGATGCCGCCGAAGCCAAGCCCTGCAAACAGGGCCGCGGCCAGGCCGACGGGCCAGTTCGGCGCCAGCGCGAAGCCCGCGGCGCCGACCGCCATCAGCAGGTACGAGGCACCGAGAATCTGCCGGTTGCTGAGTCGGCCATAGAGCCTGTCGAAGAGCAGCACACCGGCGACACCGCCGATGAAGTGAGCGCTCAGCCCCAGCCCGGCGGCCGACGGGGAGAGCCCGAACTCCTCACGGAAGGCCGGGATCGCGGGCCCGTACAGGGCCTGGAGAGCGCCGATGAGGACGAAGCCCACGCAGGACGCGACCACGGCGGCGGTACTGAACACAGGGGCGTCCGGCGCTGCTTGCGGCGCTGTGACGCGCTGTGCGGTCGGTTGGTCGGTCACGCGGTCTCCAAATGACGGCCCACGATCTCGTGGGCGAAGGACATGATCGTTCCCTGCGGACTGATGCCGGGGGCGCCCGGCAGGACGCTGGCGTCGCACAGGTACAGGTTGGTGAAGCCGTGCGGTCTACCGAGTTCGTCGCAGACCCCGCTCCGCTCGGGCAGCGCCATGGGGCAGCTCGCCATGCCGTGCACGGAGACCAGCTCCCAGTCGCCGGGCCGCACCCGTGCGCAGTACGCCTCCACGTCCGCCTCCGTGCGCAGCGGCCCGGCGGAGCTCGTCGGCGGCAGCAGCTCCACGGCGCCCGCGGCGAACAGCAGCCGCGCGGTCCTGCGGAACGCCAGCCGCAGGGTGTGGTGGTCGGCCCGGGTCATGCCGTGGCGCAGCAGCGGTGCGCCGCCGACCACCCCGGCGATCCCGGCCGCCCCCTGCATGCGCACCTGCGTGGTGAACATGCCCACGTGGGCGCGGACGGCGAGGAGTTCGTCGACTAGCCGGGAGTCGCGGCCTGCCAGCGCGGCCCCCAGACCGCCGGGCGTCAGGTTGGACGGCATGACGAGCATGCCGAGCGCGGAGTGCTCCTGGACCTGGGCGGTGAACATCGTGCCGCGCACGGCGTCCACGGCTCTCGGGAACCGGGCGATGGTCCGCAGGTTGAGGTGCAGCGCCAGCCGGCGCCCGGCCGTCCGCCGGTGGATGCCGCTGCGCCGCAGCAGCACCGGCGTGCCGATGGGCCCCGCGGCGACGAACAGGGTGCGGGGGCGGTAGCGGACGAGCCCGCCGTCGGGGCCGGTCGCCTCCACGCCGCGCACCACTCCCCGATGGTGCGTGATCCGCTCCACGCGCGCACCCGGGCTGATGCGCGCGCCCAGTTCCTCGGCCTCGGGCAGGTACGTCAGGGCCATGCTCTGCTTGGCGCCGCTCGGGCAGCCGGTGGCGCACTGGTTGCGGTGCCGGCAGCCGCGCACCACACGCTGCGGATGCTGCCAGCGCCAGCCCAGGGAGTCGGCGGCGCGGGCCAGGAGCCGCGAGTCCTCGTTGCCGTCCCCGTGCTCCTGCACGATCATGCCGAGGCGCTGCTGGACCTCCGCGAAGCGGGCGCCCACGACCGGGTCACGGTAACTGCCGTATCCGGACCAGGCGGCCCAGCGGTCGAGGACGGTCGGCGAGGGCTCCCACAGCAGGCCGCCGTTGACCACCGTGGTGCCGCCGACCGCGCGGGCCTCCCCGTAGGCGATGGTGGGGGTGCCGAAGACCGCGGTCGCGCCGCCGTTGCGGTACAGGCGGCGCATCGACTCCGCGGGGCTGGCCGTCTCCAGGTCGCGGGTGGAGACCCGGGGTCCCTCCTCCAGGACGGTCACGGACCGTCCGGCGCGGGCCAGTTCCAGCGCGGCGACGCTGCCGCCCGCTCCGGAGCCGACGACCAGCGCGTCGCACTCGACCTCGCGCACACCGCTCGTACGTCTCGGCAGGATCTTCACCGCACGGCCTCCCGTGTCCGCGTGGTGTGCGGTGGCGCGACGCCGTCCAGGGCGCCGTACAGCGCCAAGGCGGTTGTCGCGCGCAGCACTTCGGCGTAGCCGGGCAGGCCGCGCAGCCGGGCGAGCCCCGCGCGGATCAGCTCGGGTGGGGCTGTGTGGGGCCGGGCGCGGGTGACGGCGCGGAAGACGGACGGGAACAGGCGGAGGGCGGCCGAGGTCCCCCACCGGTAGCCGGCGGGCATCCGGTTGAGGCTCTCCGTGGTGTGGTGCACCGCCCGCTGCAGCGCCGACGCCGGGCGCAGTGCCTCGTACACGGCGGCCCAGCAGGCCGGCAGCCCGGAGGCGTACAGGTCCCGCTCGGTGATCCTCACCCGGCCACCTTCTCTCGCACGAGTCCGGCCAGGAGCCGGGTGGCGCCCTGGTCGAGCACCTCGTCAAGGGCGTTCACGAACAGGTCGACCTCGTCGGTCTGCGCCACCAGCGGCGGCGAGACGATCAGGGCGATGGCGCGGTTGGAGCCGAAGAAGGTGAGGACGCCGTGCTCCCGGTACAGGGCGGCGACCACGGCCCCGGTCAGCAGCTTCGACACGGCCTGCGGGTCCTTGGCCAGTGCGGTGGGCAGCATCTCGCGCAGCCGGGCGGGGACGTCCGGGCCGGGGGTGAGGAACACCCCGTGCAGAGCGCCGCGGCCCTTGATCCGCCGGACCAGGCGGGGGTGGCGGGCGGCCACCTCGGACAGGCCCTTGTCCAGTTGCTCGCCCAGCTCACGGGCGCGGCCGGGGAAATCCTCCTCGACGGCGACCGCCACGGCTTCGAGGGCGGTCGCGGTCTCCTCACCGAACCCGTAGTACGTCGTGCTGTGCAGGGTCGCGTCGGACAGGTTGTCGTATGCGGCGCGGAAGATCGGCTCCCGGGTGATGTAGCCGGAGATGGAGGCCTTGCCGCCGCCGAAGGACTTGGAGGTCGTCACGATGTCGGGCACGAGTCCCGAGTGGTGCATGAAGTGGAAGAGGGCGCCGGTCTTGCCCCAGCCGGTGTACACCTCGTCGAAGACGAGCACGATGTCGCGTTCGGTGCAGACGCGGCGGACCTCGCGCAGGAACCGCGGGGAGCACTCACGCAGGCTGGAGGCGCTGAACGGTTCGAGGACGACGGCGTACACGTCGCACTCGCCGGCGGAGGAGGTGTGCCGCTCCAGCGCCAGCAGGAACGAGTCCAGGTCGTCGTAGGCGAATGTGTCCGTGCCGAGAATCTGCGGGTAGGGGAAGTGGACCTCGGGCGAGGCGGTGAGGCTGCCCGCGCCGAGGAGCTTTCCGTGGAAGGCGATGTCCGTGTGGAGGACGGTGCCGCGGCGCCCCCGGTGGTACTTGTAGGCGAGCTTCACCGCTCCTTCCACCGCCTCCGCGCCGGAGTTGGGGAAGTAGCTGATGTTCAGGTCGCCGGGCAGCAGTTGGGCCAGGTTGTGGCTGAGGGCGGCCACGTAGGGCGAGAAGTAGTTCTTGTGCACCTCCATGCGTCGCGCTTCCTGGAAGCGGCGCCGCGCGGCGAGGATCCGCGGGTGGTTGTGGCCGTGGCTGAGGACGCCGACGCCACCGGTGAAGTCCAGGACGCGGCGGCCGTCGCGCAGGTGGATCCAGGCTCCCTCGGCGTGGTCGACCAGGTCCCTGCCGAAACCGAAGGAGCCGATGAGGGAGACCTGGCTGCGGTTGACGAACCGCCGGTACAGGTCGTGCACCTGCTCGGTGGGCATCGCCTCGGCCTGGTCCAGGGTGATCAGCTCAGGCATCGTGGCTCCCGGCGGCTGCGGTGAGACGGTCGGCGATGAGGCGTCCGGCCCGGCGGCCGTCGCGTACGGCGTAGTTGGTCCCGCGGTCCTCGGGGAACACCTGTGCCATGCCCGCGAGATAGAGGCCCTTGACGTGGGCCTCGACCGGCGGCATCACGCGGGTGTAGTGCGGGGTGATCACCGGCTGGGCGTACTCGGCCCGCCAGACGTGGAAGCGCTGCACCCAGCTCCGGTCGAAGCCGGGGAACATGCGCTTGATGTGCGGGAGGCTGTACTCGAAGACCTCCTCGTCGGACATCTGGTACAGCTCGGCGTCCGTCGGCAGATACTTCGAGAGATAGACGACGTGCTTGCCGTCGTAGCGCTCGGGGTTGTCGAGGTTGGTGTGCTCGATGACGCCGACATAGGGGAAGTCGGGGTCGTTGACGTTGAGCCAGTACGTGTCGGACAGCTTGCGGTTGTTCTCCAGTACGAGGCAGACGTTGCCGAGGTAGTCGACGGCCGACCAGCGCCGCTGGAGCTCCGGCACCGCCGGGTGCTGCGCGCCTTCGTGGTCCAGCAGTGCGGCCGCGAGCCGGGGCGCGGTGGTGATCAGCACCTGGCGGGCCGGGTGGCGGACCCCGCCGGCCGTCACTGCGCTCACCCCGGCGCCGTCGGTGTGGACGGCCTCGGCCGTGGCGCCCGTGCGGATCTCGACGCCGAGCGATTCCAGGCGCCGTCGCAGCGCGGTCAGCAGGGCCTCGCTGCCGCCCTTGATGTAGTACAGGGTCTCCTTGCCGGAGCGGGTGCGGCTGCCGCCGCGCAGATGGAGCTTGGTCCACATCCAGGTGGCACCCACCTGGTCCGCGTACTTGCCGAACTTCCCTTCCAACAAGGGGCGCCAGACCACGTCGTACACCCGTCGTCCGCCCAGTGACACCAGCCACTCGCGTGCGGTCCGGGGCTCCAGCTCGCGCCAGTGCTTCACCCGCCGGGCGCGCAGGGCGAGCAGCCCCAGGCGAATGCGGTCCCGCAGCGGCAGCGGCGCGAAACGCAGTACGTCCAGGGGTGCGGAGAGCCGGTAGACGGAGTTGGCGTAGTAGACGCCCGTGCGGGTTTCGCGGGCTTCCAGGAGATGGGAGATCCCGAGGCTCTCGCAGAGCCGGATCATCTCCGTGTCCGAGGAGAACCAGTGGTGGTAGAAGCGCTCCAACCGTTTGCCCTCGCCGATGTCGAAGCTCGCGGCGAGTCCGCCAACGACGGGCTCACACTCGATGATCCGCACGCTCCGCCCCTGTGAGGCGAGTTCGAGCGCTGCCGACAGCCCGGTGAAACCGGCGCCGACGATGATGACGTCCACGGGGGTGGTGGCGGTGCTGCCCGCCGACCCCGCTGCTTCGGTGCTCACAGGGCGACACGCTCCTCTACGCGAAGGGACGGGGAGACCATGCCAAGGCGGCCCTCGACGACGTATTGCGGACGCCCCTGCACCTGTCGGAAGACCGCGTGCAGGTACTCGCCGATGACGCCCAGCGCCAGTGCCTGGGTGCCGAAGGCACCGGGCCGCGCCAGCAACCGCGGGTCGCGCTGAACCGCGGCCGCTACCACCCCAACAACCAGCACGGTCGTGCCCAGGTAGATGGGCAGGCGCAACGGCGCGGGGGAGCCCGCCATGAGGCCGCGCCGGGACAGTTCGAGCATCCTGCGCAGCGTGTATTTGGTCTCTCCGGCGTGCCGCGGTTCCCTGTTGAACGCCACGCTGGTCTCCGGGAACCCGAACCAGCTCACGGTGCCACGCAGGTACATGTGCCGGTCCGGCGACTTGGTGAGCAGCGCCACCACCTCGCGGTCCAGCAGCCGGAAGTCACCGGTGTCCAGGGCCAGCGGGTGGTCCGACAAGGCATTCAGCAGACGGTAGAACGCGTACGCGCTGGCCTTCTTGAACAAGGTCTCGCCCTCGCGGTTGCGACGCTGCGCGGACACCATGGACCAGCCGTCAAGCCACAGCGCGGCCATCTCGGGTATCAGCTCCGGCGGATCCTGCAAGTCGGCGTCGATGACGACGACCGCGTCGCCCACTGCCTCTCGCAGCCCCGCTAGGCAGGCCGACTGGTGGCCGAAGTTACGGCTCAGCTTCACGCCCCGCACGGTGGGGGAGGAGCGGGCTAGGGAGTCGATGATCTCCCAGGTGCCGTCCGAACTGCCGTCGTCTATGTAGATCTGTTCGCACTGGAAACCGGTGAGCCGGCTGAGGACCCTGCTGAGACGGGCATGGGTCTGGGCTAGCCCCTCCTCTTCATTGAAGCAGGGGATGACGACGCTGAGCGCCGGTCGGCTCTTACCGAAGATACGCTTTTCTCGCAGCACAGCACACCTTTCGCGTATGGCACACGTGGGCTTGGACTGGTGATATGCGCTTCTCGTGCTTCCTCGCGGCTGGGCCGATCAGGCCGCGTTGCTGAAGCCGCCCAGGAAGTAGTGCATGGTGTCGGGGCAGAGAGTGCTACCACGCTTCACTCCCCGTCGCAGTCGTGACTTGGCATCAGCATGGGGAGTGAGCGGCCGGAGGAGGCGTTGGCGGCGGTCGCGATCAGGGACGGCCGAGAGCGCGGAAGGTCCATCCTGCTTCGCGCCAGCAACGTGCATCGAGGGTGCCGCGGCCGTCGATGACCTTCGGGTCTGTCATACGGGTGGCGAGCCGGTGCGGGTCGATCTGGGAGTACTGCGGCCATTCGGTCAGGTGCAGGAGCAGGTCGGCGTTCTCGACGGCGGCCATCGGGTCCTCGATGTAGTCGAGTTCGGAGTGCGCCTTGCGGGCGTTGTCGAGGCCCTTGGGGTCGGTGACGGTAACGGTCACGCCGAGGTCGTGGAGTTTCTGGGCGACGGCCAGGGCGGGCGAGTCGCGGATGTCGTCGGTCTCGGGCTTGAAGGCGGCGCCCCAGACGGTGATCCGCCTGCCCATGAGGTTGCCGTCGAGCTGTTCGCGTGCGAGGTCGATCACGCGTTCGCGGCGCCGGTTGTTGATCGCGTCCACCTCGCGGAGGATCGTCAGGGCCCCGCCGACGCCGAGTTCGCCGGCGCGGGCCATGAAGCCGCGGATGTCTTTGGGTAGGCAGCCGCCGCCGAAGCCGAGGCCGGGCCACATGCCGGCGCGGCCGATGCGGACATCGTGGCCGAGGATCTCGGCGAGCTGGGTGACATCGGCGCCGGAGACCTCGCAGACCTCGGCGATGGCGTTTATGAAGGAGATCTTCGTGGCGAGGAAGGCGTTCGCGGAGGTCTTGGCGAGTTCGGCGGTGGCCCAGTCGGTGGCGATTGTCGGCGTTCCCGCTTCGATGATTCTCTCGAAGCACTCCCGGAGTACGGCTTCGGCCCAGGAGCCCTCCCTCTCGAAGCCGAGGACGAGGCGGTCGGGTCGGATGGTGTCCTCGACAGCGCAGGACTCGCGCAGGAACTCGGGGTTCCACGCGACCTCGACCGCGTGGCCGGCGGGCGCGTACTCGTGCAGCAGGTCGCGGACACGGGGGGCCGTGCCGACCGGGACGGTGGACTTCACCGTGACGACGGCCCGGCGCGTCAGGTGGGGTGCGAGCTGACGGACCGCAGTGAGCAGGTGACTGAGGTCGTAGGCGTGTGCGCCGGGCTGTTGCGGGGTGCCCACCCCGATGAAGTGCAGGTCGCCGAAGGCGGCGGCCTCTGCGTAGGAGGTGGTGAACCGCAGTCGGCCGCTGGCGGTGTGCCTGGCGAGGAGGTCGTCTAGGTCGCGCTCATGGAAGGGGGCTTTGCCCGTGTTGAGGGCGTGGACCTTGTCGACGTCGGAGTCCAGGCCGAGAACCTCGTGGCCAAGCTCGGCCATGCAGGCAGCGTGGGTGGCGCCGAGGTATCCGCAGCCGATGACGGTGAGCTTCATGAACGAGGGTGTCCCTTCGGATGAGGCCGCCTGACGGCGGGGTGTAAGGCGGGCCGAGCGGCCGGATGCCGGTGGATGTTGGTGCGGATGACAGGCGAGGTCGTGAGGATGCCGAGGAACTCGTGGGCGAAGAACCGGAGATCGACGTCCTCGGCCAGAGCAGAGTGACTCGTCCAGATACTCCGCCACAGGCCGGGCAACTCCGCGCCGGGGGACGAGAACCGCGGTAGCCCGGCTAGCCGACAGTCCGCCCCCTCGAACAGCCGCCGAGCAGTACCATCCCGAACCCAGCGGTGAGTGACTACGCCACTAGCCCGACGCGGATCCGGGGCAGCACCCAGTCCCGGGAGCGGATCGGACCGCCGAGGTTGAACCAGACCGTCAGTTCCTGACAGACGGTTCCATGGCTCGTGACAAACGGCAATGCTTTTCCAATAAAGTCGAAATTCGCAGATATCAGGCGCTTCCCGCGCCAGTGTATTTTCGCATGCTGATGGTGAACAGGGATCTGGCGGCCGCGAAGGCGAGAATTCCGACGAGTGGTGCGGCCGTCGCCAGCCAGGGCGAAAACGGGAGTTCCGCCGACTTGCCGACCAGCTCAGCCGCCGGAACATAACTAATGAATGCTATCGGAATACCGAAGGTGAGCAGCAGTTGCACATTCATCGGAAAGATCTTGAGTGGATAACTTCCGAAGGTGGCAAGAAGCTCGTCTACCCACTGCGACCAGGGAATAGTTGATATCGAACGCAGCGCGAAACAGGCGATAACGGTATGAATGGACGCCTCTAGGAACATGCCTCCGATGACGGCCAGGATCAGATAGCCGATGAGCGGGGCCGTCCAGTGCACATGCATCTCTGGCAGGGCTATGGCGAACAGCGTGATCGCCACGATCAGGTCGCCGATGGCATTGAGGAACAGCTTGTCCAACAGGATCTGCCGGTAGACGGGAAGCGGGCGCAGCATAAAGGTGTCGATCTTCCCTTCCTGAACGATGCGGGGAAGCGCCGCGAGCGAGGCGAACCCGGCGACGTACAGGCTGTGGCTGAGCAGTCGCATCGCCGCCACCAGGAGGATCTCGCCCTTCGTCCATCCCGCCAGGTCAGGAAAGCGGTTGACCAGCACTGTGGCCAATACCAGGACGGAGGCTTGCCAGATGATCCCGGACACGATGGCGAGCAGGAAGTCGCCGCGGTATTCGAGGTTCGCCCGAAAGTTCACCTTCGTCACACACCAGATGAGACGCAGGTTGTGGAATCTGCGGCGGCGGAGCCCTTCCAGCGCCACGATTCCAGGGAGATGCGCGAGTTGTTGAGTCTGAACCTCCAGTGTTTTCGTCACGTCTCCGTGCACGGTTATCCTCCCTCGATTGCCGTGCTCGACTCCGCTCGGCGCCACATCAGCCGGGTCAGCATCATGAGTATGACTATCCATAGCAGTTGAACTCCGATGAGTGGAACTGCTGCGGTCGCCGATGTCCGGCCCACGTAGACGGACAGCGGAGTATTGAGGACGCTCTGAAACGGTAAGACCTCGTTCACCTCGCGAAACCATCCCGGAAAGAACCACAGTGGGGCGATGGCGCCGGACAAAAGACTCATGACGAACTGGTATATGTTCAGCGCATGGGTATTCAGCATCGTCCAGAAGCAAATCAGATCCAGGATCTGATTGAGGTAGAAGAGCGTGACGCAGCCGAGCGCGAACGATCCGAGGGCAATGGCCGCCGCCGACCGGCTCGCCGGCGCGGCGATGACGCCGGTGTACCGGCAGACGACGTAGCCGAGCGCTCCCCACGCCAGACCGTATGCCCGGTCGCCGATGGCGCGCATGGCGTAGTAGCGGCGGGGAGGGATCGGCCGCACCAGCCAGTAGAGGATGGTTCCACGCTGGAGGTGCTGGACGATGCTGTCGCGGGAGAACATCCGGTCGATGCCGCCCGTCTGAGTCACCAGGATCGCGAGGACGGCATAACTGACGGTCTGTGTGGCGGCCATGCTGTGCGCACCGCCGGACGCCTGGTAGAAACCCCGCCAGAAGCAGGACACGACGAAGAGCTGCATGGCCAGGCGGATGGTGGAGTTGATCACCCTGGCTCGCTGGCCGAGTTCCGTGCGCCAGGAGATTCCGGCGATGGTGATCCAGCGGCGGGTCGACCGTCCGGGTGTCGGACTCGGCCCCGCTCGGCGCTCATCGGGTTTCACGGTAGGCAACGTTCATCACGTCCTCCAGATCGTGGGTGTCGGTCCCGTAGCGGGAGCGGAGATCCTCGATCAGACCGTCGAAAACCGTCCTGCCGTGATTGACCAGGACCACGCGGTGGGCGAGCCGGTCCACCTCCGTCATGTCATGTGTCGTCAACAGCACTGTTCTGCCGCAGGATTCGACCTGGTGGCGGAGGAACTCCCGGACGCTCTCCTTGGCGATCGCGTCCATGCCGATCGTCGGCTCGTCCAGGAACACGACCGGTGGATCGTGGAGCAGCGCGGCGGCGAGATCGCAGCGCACGCGTTGTCCCAGCGACAGATGCCGTACCCGTGTCTCCCAGAAGGCCGACAGCTCCAGGAGCCGGTCGAACTCACGCAGCCGGACTTGGTAGTCGTGCTCAGCTATGCCGAACACCTCGCGCAGAATGCGGAAGCTCTCCCGCGCGGGTAGGTCCCACCACAGCTGGCTGCGCTGGCCGAAGACGGCACCGATGGCCATGGCATTGGCCAGTCGGTTGCGGTGGGGCACAAGTCCCGCGACGGTCAGGCTGCCCGCGGTGGGCTCGAGGATGCCGGTGAGCATCTTGATCAGGGTCGATTTGCCGGCGCCGTTCGGGCCGAGCAGCGCCACGAGTTCGCCCTCCGCGACGGTGAGGCTCACGTCCTCGACCGCGACCTTCGTCTCGTAGCGCGGGCGCACGAGGTAGCGCAGGCCGCCGGCCAGACCCGGGTCGCGCCGGGGGACCTTGAACGTACGCCGCAGACCATGGGCGACGATCACCGGCCGCTTCTCGTTACTCACCGCTTGTCCCCACGCGGCCGACGCAGTACGGCAACCTGCGACGGACCGAGTTCAATGCTGCCCTCGTGTATGGCGCCGCTCAGCAGATCGGTGCCCGAGGCGGTGACCTTGTGCGTCCCGGCCCGGTCGTGGTTGATCAAGAAGAGATACTCGACGTGCTCGGCCTGGCGCAGCACGGCCTCCACCGGGTCAGGACAATCGGCCGGTCGCACGCCGGCGTCCGCGAGTACCGTCTCCAGCAGGGGCAGCAGCGCATCGGGTTCAAGCCGTGCCGCGACGTACCACGCGCTGCCGTCGCCGAAGGCGTTGCGGGTCACAGCAGGCTCTCCGGCATCGAGCCCGGTCGCGAAGGACAGCCTCGGCTCGGAACCCGTCGTCACGACCCGCTCCGACCAGACCCGAGCCGTCGTCCCATCCGAGAGCAGCACCTCCTCGTCGAGGTCCAGGGGATGGAACTCCTCCGTGTAGGCGCCCAGCAACTCGCGCAGAGCACCCGGATACGGCCCCGGGTACACGTGATCGTGCTGGTCGACGATTCCGCTGAAGTAGGAGACGAGCACGCAGCCGCCCGTGGCGACATAGTCGCGCACATTCGCGGCGCAGGCCTCGTCGAGCAGGTAGAGGCTGGGGAGAACGACCAGCTTGTATGCGCCGAGCTCGGCTCCCGGGTGCACGAAGTCGACGGTGACCTTGCCGCCCCACAACGCCCGGTAGTAGGCGCGCATGCGCTCTAGATGACGTAGGTCGCAACTGGGCTTGTCTTCGAACTCCATCGCCCACCACGACTGCCAGTCCCAGGCGATCGCCACATCCGCGACCACCCGGGAGCCGCGGACCTCCGACAGGGCGCGCACATCGCCGCCGAGAGCGACCACGTCGCGCCAGAGGGCCGAGTCGGTGTGCGCCTGGGGCAGCATCGCGGAGTGGAACTTCTCGGAACCGAAGCGCGAGGCGCGCCACTGGAAGAACATCGCCCCGTCGGATCCGTGGGCTATGTGGGCCAAGGTGTTGCGACGCATCTGGCCCGGAGCCTTGGCCGGGTTGCGCGGCCGCCAGTTGACGGCGCCGGTGGAGTGCTCCATGAGCAGCCACGGATGTCCGCCAGCCACCCCGCGCGCCAGGTCGGCGGACATGGCGAGCAGAACATGGTTGTCCGGTTCGGCTGTCTGGAGATAGCTGCTGGTGCCGACGTAGTCGACGTGCCCGGCCCACTTCCAGTAGTCCACGTACTTCGCCTCGCCGACCATGAAGTTCGTGGTCACGGGTACGCCGGGGGTGATGTCGCGCAGTACGTCGGCTTCGGTGTGGTAACACGCGATGTGTTCGTCGTTCGAGAAGCGGAGAAAGTCGAGGCGTTGGGTCGTGTTGACCGGCATGGGTGCTTTGCGCGGCGGGGTGATCTCCTCCCATCGTGCGTACGCCTGGCCCCAGAAGGCCGTCCCCCATGCCTCGTTCAGCGCGGTGATCGTCCCGTAGCTGCGTGCAAGCCAGTCGCGGAAGGCCGTCGCGCTGCGTTCGCAATAGCACATCGGGACGTGCGCCCCGTATTCATTATTGACATGCCAAGTCCGCAGCGCCGGATGGTCCTTGTAGTGCTCGGCGAGCGCTCGCGCGATTCCGGCGGCCGCCTGCCGGTATTCCGGCGCGCTCGGGCAGAAAGACTCGCGGGCACCCGTTCCGAGGGTCACACCGACAGAATTGACGGGCAGTACCTGCGGGTACTGCCGTAGAAACCATGCCGGAGGCGCGGCGGTCGGTGTTGCCAGGCTGGCGCCGATTCCGGCGTCGGCCAGCAGATCCATCACCTTGTCCAGAGCCGCGAACTCGTATCTGCGCGGCTCGGGTTCGAGTGATACCCACGAGAACGTATTGATATTCACCAGGTTGATGCCGGCCTGCCGCATCAAGGCCATGTCCTCGTGCCAGGTCTCGGCGGGCCACTGTTCCGGGTAGTAGTCGGCCCCGAAGATCATTGTGTCCAGGTGGGGAAAGCGGGGCGCTGGGTGCAACCTGATCTCCTTGCTCTGTGCTGTGTGGGAACGATCTCAGTGCAAGGAGCGCCATCTTGCGGGTTCCTTGAGTGGGTGTCAAGAGATCACCAAGCGCGCTGACTTGAAGCCGACGCGTCGCCGGGGTGCGTGCCGCCACACTCCGCTGCTATCCCGGGCAACCCGACGCGTTCCGTTGCGACCGCTCCAACTGGGCAAATATCGCTACGTGTTGGTATGAACACGCCAATGGTGCTTCGTGTGCTCCGTTCTGTGGACGCATGTGATCACGAATGCTGACATCCCCCAACGTCGTTGGCCTGGTGGGTAGTTGCCGCGACGACCTCTTGATCAACCCGATAGCTGGTGTTACGTTGTGAACGTTCCCAGGCGAGGCGGGGCATCGCGGAGATCATTGACGACACCGAGGGACTGCCGGCGTGACCAGGACGCCGTTCTTGAACGTGACGCCTGTGCGGACCAGGGCGACGAGGCGGAATTCGGTGACCACGCGTCGACGGTCATGGGCGGACTCGACGAGTTTGAACACCGTCGCAAGGGCCGGAGGCTGGGCCGGCGCCGGGTGACCTTCGAGCGCACAGGCGCCCCCGCCGCCTGATCCGTGCCACCGAAACCACGACTCTCGATAATTGGTCGATTTTGATTCCAGGAAGGCGGCGAGAAAGTGGCGTCCCCCATTGTTTTCCCTGTCAGCCCCAACACCGGCCGAGCGGTCGGTAGGACTTGCGCAATTGCCGCGACGGAGGAAAGCCGTCGGCCGTATCGGCGGCTGATCCGTGCACTCCAGGGCGGTAACGAGGAGGGGCGATGACGCGGCCCGCGCGCCGCGCGGTGGTGACCGGCGGAGCAGGCTTTCTCGGTTCACACATGTGCGAACGCCTGTTGGCCCTCGGCTACTCGGTCGTCTGCATCGACAACCTGAGCACCGGCGCCCTGGACAACATCCGGGCGCTGTCTCAAGACCCGAACTTCGCATTCCGGGAGGCCGACCTATCGGCGGGGTTGGACGTCACCGGCCCTGTGACGGACGTCCTGCACATGGCCTGTCCGGCCTCACCGCGCGACTATCTCCGGCTTCCACTGGAAACCCTGCGGGTCGGCTCGGCCGGTACCCAGCACGCCCTGGACCTGGCCGCCCGCCATGGGGCCCGTTTCCTCCTCACGTCGACCAGTGAGGTCTACGGCGACCCGCTGGTCCACCCGCAGCCGGAGTCCTACTGGGGAAACGTCAATCCAGTCGGCCCTCGCGCGGTGTACGACGAGGCGAAGCGCTTCAGCGAGACCCTCACCATCACGTACCGGGAGCGGCAGGGCCTCGACGCCCGTATCGCACGGATCTTCAACACCTTCGGCCCGCGGATGCGCGGCGACGACGGCCGGATGATCCCCACCTTCATCACCCAGGCACTCGCGGGCGACCCGCTCACCGTCGCCGGCAACGGTGAGCAGACCCGCTCACTGTGCTACGTGGACGACACCGTGGACGGCCTGCTCGCTCTGCTCACCAGCCCCGACGTACGTGGTCCGGTGAACATCGGGGGGAGCGGGGAGCTCAGTGTCCTGCAGACGGCCCGTGCAGTGATCGCGGCCGCCGGTTCGTCGTCCGATGTCGTTTTCGTACCCCGCCCCGAGGACGACCCCTCCCTGCGCTGTCCTGACACCAGCCTCGCCGCGGAGCGCCTTGGCTGGCGGCCCAGGATTGATCTGGAAGAGGGGCTGCGGCGCACGATTCGCTGGTTCGCGGAGTCCCGCGTCGCGAGCCCGGGGCTGGTCCGATGACAGAGCCGAGCCCTTTGCCCGTCACCCCGGTCGACACAGCGCAGGCCGAGTTCAGCGCCCTGTCCGTGGTCATCCCGACCAAGGGAAACCCCTGGGCAGTCCAACGGCTCGTCGAGTCACTGGGCGTCGCCGTGACGGAGCTGCCCGCGGGAGTCCAGACCGAGATCGTCGTGGTGGACGACTCGTCGTACCAGGACGGCGAGCAAATCCGGGAGACCTGCGAGAAGTCGGGTGCGCGTTATCTGCGCGGGCCCCGCCGGGTCGGCGCCAAGCGCAACCTCGGCGTCGCCGAAACCCGCCATCAGCTCGTGCTGTTCATCGACTCCGACTGCATCGCGACGCCGACCCTGCTCCGCGAACACCTGGACTTCCACAACGCGCACCGGGGCCGACAGGACATAGGCGCCGTGGCCGGTCCCACCGTGGTCGCAGGCGACGCCGACTCCGGTCCCTGGCGCACCGTTCGACACTCGCTGGTTGCCAATGCCCCTTGGAACTGGCCCTTGCGTTTCGAGCAGCTGTGGTGGGCCGCCACATCCAACCTTTCCGTGCGAAGGACGGCTTTCGACACGATCGGTGGCTTCGACGAGCACACCTACACCGTGGTGGGAGGCGAGGACGTGGACCTCGGGGTGCGCCTGGACGCCGCCGGGTACCGCACACTCGGGCACCCCGATGCCGTGGTGGTCCATGCCACGGACGGAATCACGCGGTTGCACCAGTTCCGCCGCAAGCTCTTCCTGTACGGCAGGGCCTGCGTCTACAACTGCGCCCGGCAGCCGGAGCACACCCGCTGGTGGCCCAATCCCACAACGGTCGCCTTGGCCGCCGGCGCAACTGCGGCGCTTCTACCGAGGCACCGCCTGCCTGCCCTGCTGACCGCCGCCGCAGGAACCGCCCTGTGGTTCGGGAACGACACACGGCGGACCGCTCGTCGCGCCGACACACCCGCTGCATCCGCCGCGGCGACCGTTTCCGTCGACTGGAGCTACCACCTCGGGATCACGCTTGAGGCCATCCGGCGTGGCAAGCCGACGCTGGCCATGAAGCGCTTCGACTACTTCCCGGAGGAGCGCTTCGTGCTGGCCGCTCCTGGGACGTCGTCCGAAGGTCAAGATGAGGAGACAAGGTGAATCCACGACTCGTCCTGCAAACAGGCATCTACGGCTACGGAATCCTGGGTCAAAGAGCCGAGACCGATCTGGAAGGCACACTCGATGCCATCCGTACCGCCGGATACGACGGCCTTGAGGTCATGTCCTCGCTCCTGGGCGACCCCGCCCGGCTGCGAGATGCCTGCGCCGAGCGTGGCCTCGACACGGTGGCCGTGCATCTCTTCTGGCACGAGCTCGACGACTTCTCCTGGGAGACGTTGCGGGAGCTCGCCTGCGACCGGCTGATCCTGTCGGGGCTCCCCGTCGACTCGGTGGCGAGCACCCTGGACACCCTGCCCGCGCTGCGCGACCATGTCGCACGCGCCGCTGACGTCGGCGCACGGGTGGCGGTGCACAACCACGAAGAAGAGGCCAGGCCTCTGCACGACGGGCGCACGCCGCTGGAGATCCTCTGCGCCGAGACCGCCCCCGAAGAACTGGGATTCGTGGTCGATCTCCACTGGGCCTCGGTGGCCGGCGCACTCGAACGCACGCTCAAGGCGACCGCTGGGCGCTGCGATTACCTGCACATCAAGGACGGGCTGATCGCGGATCCGGAGGCGCCCCACTCGTTCGACCTGGGTACCGGGGAGGTCGAGCTGGTGCACGGCTGGTCCACCGCGCGGAGCACCGGGACGATCGCGGTCACGGCCGTGGAACGCGCCATGCCTGCGCCCGATCTCCCCGCCGCACTCCAGCACGACGCCGAGTTCACCAGGCAACTCTGGCACACCGGCACTGCTCAAACGGAAGCCCGGCCGTGAGCCGTCCACCCGTTCGTGTCGCACTCGTCGGCTGCGGCGCCATCGCCGAACTCGGCCACGCTCCCGCGATCCTGGCGCTGCCCGACGACGCCGTCGTCAGCGCCGTCGTGGACCTCGCCCCGGCCCGGCGCGACCTGCTCGGTGAGGCGCTGTCCATCGTTCCCAGCCGTCGGTACGGCACGGTCGACGCGCTGCTTGCAGACGATGAGCCGGTCGATCTCGCGGTGGTCGTGCTGCCGCCGGAACGCACTCCGGTTGTCGTCGAGCGGCTGCTCCGCGGCGGCGTCCGCGTTCTGTGCGAGAAGCCCATGTCCATCGGGGCCGATGAGGCCGCCCGGCTGGCGGGGCTCGCCCCGCGCGACCGGCTCGGCCTGGTGCACAACTACCTCCACCGCAGCGACGTACGCCAAGCGATGCAACACCTACGCACCGCCGAACTCGGCCGCATCCGCTTTCTGCGCCTGGAGCAGGCCGATTCCGGGCACTTCCCCGGCGCCGGAGTCAGTCCGCACTGGCGCCGGCACAACACCGGTGGCGGCTGCCTGACCGACAACGCCTACCACTGGGTGTACGTCGCGCGGGAACTCACCGGCTCACCCGTCGTACAGGTCACGGCGCGCCTTGCGCGGCCGGACGCCACGTCCGCCGTGGACATCGCCATGGTGCTGCTGGACCACGAGAACGGCGCACTCACCAGCGTGCAGACGGCGTGGTGCGCCCCTCGTGCCCAACGCGTCCTCGAAGTACACGCGGAGCACGGGTCGCTGCGGCTGGAGGGCGACTGCGGACCGTGCGAGGTCTTTCCGGCCGCCGGTCCGACGCAAGCGCAGCCGGTCGAACCCTCGTACACGGGTCTGTACCGCGAGGTGCTCGCCGCGGTACGCGCCGGAGAGCCCTTCGCCGCGCCTGCGGACACCTGCGTCGACGTCCTCGCGGTACTACAGGCCGCCGAGCTCTCCGCGCGCCAGGGCCGGACCGTGCCTGTCGTCCCGGCCGGCGCCGCATAACCGGGCAGAGCCCGTCACGAACCGCGTCCAGCGCTGCCGTCAGGTGCGCCCTCTTCCCCCCTCCGTCCCCGTCCTGATAGGAGCCAGTTGCCGTATGACGACCTCCGTTCTCCCCAACTCCCCCCTGACCGTGGCCGTTTGCAGCATCGGGCGCACCGACCTCTTCCGGGCCCTCAGCCTGATCGCCGCGGATGACACCAGCCTCGTCGCCGAACTGATCGTCGTCGACAACACCGGCGGTTCGCTGGACCGTACGGCCGTCGCCGACGCCGCGGGGAGCCTTCCTGTGCGGGTTCTCAACGGCGTGGGTCCCGCTTCCGTCGGACGCAACCTGGCCCTGTCCGAGGCCCGGACTGATGTGGTGCTCTTCTTCGACGACGACTGCCTGCCCGAGCCCGGCTGGGTCACGGAGATGGCCACCTACATGTCCGACGAGCCCGAGGTCGCAGCGGGCTTCGGCCGGGTCGAACCCGTTCCCTTGCCGAACTGGCGGCTGGGTACCGAAGTCGTGCCCCTGCTAGGTGAAAACGCGTGGGGGGAGGCCGAGACGCCCGACGGCGACCTGTGGTGCCCAGCCGTATCGGCGCCCGGCTGGCAGCCGGGTGTGTACACCGGACCTCCCACCATTCCCGTGTCCGTGGTCGGTTCCTCCAACAACTTGGCCCTGCGCAGGAGCCTGCTGCTGCCCGACCGCCCCGTGTTCCTCCCCCATCTCGGCCCCGGTACCGGTCCCGCCTCGGGCGAGGACACCGAACTCGGTTACGCGCTGATGCGGGAAGGCCGCAAGGTCGCCCACGTCCCCCAGGCAAAGATGGTCCACAACTCATGGCTCAGCACGGACCGCGCCGAGCAGAAGCAGAAGTGCTACCTGCGGGGCAATGTGGAGGCACTCGGCTACCACGCCCTGCGCGGCGATGACCACGCGGCGCGGTTGCTCGGCGCGTACCTGGGCCAATTCCGCGTCGGCAACGGCCGCGGCCTCGATGAGTTCGGAGACATCTTCGCGTGGGGATACGGCTCCCTCACCGACGGCACCGACGGCACCGAGGGGACGCCCACGCGCTAGCCCGATCTCCACCGGACATCGGACGCATGCCGTCGATGTCACCCGTCTCTCAGAAAGGAGCAGTTCGTGACCGTCAGCGCACCTGCGCCCGAGGACGCCCTGCGCTGGGGCATCCTCGGCGCAGCCCGTATCGCCGAGCACTTCGTCGGACCGGCCCTGGCCCGTTCACCCCACGCTGCTGTGCGCGCCGTTGCATCACGCCGTCCCGAGGCCGCGCGACGGCTCGCCGAAGCAGTGGGTGCGTCGCGGGTGCACAGCGACTACCAAGCTCTGCTGGACGATCCTGACGTCGACGCGGTCTATATCGCGCTGCCCAACGCACTGCACGCACCATGGACGCTCGCCGCGCTGGTCGCAGGGAAGCATGTGCTGTGCGAGAAGCCGCTCACCACCACGCCGCACGATGCCGAGGCGATCCGCTCCGCTGCACGCGAAGCGGGCCGCGTCGTAGCCGAGGCGTTCATGTACCGCGTCCACCCCCAGTTCGCGGCCTTCGTCGAGCGGATCCGTGCGGGCGCCGTCGGCGAGGTCCGCAGCGTGGAAGCCGCACTGTCCTTCGTCCTGGAAGACCCTGCTGACATCCGGATGTCGGACGAACTGGGCGGCGGGGCACTCCTCGACCTCGGGTGCTACATCGCCGACGCCGCCAACCTCGTGTACGACGGCCTCCCTGTCGCGGGCTCCGCCGTCAGCCACCGCGGTGACTCCGGCGTAGACCTCCACACCTGTGCCGTTCTCGACTACGGCCGTGGCAGGACCGCCCAGCTCTCGGCGAGCTTTCTGCTCCCCTGGCACGACTCAAGGCTGGTGGTCCGCGGTGACAAGGGCAGCCTCAGCCTTGACCACTGCTTCAACCCCGGTACGGGAGAAGGCCGTCTGACCCTCCTAACGGCGGACGGGCATCGGGAGCTGACCACCTACGCGGGCGTCGACATGTACGAACTGATGGTCGACCGCTTTGTCCACATGGTGAGTGGGCGCGGGGAAAGTTACGTCACTCTCGACGATTCCGTGGGTGTGCAGCAGGCGCTGGCGCTACTCACTGCGCCGCGCACCGATCGGTGACGCGACACTCAACCGTCTTCACTTCGGTAAGGAGATTGACATGCGAAAAGACGACCGTCTTCTGGCTGCGTCAGTACATCCGTTCGAGCTCACGGACCGGCGCCGCGACAACCAGGCCCTGAACCTCGAGGAGTACCAGCAAGGGGCGGTCAAGCTGCGCAGCCGGCCGCTGGCTCTGTTCGTCGAACTCACCGAGAACTGCAACCTCAAATGCCCGATGTGCCGCTTCGGCGAAAAGTATGACCCGGCCCTGAACATGGACGAGCAAATGTTCGACCGGCTGGCCGACGAACTCTTCCCGTACGCGCATCTGGTGGACGTCCGCGGCTGGGGCGAGTCCACCATGCTCAGCGGCTTCGGGGACATGGTGCTGCGCGCCCTCGAGCACCGGGTCCGGGTCCGGGTCGTGACCAACGGCCAGATCAACCGGCCCGCAGTCTGGGACGCCATGATGCGAGGGCAGGGCATCGTCACCGTCTCGTGCGACGCCGCCTCGCCCGCCCTGTTCAAGAAGTTGCGGGGCGGCGGAACCCTGGAGCGGCTCGAAGCGACCTGCCGCGCCCTGGTGGAGGCGCGCGACCGCTACCAAGTCCCGCGCGACCATGTGAACTTCAATGTCGTCTCCAGCATGGACAACCTGGACGAGCTCGCCGACATCGTGCGGCTCGCGAGCCGGCTGGACATTCCGCTGGTGGTCATCCACCCGCTGGTCGCTCCTGCCGACGACCCCTCCCACCTGCGCCAGGACCTGGGCCGGACGCGCGAGGCGTACGCCGAGGCGGCCCAGGCCGGCCGCGAACTCGGTGTCGTCGTGCAGCTTGGTGCCGCGCCGGACCCTTCTCTGGCGCTGCCGGAGATGGTCCGCAAGCCGGCCTGCATGCACCCGTGGAGCTATGCGTACATTCGCTACAACGGGGACGTCGGATTCTGCGACCACCTGATCGGCAACGGCGAGTACACCCTCGGCTCCCTGCGCGAGAACACCTTCGACGAAATCTGGAACGGCGAGGCGTGGCAGTCGCTGCGCCAGGCTCATGTGCAGGGTGAGATACCCGATGCCTTCGCCCCGTGCCGTTACACCTACGCGCAGCGCTACATCGACTTCGAACACCTGGTACATCCCGACCGGGCGGAGATGATCGTGAGCAGCGCCACCCACGCCGAAATCACACGGACCCGGGATCCCGGGCAGGTGCCCGTGGTGCCGTTCGGTCTCGAGCCCACTCCAGAGGTACTGGTACCCACGGCCATGCTCTCCGAGAGGCTGCGGCAGCTGCCCGGCTCACAGCGTTCGTGAGCGGATAGACTCAGATCAGGAGCTACACCATGAATGAAATCGAGAAACTCCCCGGCGGCTTCATAAGTGGCGTGGTCCTGGTGGACGGCACGGTACGACGTAGTCCGACCGGGAACTCCGATTTCGTCAGCCGCCTGCTGCAACACTACGAAGCGAATTCCTGGAACGGCGCACCTCGCTACCTCGGTAAAGACGCGGAGGGTCGGGACACGTTCAGCTATGTCAAGGGGTATGTGCCCTGGCAGGGCGGCAACCCCGCGGTCGCCTCCTCCGCGGCCTTGACCGCGCTTGCCCGCCTCGTCCGCGCGGCCCACGACCTCACGGCAGGCCATCCTCTGGCGGACGGGCATGAGGTGGTGTGCCACAACGATCTGTCACCCAAGAACACGGTGTACCGCTCCACGGATGAACCACTGGAGCCCATCGCTCTCATCGACTGGGACCTGGCGGCACCAGGTCGGCGTGTCCATGATGTGGCGCATCTGTGCTGGCAGTACTTGACTCTCGGTCCCGGCGCGGATCCGGTATGGGCGTCCGGACGGATCCGTGAGGTTGCGGATGCCTACGGTCTGGCATCCGCCGACCGCCAGGAACTGGTGCCAAATGTGGCCGGGTGGCAGGAACGCTGCTGGCGGGGTATCGAAAGCGGTGCCGCCGGCGGAGACGCGGCCTTGATCAGTTTGCGTGAGGTGGGCGTGCCGGAGGAGATACGGGCCGCACATGCCTGGGTGACGCATCATCAGCAGACCCTGGAGGCCGGTCTCGCGACCAACTGACTTGTGCAGGACGTCACTTCCCGCTTCTCCGCCCCCGTCAGGCCCGGCGGGAGGCGGTGACGCCCGTCCGTGCCGGTCGTTCGCTTCCTCCGCGTCCGCCTGACGCGCCAGGCGGACGCCCATAGAAATTCGATTGCACCTGCGGCTCTGGTCGCGCCGTTTTCCGCCGACATCCGGCACCCAGGTAAAAGGATTTGCATATGCCAAATGAGCTCCCTCAGACCGTCCTTGTCCTCGGTGGGGACGGATTCTGCGGCTGGCCCACCGCTCTGGACCAGTCTGACCGGGGTCGCAATGTCGTCATCGTCGACAACCTCAGCCGCCGCAAGATCGATGCTGAACTCGGAACGGCCTCGCTGACCCCGATCCAGAGTCCTGAACGACGGCTGGAGGCATGGCGCGCCTTGTCGGGCCGGACCATCGACTTTGTTGATCTGGATGTCTCGGCGGACGTCGAGGCTCTGAGCGGACTCCTGGACAAATACCGGCCGGACGCTGTCGTGCACTTTGCCGAACAGCGCTCCGCGCCCTATTCGATGCTGTCCACGACGCATCGGACGTACACGGTGCGCAACAACTTGATGGCGACGCAGAACCTGCTTGAGGCAATTCGCCTTTCAGGGGTGCCCACGCACGTTGTGCACCTTGGGTCGGTGGGGGTGTACGGCTATTCGTCGAAGGACTGGACGATGCCGGAGGGCTATCTCGAGGTCACCGTCCCGTCGTCTGCGCACCCGGACCGGCAAGTGGAGATACTGCATCCCTTCGAACCGGTTTCCATTTACCACCTCAGTAAGTGCATGGATGCGCAGCTGTTTGAGTTCTATGCCCGGTACGACAACCTGCGGATCAGCGATCTGCACCAGGGTGTCGTCTGGGGAACGCAGACCCGGTTGACGAGCCAGAGCGATCTTCTGGTCAACCGTTTCGACTACGACTCCGTCTGGGGCACCGTGGTGAACCGTTTCCTCATGCAGGCGGCGCTCAACCACCCCCTGACCGTATACGGCGTGGGCGAGCAGACTCGCGCGTTCATCCACCTCGAAGATGCCGTAAACTGCGTCAACCTCGCCCTGGAAAACCCGCCGGCGCCGGGTGACCGGGTGCGGGTTCGCAACCAGGTGGCCGAGTGCCTGCGGGTGCTGGATGTAGCCACCGTGATTTCGGAGCAGACCGGTGCCGAGATTGCGTACGTGGACAACCCCAGGAACGAGCAGGCGCAGAACACTCTCAGCGTGACCAACAAGAGTTTCTCGGATCTCGGTTTCACCCCGACTCTTCTGCGCGACGGGATCTGGCGCGAGTCGGTGGAGATCGCGCAGCGGTTCCGCGTCGATGTCGACCTCGATCGAATCCTGCCCGCGCGGCCCGGTGCGCACGCGGGAGAAAGCGTATGAACGGCATGCGGCAGGACGTAGTGGCGGAATTGTCCGCGGTGGGCACCGATTTCCTTGAGCGGGCCTGGTGGGCCGCAGACGATCCGGCCGAGCATGACCGGTTGTTCGGCGAGGCCGAGATCTTCGGGCAGATCGAAGTGCGTCAGCCGAGCAATGCCGTCTCGAAACATGACGGGCCGGTACGGATAGGCACGTGGAACGCGGAGCGCTGCAAGTACGTCGGGGCCAGCGCGCGGCTCATCAGGGAATCGGGCTGCGATGTCGTGCTGCTGTCCGAGATGGACGTGGGCATGGCCCGTTCCGCCAATCTACACACACTGCGCGCACTGGCCGAAGAGCTCGGTTTCGGCTATGCGTACTGCGCGGAGTTCCTTGAACTGGGCATGGGCAATCAATCCGAGCAAGTGGAGTTCGCTGACGAGCGCAACCTGGTCGGAATCCATGGCAACGGAATTCTGTCCCGTTTCCCCTTGTCGGAACCGCTGGTCGTGAATTCCCCCGCACGGGGCCTGTGGTACTCACTGGACTGGCACCACCGCCGAATCGGTGGCCGGCGGGCCCTGTTCGCGACCGTCGCCGTCGGTACGGAACGGATCAGGATGGGCAGCGTCCATCTGGAGAGCCTGTCCGATCCCGACTCGAGGTCCGCGGAGCTTTCGGCGCTCGTCGACTCGGCCGATTCGACGCTTCCCACCGTCATCGGAGGCGATTTCAACACAGCAGACGTGCCGGACGAGGAAGCACCGGACGACTGGTTCGCCAAACCTGGTCAGCACGAGCCGCTGTTCGACGTATTCGCAGCGGCGGGTTTCGACTGGCTGGACTGCAACTCGGCGGTCCCGACTCGGCGCACCCTGGGCAACGGCCTGCCCCGGGCCCCGCACCGCAGGATGGACTGGCTTTTCCGGCGCGGCCTGGCCGCACGGAATCCCCTGTGCCGGCCTGCGGTGAACTCGGCCGGCCATCCCATCTCCGACCACGAGCTCGTCAGCGCTGACTTCCTGCCCGGGCTCCCCGACGACCACGGCAGGGCTCGCGGGTGGTGACGACAGGGCCTCGCGAGCCCGTTGGCGCGTGAAGGAGACCGCGGTGCGGAGTGCACCCGGGAGCCGCACGACGCCTGGTGAGGCCGGACGCGTGGGCCTCGCCCCCCACCCGTCCGGTTGCTCAACGCTTCACCTGATCGGTGACGCAGGGTGTATGACACAGTCGAAAGAGAGTCCAACGGTGACCAACATTCCGGTGCACACACTCAACGACGGAACGGCGAGCCCGGCGATCGGTCTGGGTACCTGGCCGATGACGGAGGCGGAGGCGGAGGCGGCGGTGGCCGGCGCCCTCGCCATGGGCTACCGCCTCGTCGACACGGCGACGAGCTATGGCAACGAGACCGGCGTCGGCCGCGGTATGGCCCGCAGCGACGTCTCTCGTGAGGAGATCGTGGTGACGACGAAGGTCCCCGGCCGGCACCACGGATACGAGGAGACCCTGGCCTCCTTCGAGGCTTCCCGCGCACGGCTCGGCGTGGAGTACGTGGACCTGTACTTGATCCACTGGCCGCTTCCCCGCGTCGACAAGTACGTCGCATCGTGGCGGGCCATGATCAAGCTTCGTGCGGAGGGGCTCGTCCGTTCGATCGGCGTCTCCAACTTCACCCCCGAGCACATCGAGCGGCTGGAGAAGGAGACCGGCGTCCTGCCGTCCGTCAATCAGATCGAACTGCACCCCTACTTGCCGCAGGACGGCCTGCGTGCGTTCCACGAGGCCAAGGGCATCCGCACGGAGAGCTGGAGCCCGCTGGGCTGCGGCAAGGACCTGCTGGACGAACCCAAGATCGTCACGGTCGCCGAGGACCTCGGAGTGACCCCGGCTCAGGTGGTGCTGCGCTGGCACACCCAGCTCGGCGCGATTGTCATCCCCAAGTCCGCGAGTTCCGAGCGGCAGCGCGAGAACCTCGACATCTTCGGCTTCACTCTCAGCCCCGCCGAGATGCGGTCTGTCGCGGATCACGTCTCCCGGCGGCTGGGCGGGGACCCTGAGGTCTACGAGGAGTTCTGAGTCCGTGGCGGAGTACCCCCGGGGCCCCGCGGGATGACCGGGAGGGCTCGCGCACTGCGCGCCGCGGTTCGAGGACGCGCCGAATCCGGTCTGTCCGTTCGAGTGATCGCACCGTCGACGGCGGCACCATGATTGCCCGCTCGGGCGGCGAGAAGGCCGGATGGTCCTGCGTCTCGCCCTGGACTGTATTAAATGAAGCTCGGCGGCATACCGACGGTTGGGGACCGGCTTTGTGAAGATGGGGTCCCGAACTCAGAAGGGCGCTTCGAACGATCTTACCGGCCAGCTCGGTGAGGACCTGCGTTCCCTCAGGCTTGGCTCGCTGCTGCGAACTCCCGACTCTTGCCGTCGGTCTGTCGGCAACCGTCCTGACCTGCAGCGATCGCCTGAACGTTCCCGAAGTGGCGAGTGTGCGTTCCGGAGCGATCTCCTGGCCACTCGCTGACCTGCGGCGACGGAGTTTTCTACAAGCCCCGGATTCTCCCTTGCCAGGCGCAGATGAGAGCGCGGATCGAGCGCACCGTGCGTGGCCGTCCCGAACGTTTCGGACGGGAATGGGCCGCGTGCCGGCGCGCGGCCAGGTCACGGTGCCAGTGCAGCACCGTGTCCGGCGCAGCACACCGCGCGGGAGCCGGCGCAGCAGCGCGGCCAGGAACACCCGGTCACTCGGGGCGAACCGCACCCGATCCCGGCCGAGCTGGCGTTACAGCACGGTGATCTGATGACGCAGCGCGAGGATCTCCGCGTCCTTGTCCTGGTTGCTCACCGGCAGCAGCCGCAGCAGGGCGAACACGTTCGCCACACCCCGATAGGCAAGTCGAAGCAGCACGACAGATCATCCTGCCGGGGCACTCACCAGGTGCCAGAGCGCCCGCCCAAGCGCCCGAGCTCGACACCACCCGTACACCAGCCCTCACCAAGACGGATGAGTTTTTCGGCAGGCGCAAGGTAAGCAGCTCTGTAAGTGCGCTCCCCATCTCGACGATCGACCGGCTGTGAGTTCGGGTCTGACTCAAGCATCAAGGAAGGCTGAGATCTGACTTCGGACCGCATCCGGAGGTCGAATCTGGCGCACGCACTCCGCGGCCTCCACTGGACTTCCGAATACGTTCCGAATACTATGGATCCATGACCATCGCAGCAGATCTCCCCGCGGCGACTCGGCGCTCCTCGGACCTGAGCAAGCGCTCTGCCGAGGTCTTCGCCGAGGCCGAGGACCACCCCGTGACGGTGACACGGCGCGACGGCGAGGCTCTGGTCCTGATGTCGCAGCGCGAGGCCGAGGGCCGTGCCCGCTTGCTGAACTTTGCCGCGCAGCTCATCACCGTCACCCTCGACGACCGCGGCTCGCTCGCCGAGCGGATGTCCAAGGCCTTTCCTTGGATGCTCGCGCTGTCGCCGGCCGACCGGGAGTCCTGCGCGCAGGACCTCGTCGATGCGGCGCGCGCGTCGTTCTCCACCGACCAGCCGCACCTCGCGATCGCAGAGCTGACCTCCTGGAAGGAGACGGCCACCGCCGTCGCGGCCGGGCTCAGCAGCGGCAGTGCCGGTCTGGAGTGGCTCGACGACGATGAGACCGTGGAGCGTCCCTAACCGTGGCGGCCGCCAGGAAGGGCGAGCTGGTTCCTCGCCCTCCGAAGAAGATCGAGTACGAGATCCGCTTCGCCACAGCCGACGCGCAGAAGGGATGGCGCGACCTCGTCGCGACGATCCGCAACTCCATGACGGAGACCTGGGACTTCCTCACGCGGACGCCACTGTCCACGACGCCGACGAACTATCGGCTCAAAGGTGAGCTCGGCGTCATCGAGCGTGGCGGCGCGACCCATGAGAGGTGGCAGCACAAACCGACTGCGAAGGGCACCGCGCGCATCTGGTTCTACGTCCACGAGCGCACGGTCTTCCTGGAGCAGGTGCACACGAGCCACCCGAACGAGACGAAGTAGGCCAGCTTCGTAGCGTCGCGCATCGTCGGTGAGCGCGCATCTGAGTGGGATGATCGCTGTGTGACTGCCGCGGCTGGGGACTTTGACTTCACCCGAGGGTGGCGCGGCCTTGGGAAAGGGCGACTCGACCTCCCGATCACTCCGCGGATGGGAAGCCTCTGCGTGAAGCGGCTTCGCCAGCTTGAGATACGGAGCGGGCGAGAACAGCGCCAGCTCCAGGACGAAGTACACCACCAACCGGGCAGAGAGCAGGCGCCTGCGTTACTCACCGCGTCCGCACGCGGCCACTACCGGTAGTTCGTTAAATCCGGAGGTAGAGGTCAATGCCGTGTCCGGTGGTGACCGCATCGATCAGTGCCTGGAGTTCGGAGGGCGGGTCGGTGTCCGTCCAGGCTCGCCACCATCGGTTGAGGGTGACGGCAGGGGTGAGCCTGGAACGGATGGCCCGTAACGCCCTTGGTCAGCAGGGCCGTTGGGGCTGGTGGGACGGAGCCGGCCCCCCTCTCTCTGGCCTCTCGTCGGGGCACGGGTCCGGCGCGCTGGCGTCCAGGGGCCCAGGTGGGGCGAACCATTGGTCCCAGCAGAAGGAGAAGGCGCAGTTGACCAGGGTCTGGTGGCGGCGGATGGCGCGGTCGGAGCGGACCTGGAAGTCGGCCCAGCCCAGTTCGTCCTTGATCTGCTTGTAGCTCTACTCGATCCACGGCCGCAGGCCGTAGAGGCGCACGATCTCGGCCAGGTTGGCGGGCGGGTGCGGGCTGGTAGCGGCGTGGGGTGCGTCGGAGTGGGGCAGGTTGGTGGCCAGGTACCAGGTGGCAGGGTGAGTCGGGTCCGTAGCCGCCCAGGCGGGCATCGGCGGCCCACCAGGTCTCGGTGTGCCCGTCGCGGAAGTGACGCTCCACGGGTGTCCAGTCGCCTGGACGTTTGGCATCGCGCCAGGTCAGGGCGTGGGCCGCTTCGATGGGGGGTGTGTGCGGCTGGTCGGCCGGAGCCCAGGTGCCGCGGTGCGGCTTGAGCGCGACCACGTAGGCCAGGCCGGCCGCGCGCAGTGCGAGATACCAGTCGTTGCTGACTTAAGTAGGCGCAGTCGGCGACCACCGCCCGGCAGGAGAAGCCCGCCTCCTTCCCCCGGGCCGCGAGGGCAGCGGCCAGCTGCGGTTTGGTGCGGAAGGCCGGATCCGAGCGGCCGCGGGCGAAGTGGTGGGCGGGGGTGTAGGGAGTCGCGTGTAGCGGGTAGTACACGCGGCCGTCGGTCACACCGTGGTCACCGTGACGATGCCGTTGTCCGTCTTGCCGTACCGGCCCAGCCACTGCCGGCCCACGTGCGCGGTCGCGGTGCCGTCCTTGCGGTCCCCGGAGTCGTCGATCACGATGACCCCGCCGTCGTGCGGAGCCGTCGCCGACTGCTCGCGCAGCAGCTCAAGCCGCCGGTCGTTGACCAGCTCGGCCTCCCAGGGAGACTCGGACAGGAAGAACTGCAGCCGCTGCACCCCCGGCATCCCCGCACCGGCCACCGGTTCTGCCCCTGCCAGACAGGTGATCGTCTTGTTCCGCTCCCGTGGCGCCAGCAGCCCGGTCAGGTACTCACGAAAGCCCAGCCGCTGGGCCAGGCCGAAGAAGAGGTCGTCGAACCGGGCCGTGTACTCCTCCAACGGCCCCGGCGCGGGCGGACACGTACGGCGAGCGGTCATCTTCAGCCCCCAGCAAGCTAATTGACTCCTACCACCGACCTACGACCAACCCGGCCTGCAGTCAACCCACACCATCACCGGATTTAACGAACTACCGGTAACCGGGCGGATCGAGGCAGCCACCGGGGTCAGGCCGATCCGCCCAAGTTAGTCGATCACGCTCGCGCCTGTCCGTCGGTCGTCAGTCGTCGTCGGAATCGATGAAAGTACCGAGACCGCTTCGCAGCACGGGATGCAGGGTTCGGATTACCGCACTGCCCACAGTCCACTCGATGAACGGTTGTCCAGCCATGCGGAGTCCTTCGAGAGCGGCGACCGCGTTCTCGGGCGTTCGGATCTTCTGTAGAATATCGACGGCAACATCACGCACATGCCAACGATTATGGTTAGTGCCCAGATGGGCAAGCCCGCGGACGGCCTCTCGGAGAATGATCGCATCACCCGTGGCTACGACAGCACGGCGAGCAAAATCCGCAAGGATGTCGCACATTCCGAAATCAAAGGACCCCTCCAGGCAACTCGCGAACGCCTGGAAGATGCCGGTGAAGCCTGCGGGGTTCTGCTGCCACCACCACTCCACTGAATCCGACGGCAGGGCGCTAAGGGCCCAGGAAAATTCCCCCATGTCCTCGTCGTCACTGAAGTCCAGCTCGTCTGCCCAGCGAACGAACTCGTCGAGGGCGGCTTCATCCACGACACGACCGGCCTTGAGGCGGGGGCGCAGGCGTCCCGCCTTCTCCTCGGCGGTTTCCCATCGCCCGGTCGGCGCCGGGGCGACCGCCGATTCGATGGCCGCCAGCAACTCGGTCGCACTGGCATGGCGCTGGCCGCGATCCTGGGAGATCGCACGCTGGATCACGCCCCGCAGCGGTCCGGCCGGCACAACGTCGTCCACCGGGGTGCCACCCGTCAGAAGCGCCTGCATGATCTTGCCTGCGGAATAGATGTCCGCGCGCTCATCAACATGCTTGGCATCCCTCCACTGCTCAGGGGCAACATAAAATCGGGTTCCAAAGCCGTCGAAGGTGGAGGTGAGGAGACCACTCTCCTCCACTACTCGCGCGAGCCCGAAATCAGCAATAGCCCAAACCCCATCAGGAGTTCGCAGCACGTTCCCCGGCTTCAGATCGCGATGAAGAATCCCTTGACTGTGAATATATGCAAGTCCGGCGCAGATGTCCCGCATCACGGCAGCCACGTCCTCGGCCTTCATGACGCTGCCGACTTCGTCGGAGAGGACGCCTCGGGCTAGCGGCATTGCATACCACAGGCCCAGGTCTTCATCTTTCCCGCTCGCCAGCAGCTTCATGACGTTTGCGTGGCCGAACGTGGACATCAGGCGGAGTTCCCGCTCGAACCGAGCAACAGTCTCCACGTCGAGTGCATGCGTCTGCTGCAGGACCTTTACGGCCACCTGATCGTCATCACCCGCCTCAAGGTCTCGCGCGCCGAACACGACGGCGAACCCGCCGCCATCGATCTCTGCCCCGAGTTCGAATCGGCGCCCGACCGAACGAGGCTGCCCAACGGGGGCGGGGCGCCCCGCCCCACGCCTCAGACCACTGCTTCCCCACCGCCGGATGATGTCCAGATCCCAGATGTCGCCAGCACTGAGGGAGGCCACCGGGGCCGGGAAATCATCGCTCTGACGGAGCTTGGCGACCTGCTGCCGACTGACTCCGAGTTCAGCCGCCACCTCCGAGACTCCGCCGATACGACGGAACGGCCTAATATTAGTTGTCATGAGGTCAACTATACGCCAATGGTTGACCTCACGTCGCCTATTGCCTCGATGTGAACCGTTCCGGGTTCGGTAGAGATCTCAGATGTTGGGTGTGACCTGGGGTTTCGTGGTTGCGAGGTAGTGGTTGTTCTCGTATTCGACCGGC
>NZ_JBITCL010000040.1:0-34570 GCF_044453165.1 Streptomyces sp. NPDC051740 | reverse complement strand
CTCGTACCTGCCCCCGCACGTGTGGGCGTTCGCGGTGGGCTGGGCGCTGCTGGCCGGCGTGATCGGCTTCGTGTACTTCTGGAAGGCAGAGGAGAAATACGGCCGTGGCTGACAGCAGCGACACCAAGATCCCCACGGTCGTCGCCGACCGCGTCGACATCGTCTACCGGGTCAACGGCACCGGCGCCGGACGCGGCTCCGCCACCGCCGCCCTCAACCGCATGCTGCGCCGCAAGCAGACCGAGAAGGCGTCCGGCGTGCGCAAGGTGCACGCCGTGCGCGGGGTCTCCTTCGTGGCGTACCGGGGCGAGGCGATCGGGCTCATCGGCACCAACGGCTCGGGCAAGTCGACCCTGCTCAAGGCCGTCGCCGGACTGCTCCCGGTGGAGAACGGCCGTATCTACACCGACGGCCAGCCCTCCCTGCTCGGCGTCAACGCGGCCCTGATGCGCGACCTGACCGGCGAGCGCAACGTCCACCTCGGCGGGCTCGCCATGGGCATGTCCCGCGAGGAGATCCGCACACGCTACGACGAGATCGTCGACTTCTCCGGGATCAACGAGAAGGGCGACTTCATCACCCTGCCGATGCGCACCTACTCCTCCGGCATGGCGGCCCGGCTGCGCTTCTCCATCGCCGCCGCCAAGGACCACGACGTCCTCCTCGTCGACGAGGCGCTGGCCACCGGCGACCGCTCCTTCCAGAAGCGCTCCGAGGCCCGCATCCGGGAGCTGCGCGAGCGGGCGGGGACGGTGTTCCTGGTCAGCCACAACAACAAGTCGATCCGCGACACCTGCGACCGCGTGCTCTGGCTGGAGCGGGGCGAGCTGCTGATGGACGGGCCGACGGAGGACGTGCTCAAGGAGTACGAGGCGTTCACCGGAGGTTCGGCCAAGGCCCGCAAGCCACAGCCTCAGCCGAAGGCGGTGCCGGTGCCCTCCTGAGGCCCACGCCCGCGCGCCCTCTTCATCGTATTGATGCCAATATGACCGAAGAGGACCGTCCGGAGCGACAAGCAGCCGAAGGAGCCCCGCGATGCCCGAGCTGAGCGTCATCGTCCACGGGCCGAACACGCAGGACCACCTGACCGGCCTGCTCGACTCCCTCACCGCCCACCCCCTCCCGGACACCGAGGTCGTCGTCGCCGCCGTCGGCGACTGGGCCCGCGAGACCGCCCAGCGGCACGCCCCGCACGTCCAGGTGCTGCCCCTGCCCGACGGCACGTCCGACGCGACGGCCAGGGCGGCGGGGGCGGCGCGGGCCGCCGGCCGCTGGCTGCACTTCGTCCGCGCCAAGGACGGCCTGCCGCCCGGCAGCACCCGTACCGTCGCCGAACGGGTCGCCGGGCTCCCCGCCGCCGTGGACGTCCTGCTCCTGGACCACCTGCGCAGCACCTGGCGCGGTTCCGGGCCCTCCTCGGCGGACGGCCCCCTGCTCGCCCGCGCGGGCCGCGCCGACCTCGCCCTCGACGACAGCGCCTACCTGCTGCGCCTGACCCCGCTGCTCGGCACCCGCGTCCTGCGCGCCGGCTTCTGGCGGGCGCACGGGGAACAGCTCACCACCGACGACGAACCGCGGGCGGCCCTCGCCGCCCTGCTGCTCGCCGACCGCGTCGCCGCCCTGCCGCACATCGCCCACGAGGACCGCCGGCCGCGTCCCGCCGCCCTCCCGCCGCTCACCCCCGCACAGCACTACGCCCTCGTCGACCGCTACGAGAGCCTCCTCGACCTCGCCCGCGAACGCCCCGCCGTCTACACCGTGCTCTACGAGATCATGGTCCGTGACTGCCTGCGCGCCTTCACCCGCGGCGACATGCCCGAGGACGTGGCCCGGGAGTTCTTCCACCGGGCCTCGGTCGCCGCCCTGCGCCGCCGCCCCGAGGGCCACCGGCGCCCCGCCGGCCTCGAAGGCGTCCGCCGCTCCCTGCTCGAAGAGGGCGCCTACGGCAAGTACCGCGCCTTCCAGGCCGCCAACCGCGTCCGCCGCACCGTGCGGTCCACGGTGCGCACCGGCCGGCGCCGGCTCGGCACACAGGTCCGCGACCTCCGGTACCGCCGGGCCCTGCACCGCCCCGTCGACCCCCACCTGGCGGTGTTCGCCGCCTACTGGAACCGCGGGGTCGCCTGCAACCCGGCCGCGATCGCCGCGAAGCTCGCCGAACTCGCCCCGCACATCCACCCGGTGTGGGTGGTGACCGGCGAGAACGCCGCCCTGCTCCCGCCCGGCACCGACCACGTGGTCCCCGGCACCCGCCGCTACTGGGAGGTGCTCGCCACCGCCAAGTACCTCGTCAACAACGTCAACTTCCCGAACGCCGTGGTCAAACGCCCCGACGCGGTCCACCTCCAGACCCACCACGGCACCCCGCTCAAGCGCATGGGCGTGGACCAGCTGCCGTTCCCGGCCGCCGCCCGGGGCCTGGACTTCGACGCACTGCTGGAACGCGTCGACAAGTGGGACTTCAGCGTCTCCGCCAACAGCCACACCACCCGCATGTGGGAGAGGGCGTACCCGTCGCGGTTCGTCTCGCTCGACCACGGCTATCCGCGCAACGACGTCTACTACACGGCCGGCGCCGACGACATCCGCGCGGTCCGCGCGCGCCTCGGCATCGCGCCCGGCCGCCGGGCCGTCCTGTACGCGCCCACGCACCGCGACTACGAGGCTGGCTGGACCCCGCGCCTGGACCTCGCCGCCCTCGCCGAACGGCTCGGCGAGGACACCGTGCTGCTGGTGCGCGGCCACTACTTCTACGACGGTGCCGCCTCCCCCCTGACCGGCCTGCGCCGCTCCGGCCGCATCGTGGACGTCTCGTCCTACGACCCGGTGGAGGAGCTGTGCCTGGCCGCCGACGTCCTGGTCACGGACTACTCGTCGATCATGTTCGACTACGCCAACCTCGACCGCCCGATCGTCGTCCACGCCGACGACTGGGAGACGTACCGCACCACCCGCGGCGTCTACTTCGACCTGATGGCCGAGGCGCCCGGCCCGGTGGCCCGCACCCAGGACGAGCTGACCGGGATCCTCACCACCGACGCCTGGCGCGACGACGGCGCGGCGAAGGCGCGGGCCGTCTTCCGCCGCCGGTTCTGCGAGTACGACGACGGCCGCGCCGCCGAACGCGTCGTCCGCCGGGTCTTCCTCGGCCAGGACGAGGCGTCGCTGCCGCCGGTGCTGCCGATCGGGGAACGCACCCCGGCACCCACCCCCGAGGAGGCGTCATGAGCACCGCTCAGCTCCCCGACGTCACCGTCACGGTGATCGTGCACAACGACGCCGGACGGCTCCCCCGCGCGGTGGAGTCCGTGCGCCGCCAGACCCACCGGAACATCGAGATCGTCATCAGCGACGACCACTCCACGGACGACACCCCCCGGGTGGCGCGGGCGCTGGCGGCCCGCGACGGCCGTATCCGGTGCCTGCGGCTGCCGGAGAACAGCGGCGGGTGCAGCGCGCCGCGCAACCGCGCCCTGGAGATCGCGCGGGCGCCGTACCTGGTGTTCCTCGACAGCGACGACGAGCTCCCGCCGGAGTCGGTCGCCTCGCTGCTCGCCGCGCACCGCGAGCGCGACCTCGACTTCGCGATGGGCGCGGTGCGGCGGATCCGGGTGGACACCGGCCGCCGCTCCACCTGGATGCCGCACCTCGTGCGCGAACGCCGCACCCTGGACGGCATCGAGGCCGACCCGCGGCTGTTCTTCGAGCACCTGTCGACCGGCAAGATGTACGCCCGCGCCTTCCTCGACCGGCACGACCTGCGCTTCCCCGAGGGCATCCACTACGAGGACCAGCTCTTCTCGGCCCAGGCGTACTGCCTGGCGAAGCGGTTCACGATCGTCCCGGAGCCGGTGTACCTCTGGTACGTCGCCCCGTACGCGGGCTCCGACGGCGCGTCCATCTCCAACCAGCGGCATCTGCTCACCAACGTCCGCGACCGGATCCACGTGCAGCGGCTGATCGACGCCTTCCTGACGGAGAGCGGGCACGAGGGGCTGCGCGAGGACAAGGACCACAAGTTCCTGAAGCACGACTTCCGGATGTACGCGGGCGACCTGCCCTACCGGGACGAGGAGTGGCTGGCGTCCTTCGCGGACCTGGTGAACCCGTACCTGGAGACGCTGTCGCCGGGCGCGTACGCCCGGCTGCCCCGTGCCGAGCGGGTGGTGCTCCAGCTCGTCCGCGACCGGCGGCTGACCGAGGTCCGGTGGGCCGCCCGGGGGCTGGGGCACGATGTCGCCCCGAGGGAGCTGACCACGGGCCCGGACGGCCGTACGTACTGGGGCGGGCGGGTCCCCGAGTCGGCGGGCGCCCGCCGTGAACTGGACCTGACCGAGCTGGAGCCGGACACCCGCCCGTTCTCCGTCGCCCGGTTCCGCCACGAGGTCACGGAGCTCGCTCGGGGCCCGGGCGCCTCCGTCGACCTGACCGTACGCACGTACGACCCGGCCCTGCGTCTCCCCGTCGGCCCCCAGCGCGCGAGCCTGCTCCTCTCCCCCGGCCGTCGCCGCCTGACCGTCCCCTTCCGTCTCTCCCCGGTCCGCCCCGGTGTCTTCGAGGGCCACGTCCGTCTCGACCCGGCGACCGCACGCCTCCCGCTGAGCGGCTTCACCGGGGTGCGTCACCCCCTGGTCCGTCTGACCTGCCGGGGCCACGACAACCGAGGGCTGCTCCTGGCCCCCCTGACCTTCCCGCCCCTGACCGCCCACGTCCCCCACCACCACCTCACCGTCGAACCCGAGGGCCACGACCCGGGCCGCCTCCAACTCCGCTGGCGACCGACCGGCCTCACGGCGAGCCTGCTGCACCCCGCGGCCCGCCGTATGGCCGTCCCCCGGGTACGCCGAGCGGCCCGCCTGGTGGCGAGCGTCTTCAGCCCGCCCGGCTGAACTCAGCCCCTCCGGCTGAACTCAGCCCCTCCGGCGTTTGAGGAGCGGGGGTCCGGGGGCAGCGCCCCCGGGTCGGGACGGGAAGGGGCTGCGGGGGCGAAACAAAACCGGACCGCCCCCCCGTCACGGCTCAGGGCACCGCATAGAGCGCCTCCCCCTCCGGCCCCCGCGCCACCACTCGCAGCCCGTCGTCCTCCAGACCACCCGTCCGGTCCACCACCCACCGCACCCCGTACTCCCGCTCCGTCTCCCGCCGCACGGCCGGAGGCGTCCGCTCCCCGAAGTACGCCTCCGTGACCGCCACCCGTCGCTCCTCGTCCGGGAGGAAGAAGTCGGGATACCCCGGAGCGACCGTGTAGGGCCCGTACGCCGGAATCTGACGGGCCGCCCGCCCCTCCGCCATCACCACGTCCCCGTACCGCACCCACGGCGTGATCCAGTGGTACCCCGTCCACGGCACCCGGCACCGGTCCTCCACCACCGCCGGCAGCGCACCGCGCGGCACCACGTACCCCAGTGCCCCCGCCTGCGCCCACCCGCCGATCAGCAGCGCCCCCGCCAGCAGAACCGCCCACCCGGCCCGCGGCCACCGCCGCCCCGCCCCCACCACCTCCAGCGCCACCGCGAGCTGCGCCGGAATCACCACGGCCGGCAGCGCACGCCCCCACGAGTAGTGGCCGCTCAGCCACCCCGCCGCGACGACGAGCGCCCCCAGCACGAAGAAGACCACCAGCGGATCCCGGCGGTCCCGCCGTGCGCGCGGGACCAGCGCGGCCACCCCGAGCAGGACCAGCCCGAACCGCGCGACCGGATGCCCGTACAACCCCCGGTGCACCGCGTCCAGGCCACCCCCCGCCGCGCCGAACAGCGCGAAGAAGTCGTAGTACGGCCACACCCACAACACCACCGCCCCCACCACCACCCCGGCGCCGATCCGCGACCCCACCGCGCGCCCGGCCCGCCCCGCCGCGAGCACCGTGGCGACGGCCCCCATCGTGGCCACGACCCCCGAGAACTGGTGGCAGAGCAGGATCACCCCCCACAGCGCTCCCAGCCCGAGCCACACCGCCCACCCGGCCCCCCGGCGCAGCGCCCACGTCAGCCACGCCCAGAAGTGAAAGGCGAGCCCGAGCGCGAAGGTGCTCGGATACGACACCGTCAGCGCGAGCGAGTGCAGCCCCGGGAAGCCGCTCCACAGGAACGGCGTCGTGCCCCACAGCAGCAGCAGGCTCAGCAGGGCGAGCGCGGGCGCGGCCCGGTGCGCGCTCAGCGTCCGCACGTACCGCCATACGCCCGTCACCAGCAGCGCCAGTCCGGCAACGGCGGCCAGCCGCAGCACCACGAAGACCGGAAGACCCGGTATTCGGGCGACGACGCCGAGCAGCAGCATCCACGGCGAGTAGTACGGGCTCGGCGTGTCCGCGTCGACCAGCGGATTGCCGGGGTCGAGCGGACTGTGCCGCAGCCGCTGCACGGTCGCCGCGTGCATGCCCAGGTCGCCGACCCACGGGAGCCGCACGATCACCAGGACCACCAGGACGAGAACGAGTCCGGCGACGGCCAGGACCGCGGTCCGGCCGGCGACCGCCGTCCGGACCGCGGCACGGCGCGCACCGGCCCTCCCCGGCGGAGCAGACGACGAGAATCGGACAGTCACACATAAACCATTGCCTGGAACGGCGCCCCCGCACCGGATCCCCGCCAACACCCACCCAAGGCACCACAACGACACGAGGGCGCCCCGGACCCGACACGGCCCGGGGCGCCCTCACGCACGTGTGCCTACGAGTGCGACCGCAGCAGCGTCCGCATCGTCCGCATCGCCACCGACAGGTTGGCGAGATCGAACGTGTCGGAGCCGTGGATCTCCTCCAGCGTGGTACGGGCCCGGCCCAGCAGCGCCGCGTTCTTCTGCTCCCACTGCGTGAAGCGCTGCTGCGGCGTCGAGGAGCCGTTGCCCTCCGCCAGCACGTCCGCGGCCACCGCCGCGTGCGCCGCGTACAGGTCCTCGCGGATCGCCGCGCGGGCCATGGACTGCCAGCGGTCGGCGCGCGGCAGCTCGATGATGCGGTCCATCAGCTGGGTGATGCGCAGCCGGTCACCGAGGTCGTAGTACACCTCGGCGACGTCCAGCGGCTCCTTGCCCGTCCGGTCGGCCACCGACACGATGTCCAGCGTCGGGAAGGCCGAGGAGAACCCGGCGACCCGGGTGGCCAGCTCGTCCGGGACACCGGCGCCGCTCAGCTCGTCGTAGATCCGCTGGTACCAGTCCAGGTCCACGCCGCGCAGCAGCTTCGGCAGCTGCGCCCAGACCTGCTCGACCCGCTCGGCGAAGAACGACACCGTCTCCTCGAGCTCCAGCGGCTGCGGCCGGTTGTTGAGCAGCCAGCGCGTACCGCGCTCCACCAGCCGGCGCGAGTGCAGCCGGATGCGGGTCTGGACGTCCGCGTCGACCGAGTTGTCGAGCGCCTCGACCCCGTCCCACACCACCGAGGAGCGGAAGATCGCGCGGGCCGCGGTCTGCGCCCGGACGATCTCCTCCAGCGACGCGCCGGTCTCCTCGCGCAGGCGGTGCAGATACGTCGTACCGCCCGTGTTGACCGTGTCGTTGACCAGCACCGTCGTGGTGATCTCACGGCGCAGCGGGTGGGTGTCGATCCGGTCGAGGAACTGCTCGCGCAGCTCCGTCGGGAAGTAGGCGTGCAGCAGCACCTTCAGATACGGGTCGTCGGGCAGCGAGGTGGCCAGCAGCTCCTCGGCGACCGTGATCTTCGTGTACGCCAGCAGCACGGCCGTCTCCGGTCCGGTCAGGCCCTGCCCGGAGGAGAGCCGCTCGCGGATCTGACGGTCGGTGGGCAGGAACTCCAGGGCCCGGTCCAGCAGGCCCTCGCGCACCAGGTGCCTCAGGAACCGCTGCTGGGCGTGGACCATGTCCTTCGACTGCGCCAGCGCGTTGGCGATGGCGGTGTTCTGCGCGTAGTTGTTGCGCAGCACCAGCCGGCCGACCTCGTCGGTCATCCCGGCCAGCAGCTTGTTGCGCTGCTTCACGGTCATGTCGCCGTCCTTGACGAGACCGTTGAGCAGGATCTTGATGTTCACCTCGTGGTCGGAGGTGTCCACGCCGGCGCTGTTGTCGATCGCGTCGGTGTTGATCCGGCCGCCGTGCAGCGCGAACTCGATCCGGCCGAGCTGGGTGCAGCCCAGGTTGCCGCCCTCGCCGACGACCTCGACGCGCAGGTCCTTGCCGTCGACGCGGATGGCGTCGTTGCCCTTGTCGCCGACGTCGGCGTTGGACTCGGTGGAGGCCTTGACGTACGTGCCGATGCCGCCGTTCCACAGCAGGTCCACCGGTGCCTTGAGGATCGCCTTCATCAGGTCGGCCGGGGTCATCTTGGTGACGCCCGGCTCGATGCCGAGGGCCTCGCGGATCTGCGAGTTGACCGGGACGGACTTGGCGCTGCGCGGGAAGATCCCGCCGCCGGCCGACAGCAGCCCGGTGTCGTAGTCCTCCCAGGAGCTGCGCGGCAGCTCGAACAGACGGCGTCGCTCGGCGTAGGAGACGGCCGCGTCGGGGTTCGGGTCGATGATGATGTGCCGGTGGTCGAAGGCGGCGACCAGGCGGATGTGCTCGCTGAGCAGCATGCCGTTGCCGAACACGTCACCGGACATGTCGCCGATGCCGACGACCGTGAAGTCCTGGGTCTGGGTGTCCACGCCCAGCTCCCGGAAGTGCCGCTTCACGGACTCCCAGGCGCCGCGCGCGGTGATGCCCATGCCCTTGTGGTCGTAGCCCGCGCTGCCGCCGGAGGCGAAGGCGTCACCGAGCCAGAAGTTGTACGACTCGGCGACCTCGTTGGCGATGTCCGAGAACTTCGCGGTGCCCTTGTCGGCGGCGACGACGAGGTAGGTGTCGTCCTCGTCGTGCCGGACGACGTCCGCCGGGTGCACGACCTCGCCGGCCACCATGTTGTCGGTGATGTCGAGCAGCGCCGAGATGAACGTCCGGTAGCTGGCGATGCCCTCGGCCATCCAGGCGTCGCGGTCCACGGCCGGGTCGGGGAGCTGCTTGGCGACGAAGCCGCCCTTGGCGCCGACCGGCACGATGACGGTGTTCTTCACCATCTGCGCCTTGACCAGGCCGAGGATCTCCGTACGGAAGTCCTCCCGGCGGTCCGACCAGCGCAGACCGCCGCGCGCGACCTTGCCGAAGCGCAGGTGCACGCCCTCGACGCGCGGCGAGTACACCCAGATCTCGAACGCCGGGCGTGGCGCCGGGAGGTCCGGGATGGCCTGCGGGTCGAACTTCATGGAGACGTAGTCGTGCGGTACGCCGTCACGCGCCTCCTGGAAGAAGTTGGTGCGCAGCGTCGCCTTGATGACCGTGAGGAAGGAGCGCAGGATGCGGTCCTCGTCGAGCGAGGCGACCTGGTCGAGGGCGGCGTCGACCTCTTCGAGCAGCGCGTCCACCAGCTCGTACCCGGCGCGCTGCCGGTCCGGCGACATCCGCGCCTCGAAGAGGGAGACGAGCAGCCGGGTGGTGTGGACGTTGTGGCGGAGGGTGTCCTCCATGTAGTCCTGGCTGAAGGTGGAGCCCGCCTGGCGCAGGTACTTGGCGTACGCCCGCAGCACCACGGCCTGCCGCCAGGTCAGTCCGGCGCTGAGCACGAGGGCGTTGAAGCCGTCGTTCTCCGCCTTGCCGGTCCAGGTCGCCGCGAAGGCGTCCTGGAACCGCTCACGGGCGTCGTCACCGAGGTGGTCGGCGCCGGCCCTCCTCGGCATCCGCAGACCGAAGTCGTAGATCCAGGCCACGCTGCGGTCCGCGCACCGCAGCTCGTACGGCCGCTCGTCGACGACCTCGACGCCGAGCCGCTGGAGCACCGGCAGCACCGCGGACAGGGAGACGGCCTCCCCCCTGCGGTAGATCTTGAAGCGGCGCTCCTCGGCGCCCGCGCCCACCGGCTCGTACAGGCTGAGCGCGAAGTCGCGCTCCTCGCCGAGCTCCTCCAGGCGCACCAGGTCGGCGACGGCGCCGCGCGGGGAGTGGTCGGCCTTGTAGCCCTCGGCGAAGGCGCCGGAGTAGCGGCGCAGCAGCTCGGCGGCGCGCTCCTCGCCGAACTCGGCGTTCATCGCCTCGGCGAAGCCGTCGGCCCAGGAGCGGGCGGCCTCGACGAGCCGGGCCTCGATGCGCTCCTTGTCGGCGTCGGACAGCTCGGGCAGTTCGGTGCCCTGCGGGACGCGGACCACGAAGTGCAGCCGGGAGAGGACCGACTCGGTGTTCCAGGCGGTGAAGTCGACGCTGATGCCGCCGAGCTCCTCCTTGAGGATGTCGATGATCCGCAGCCGGACGCCGGTGGTGTAGCGGTCGCGGGGCAGGTAGACGAGAGCGGAGTAGTAGCGCCCGTACTCGTCCTGCCGCAGGTAGAGCCGCAGCCGGCGGCGTTCCTGGAGGTAGAGCACCGACGTCACGATGGACTGGAGCTCGTCGGCCGGGGTCTGGAACAGCTCGTCGCGCGGGTAGGTCTCCAGGATCTGGAGCAGGTCGCGCCCGTCGTGGCTGTGCGGCGAGAAGCCGGCGCGCTCCAGGACCTCCTCGACCTTGCGGCGGATCACCGGCACCCGGCGCACGGACTCGGTGTAGGCCGCGGACGAGAACAGTCCGAGGAAGCGGCGCTCACCGACGACGTTGCCGTCCGCGTCGAACTTCTTGACGCCGATGTAGTCCAGGTACGACGGCCGGTGCACGGTGGCCCGGCTGTTGGCCTTGGTCAGCACCAGCAGCTTGTGCTCGCGGGCCTTGGCGCGGGCGTCGGCGGGCAACCGCTCGAAGGACGGGCTGACCGGGTGGCCCTCGTCGGCGGCGTGGTGCGGGTCGGAGCGCAGTATGCCGAGGCCGGTGCCGGGGACGGCGGCCAGCGAGTCGTCCTCGCGCAGCTGGTACTCGCGGTAGCCGAGGAAGGTGAAGTGGTCGTCGGCGAGCCAGCGCAGCAGCTCGCGGGCCTCCTCCACCTGCGGCGCGGACAGGTCGGCGGGGACGGGCTCGTCGGGCAGCGCCTCGGCCAGCGCGGTCGCGGCCTGGCGCATCTTGCCCCAGTCCTCGACGGCCTCGCGGACGTCGGACAGCACGCGCAGCAGATCGGCGGTGATCTGCTTGAGGTCGCCGCGGTCGGTCTCGCGGTCGATCTCCACGTGGATCCAGGACTCGACGTGCGCGTCGTGCGGAAGGTCGCGCGTGTCCTGCGGGAGGTCGCCGCCGGGCGGAGTGGCGAGCACCTCGATCAGCTTGCCGGTGACGTCCCGGCGGACCACGAACTGCGGGTGGATGACGACGTGGATGCCGCGGCCCTGGCGGGTCAGCTCGTTGGTGACGGAGTCGACCAGGAAGGGCATGTCGTCGGTGACCACCTCGACGACGGAGTGGCTGCACGTCCAGCCGTTCTCCTCGACGGTCGGGGTGTGGACGCGGACGTTGGCCGTGCCCTGGGGGCGGCTCTCGGCGAGCCGGTAGTGCGAGTAGGCGGCTCCGAAGAGGTCGACCGGGTCGCGGTCGCTCAGGTCCTCCGGGGCGGTGTGCAGGTAGTAGCGCTGGAGGAACTCGAGCACGGTGTCCTGGTCGGGCATGCCCTTGTCCGTCGTCCCGGTCGGCAGTTTCCCCCCGGCCGGGCTGTTCTCAGCTACCCGGGCCGCCCTCTCGAGCAGCTCGGCCTTGGCTTCGTCCAGCTTGGTCTGCATGGTCCTCTGGCTCCTGTCGCGCGCCGTTGCGTGACGTAGAAGGAAGTACGGTCTCCGACCTCGTGGTGCGGTGGTACGACACGGGGTGTCCGGTCTGTGCCGACGCTATGCCGTGAGGTGAGAGGAGCGGGGACTTCTCGGCCGAATTCGACGCGCCCGGCTGGTGTGACGTCGCTCTCTGCGACGCCTTTCCCCGGGAGGTGCGCCGCGTCCCGGGTGCCCTCTTGGCCCCGTGCCGCCCGCGAAGACCAGCGACCGTCGCCCGGTCACGGATGTCGTCCGTGTTCTCCGGGCGCACAGCAGGGACGCCGAGGTCCCCGCGAGCTATCGCGCTGATCACGCCACCAAGGCTATCTCTCCTTACAGGCCCCCCGTCATGAGCCGTATGTGTACAAAACCAGGCCGCGAACTTTGACGTTCTGCACAGTGCACCGACAGAGCTGCGGGCAGTCGTGCCTCCCCCAGTGCCTCAAGGGCCTGGGAGGTACCCCCAGGGCGGCACGGGTGGGCGGTGGGGGTACCTCCGCTCGAGCGGAGCCGAGAGTGGGGGAGGCACCCCGCGAGCGCCGGGCTACACACCACCCCCGCCCAGCCCCCTACCCCGGTACCCGCTGCAGGAGCCCGAGGCCACGTCAACGTCAGGGCGCAGCCACCAGCCGCTCCGCCACCACCACCGCTTCCTTCAACGTGTCCACCACCGGCACCCCCACCGCCTCCAGGCCGGCGCGGCCGTGGGAGCCGCCGGTGTACAGGACGGCGCGGGCTCCCACGTGCTGTGCGGCCAGCGCGTCGTCGGCCGCGTCGCCGATCACCACCGTGCGCGCCGGGTCGACCCCGGTCAGCGCGCGGAGATGGCGCACCATGTGCTCCGCCTTGCCGCCCCCGGAGGGTCCGGTCCGCCCGTCGACCCGTATGAAGTGCGCCTCGATCCCGAAGCCCTTCACCAGCGGGACCAGGTCCTCGTGCCCGTACAGGCTGAGGATGGACTGGCTGCGGCCGGCCGACGCCCACCCCGTCAGCAGCTCCAGCACGCCCTCGGCGAGCCCGCACCGCACGTGGTGCTCCGTGTAGTGGCGGTGGAAGGTGGAGTCCATCAGCTCCCACTCGGCCGCGCTGGGCAGCCGCCCCATCAGCCGCTCGTAGAACTTGGGCACCGGCACGCAGTACAGCTCCCGGTACCGCTCCAGTGTGAGCGGCTCCAGGCCCAGCTCGGCGAAGGCCGCGTTCGTCGCCCCGATGACCGCGTCGACGTCGTGGAACAGCGTGCCGTTCCAGTCCCAGACGATGTGCGCGTCCATGTGCGTCCCCATGCCCGAAAACGTACCCGCCCCCACTGACAATGAGGAGACCCGCAGGTCAGCCCACCAGGTTGGGGATCTCCTGGGTGGCGTACCAGAGCAGTTCGTGGTCCTCCGCGCCGTCCACCGTGTACTGCGCGTCGTCGTCCCCGCCGTCCGCCGCGGGCAGCGCCTCGGCGGCGGCCGTCACGTCCGCCTCCGCGTCCGCCGCGTCCACGTGCACCGCCGCCGCCTTGGCCAGCCGTACGGCGCCGGCGACCCGCACCTCGCCGAGGGCGGCCGGGTCGAGGCCCCGGTCGGGGTCGGTCGAGGCGGCGCCGTCGGACACGTCCACGGCGACCACGACCCGGCGGCGCGGCGCACCGGCGTCCGCCGCCAGCAGCCGCAGGGAGGCCAGCGCGGCGCGGCTGAGCGCGGCGTACTCCAGCTCCTCGATGTCGTCGGAGAGGTACCACTCGCGCAGCGCGGGCGTCACGGCGTACGCGAGGAACGGCCCGTCGCCCAGCGCACCCGTCCGGTACGCCTCGGCGAGCCCGGGGAGGGTCAGGGGGACGTAGACGCGCATGGTCGGCCGCTTTCGTGTGATCGGAGCTCCGAAGGAGCCTTCAGGATACGTGCGGGCGTCCCCCATCGAGCCCCCGCCCACACCCTCGGCCGCGTCCACCCACGTCCGGGAATTCACCCGGCACGCCCGCGTGATCATGGGACCGAGGACCCCCTGAACCACCCTGATAGGTGAATTCCCCGGCCCTTCCGGCCCGCCCTTCGCTTCCTTGCCACCGCACCGCACGCCCCCGTACAAGATCCCCAACCACGAAGTTACCGCCCGGTACGGCCCCCCGGCCGCCCCGGGCCCATCGAACGGGGTCCCCCATGCACAAGGTCATGACCAGAGCCCAGCACCGCCCCGCCCACCGTCCCCCCACCCGCCGAGACCCCCGCCGCCCCGCAGCCGCCACACCACCCCGCACTCCCGCGGGCCGACCCACACCCGCCCCTTCCCCCGACGGGGTCCCCTCCCCCACGGACACCACTGCCACCACCGCGCCCCACACGCCCCCGGGAAGCACCGCACTCACCTCGCTCCCTGACGAAAGCCGATCCTCCCGCGCGGTCACCACTGCACCCCGCACGGGTTCGCGCAGGACCACATCCGCCACTCCCACCGCCCAGGACCACCCGACCACCACCGGCGCCGCCGTGCCCCACACGCCCTCAGGAAGCAGCGCACTCACCTCGTCCGCCGACGGGGGCCTGCCGTCCCCCACGGGTACCGCCCCGCCCCGTATCCCCACCGGTAGGGCCGTCTCCGCCCCCTCTCCCGGTGGGCGTCGGCCGACTGCCGCGGCTCTTCCGACCCGGCCCGCCGACAACCGTCCGCCGGGCCGTGCGGGCCGGCGGACCGTTTCGCCGGTGCCGTCCGCACGGGGCACCCGGGAGGCGGCCGACGCCCGCCCGCGCGTCACCGACCGGCCTCCTCTCCGTCCCGTCGTCCCCCAGCCGGGGCCCACCGACCGCTTCGCCGAGCTGCTGCTCGCCGTTCTCAGCGGGCAGCGCCCCGTACACGCGATGCTGCGTCACACCGCCGGGCAGGCCTACGACGAGCTGATCCGGCTGGCTGAGCGCGGGCCACTGCGTACCCGGGGTGTCCGCCCCGTCGTACGCGACATCGGCTGGTTCGAGCCCCGCGAGGGCGCCATCGAGGCGTTCGCCCGGATCGGGGCCGGGGACAGGCTGCGTGCCATGGCCTTCCGGCTGGAACAGGGCCGGGATCTGCGCTGGCGCTGCACCGCCGTGGAGCTGGGCGGCCCGCGGGCGCACCGCGCGGACACCCGCTGAGCTCACCCGTGAAAAGCCAGAGGGCCGGACACCCCAGAAGGTGTCCGGCCCTCGGCCTCTCACGGTCCGCTCACTTCTTGCGGCGACGCCCGCCCCGCGACTGCTTGCGGCGCTCCGCACGCGTGAGGCCGTCCGCCTCGGAGCGCACCGGCTCGTCGTCGGTGGCGAAGTCACCCTCGACGGTGCCGCCCTCGCCGTCCACCGTCGGCGCGGAGAAGTGCAGGTTCCGCCGCTGCGGGGCGTCGAGCCCCTTGGCCCGGATCTCGGGGCGCGGACCCGCCTGCGCGGGCACCGCGTCCTGCTTCTCCAGGTCGGCCACCGGCTTGGCCTCCTCGACCGGGACCTCCTCGACCTGCTGCTCGACCTGGACCTCCAGGTTGAACAGGTAGCCGACGGACTCCTCCTTGATGCCGTCCATCATCGCGGTGAACATGTCGAAGCCCTCGCGCTGGTACTCGACCAGCGGGTCCTTCTGCGCCATCGCGCGCAGGCCGATGCCCTCCTGGAGGTAGTCCATCTCGTAGAGGTGCTCGCGCCACTTGCGGTCCAGGACCGACAGCACGACCCGGCGCTCCAGTTCACGCATGATCTCGGAACCGAGCTGCGTCTCACGGGCCTCGTACTGCGCGCGGATGTCGTCCTTGATGGACTCGGAGATGAACTCGGCCGTCAGACCGGCACGGTCACCGGCCTCCTCCTCCATCTCCTCGACGGTGACGCTCACCGGGTACAGCTGCTTGAACGCGCCCCACAGCCGGTCCAGGTCCCAGTCCTCGGGGAAGCCCTCGGCGGTCTCCGCCTGGACGTAGGCATCGATCGTGTCGTCCATGAAGTGCTGGATCTGCTCCTGCAGGTCCTCGCCCTCCAGGACACGGCGCCGCTCGCCGTAGATGACCTCGCGCTGCCGGTTGAGGACCTCGTCGTACTTCAGGACGTTCTTGCGCGTCTCGAAGTTCTGCGTCTCCACCTGCGACTGCGCGGACGCGATCGCGCGGGTGACCATCTTGTTCTCGATCGGCACGTCGTCCGGCACGTTCGCCATGGACATCACGCGCTCGACCATCTGCGCCTTGAACAGCCGCATCAGGTCGTCACCGAGCGAGAGGTAGAAGCGGGACTCGCCCGGGTCGCCCTGACGGCCGGAACGACCGCGCAGCTGGTTGTCGATGCGCCGCGACTCGTGCCGCTCGGTGCCGAGGACGTACAGGCCGCCGTTCCTCTCGACCTCTTCCTTCTCGGCCTTCACCGCCGCCTCGGCCCGCTCGATGGCCTCGGGCAGGGCGTGCGCCCACTCCTCGATGTGCTCCTCGGGGTCGAGACCGCGCTGACGCAGCTCCGCCTCGGCGAGGTCCTCGGGGTTGCCGCCGAGCTTGATGTCCGTACCACGGCCGGCCATGTTGGTGGCCACGGTGACACTGCCCTTGCGACCGGCCTGGGCGACGATCGACGCCTCCCGCTCGTGGTGCTTGGCGTTCAGCACCTCGTGCTGGATGCCGCGCTTGCTGAGCTGCTGCGAGAGGTACTCGGACTTCTCCACCGAGGTCGTGCCGACGAGGATCGGCTGCCCCTTGCGGTGCTTCTCCTCGATGTCGTCGACGACCGCCTCGAACTTGGCGACCTCGGTGCGGTAGATCAGGTCCGACTGGTCCTTGCGGACCATCGGCCGGTTGGTCGGGATGGGCACCACGCCGAGCTTGTAGATCTGGTGGAACTCGGCGGCCTCGGTCATCGCCGTACCGGTCATGCCGGACAGGCCCGGCTGCTCCTTGCCGTCGTGGTCGTGGCGCTTGTAGAGGCGGAAGAAGTTCTGCAGCGTGATCGTGGCGAGGGTCTGGTTCTCGTCCTTGATCGGCACCGCTTCCTTCGCCTCGATGGCCTGGTGCATGCCCTCGTTGTAGCGGCGGCCGGCGAGGATACGGCCGGTGTGCTCGTCCACGATCATGACTTCGTCATCGATGATGACGTAGTCCTTGTCCTTCTTGAAGAGCTCCTTGGCCTTGATGGCGTTGTTCAGGTAGCCCACGAGCGGGGTGTTCACCGACTCGTACAGGTTGTCGATGCCCAGCCAGTCCTCGACCTTGGCGACACCGGACTCGTGGATGGCCACCGTGCGCTTCTTCTCGTCGACCTCGTAGTCGCCGGTCTCCTCGATGCCCTTGAGCGGCTGGCCGGGCTCGCCGCGCTTGAGGCGCTTGACCAGCTTGGCGAAGTCGCCGTACCACTTGGTGGCCTGGTCGGCCGGACCGGAGATGATCAGCGGCGTACGGGCCTCGTCGATGAGGATGGAGTCGACCTCGTCGACGATGGCGAAGTTGTGCCCGCGCTGGACGAGCTCCTCCTTGGACCACGCCATGTTGTCGCGCAGGTAGTCGAAGCCGAACTCGTTGTTCGTGCCGTAGGTGATGTCGCAGGCGTACTGCTCGCGGCGCTGGGCCGGCGTCATGTTGGCGAGGATGCAGCCGACGCTCAGGCCGAGGAAGCGGTGGACGCGGCCCATCATCTCGGAGTCGCGCTCGGCCAGGTAGTCGTTGACCGTGATGATGTGGACACCCTCACCGGACAGGGCGTTCAGATACGCGGGCAGGGTGCCGACGAGGGTCTTGCCCTCACCGGTCTTCATCTCGGCCACGTAGCCCATGTGCAGGGCGGCGCCACCCATCATCTGGACGTCGTAGTGCCGCTGGCCCAGGACGCGCTTGGCGGCCTCGCGGACGGTGGCGTACGCCTCGGGGAGCAGGTCGTCCAGGCTCTCACCGTCGGCGTACCGCTGCTTGTACTCATCGGTGAGGGCCCGCAGCTCGGCGTCGGAGAGGCCTTCGAAGTCCTCTTCGATGGAGTTGACCTGGTCCGCGATGCGGTGCAGCTTGCGCAGGATCTTGCCTTCGCCTGCACGCATGATCTTCGAGAGGACGGACACGGGGGTTGGTCTCCTTGCCGGTCGGGCCTGGGACGGTCGGTTTCCATTTCACTGACTGAGCAACGGCCATCGTATGCGAGGACCCCGCCACGCCGGGAGGCCTGCCACAGGGGTGACCGTCGGCTGCTTCCTAATCCGTTTCACGGCTGCTTCAAAAGGAGAACGTCCGGGCCCCTCGGATGGTGCCGTCTCACACCGGCGAATTGCGCGAAGGGTGATCACCACCTCACGCACCGCGAAAGGGATGGCGCCGTTCACCCCGCGCGAGCAGAATCGGCCGATGGAACCCGTCACGCTCACCACCGACCGCCTCCTGCTGCGCACGGTCGGCCCGCAGGACACCGACACCGTGTACGCGATCTGCCAGGACCCGGACATCCAGCGCTGGACCGCGGTCCCCTCCCCATACCTCCTGGAGCACGCGCGGGGTTTCACGGAGCAGATCGCTCCCGACGGGTGGGCCGACGGTTCGATGTTCACCTTCGGCGTCTTCCTGCCCACCGGGGAACTCACGGGCATGCTCAGCATCACCATGCACTCCCCCGGGACGGGCGAGATCGGCTTCTGGGGCGCGAAGGAGCACCGCGGCAACGGCTACATCACCGAGGCCACTCTCGCCGCCTCCCGCTGGGCCTTCACCCGGATGTCGGTCGACCGCGTGGAGTGGCGCGCGGAGGTGGGCAACGTCGCCTCCCGCGCGGTGGCGGAGCGCGCGGGCTTCACCTTCGAGGGCGTCCTGCGTTCCTCGCTCAGCAGCAAGGGAGTGCTGCGGGACTGCTGGGTGGGCTCCCTGCTCCCGTCCGACCTGGGACTTCCCTCCACGGCGCCCTACGTTCCCGGGCGGGGATGAGCCCCGGGCCCACCGGCGTTGTCAGTGCCGCCCTCTATCGTGCGGACGTATGACGACCCTTCCGCGCCCGACCACGGAACTGACGGCAGACGAGGCCCGCCGCATCGCCCTGCGGGCCCAGGGATTCCTCGGCGCCCCGGACCGCCGCTCGGGTGTCCGGGGCGTCCTCCGTCATCTGGGCGCGGTGCAGCTCGACACCATCTCCGTCCTCGCCCGCTCCCACGAGCTCATCCCGTACGCCCGTCTGGGCTCCGTGGGACGCCGGACCGTGGAGGAGGCGTACTGGAAGGAGGCGGACCGGCCGCCGCACGCGTTCGAGTACTGGTCGCACGCCGCGTGCATCCTCCCCGTCGAGGAGTGGCCCCACTTCGCCTTCCGCCGCCGCGCCTACCGCGCCCGCCCGCTCTGGGGCCACGAGCTCCCCGACGGCGCCTACGACCAGGTGATCAAGCAGCTCCGCGCGGAGGGCCCCCTGACGGCCACGGAGCTGGGCGGCGCCAAGCGCACCAGCGAGTGGTGGGACTGGTCCGGCACCAAGGTCGCCGTCGAGCGCGCCCTGATGTACGGCGAGGTGGTGTGCGTCGAGCGCCGCGGCTGGAAGCGCGTCTACGACCTCGCCGAGCGGGCGATCCCCACGGAGCTGCTGCACGACGAGCTGGACGACGCCGAGTGCCTGCGCCGTCTGGTCCGCCTGGCCGGCCGGTCCCTCGGCGTGGGCACGCGCGCGGACATCGCCGACTACCACCGCCTCAGGGGCGATCAGGTCGACGCGGTGATCGACGGCTCGGGCCTGGTCCCGGTCACGGTGGCGGGCTGGTCCAAGCCGGCCTGGGCCGATCCGGCGGCCCTGGCGACACCGCCGCGCGGCCGGCACCGTACGACGCTGCTGTCCCCGTTCGACTCCCTGGTCTGGGAGCGGGCGCGCACGGAGCGGATCTTCGGCTTCACCCACCGCCTTGAGGCCTACGTGCCCAAGCCCAAGCGGGTGCACGGCTACTTCGCGATGCCCGTCCTCGCGGGCGGCCGGCTCGTCGGCCGGGTCGACCCGGCCCGTGAGGGCCGCACACTGGTGGCCAAGCAGGTCACGCTGGACGGCCGCAAGGCGGTCCCCGCCGTGGCCCGGGCCCTGGTGGAGGCGGCGGGCTGGGTGGACTGCACGGACGTGCGCGTGGAGCGGGTCGACGCACCGGAGCTGCGTGAGGCCCTCACCCTGGAGCTCGCCCGGGCCCTGGCCTGACGCGGGGCGCCGTCACCGGATCTCGAGGATCTTCTCCCGCATCGCGTAGACCACCGCCTCCATCCTGGAGTGCAGCTGGAGCTTCTCCAGGATGTTGCGCACGTGGTTCTTCACGGTGTTCTCGGAGATGAACAGTTCCTTGGCGATATCGCGGTTGTTCATTCCCGTGGCCACCAGCTTGAGGACTTCGAGTTCACGATCCGTCAGCCGGGGCGCGGGCACCAGCCGACGCTCGTCGGTGCGCTGGATCATCGACTTGAACTCGGTGAGCAGTTTCGACGCCATGGACGGGCTGATCTGCGACTGCCCGTCGGCCACCGCGCGAATGGCGGTGGCCACCTCGTCCGTGGAGATCTCCTTGAGGAGATAACCGGTCGCGCCCGCCTTGATGGCGTCGTAGAGATCGGCTTCCTCGTCGCTGATCGTCAGCATGATGATCTTCGCGCTGGGGGCGACCTCCTTGATGGAGGTGCACGCCTCGATCCCGCCCCGCTTGGGCATCCGCACGTCCATCAGGACGATGTCGGGCAGCAGGTCGGCCGCCTTCTCCACCGCCTCCGCGCCGTCCCCCGCCTCGCCGACGACCTGGATGTCCTCCTCGGCCGCGAGCACGATCTCCAGTCCGCGGCGGAACAGCGCGTGGTCGTCCACCACAAGGACTCTGATCGGCTCCTTGCGTGGTGTGCCCGCGTCCGGGCCCATGCCGACGACGCCGTCGTCGGCGTCCCCGTCACGCATCGGTCCGAAGCTGTCCGCCATCGTTCCTCCCCCTGAAGGCTGTGGCCTGTGGTCCTGACCATCGCCAACCCAAGGCAGCGGCCCACCGGTTGGGCCGTTGCAGCCATGATTCCATGCCCCGCTGTCACCGGGGTGCCGGTGTGCGCGCCGAGTGGGCGCACACCGGTGCCCCTGGGGGCGCACACGCGCACCAGGGGCACCGGTTCGGCCGTCACGCGGCGGGTCAGCCGCCGAGCGTCCCACCCGCCTCGGGGGACTGCGTCTGGGTGACCATCGTGTCCGTGCTGAGGTGGATCACGCCGTAGTCGTAGGCGTGCCGCCGGTAGACGACGCTGGGTTCCTTGGTCTCGGAGTCGATGAACAAATAGAAGTCATGCCCGACCAGCTCCATCTCGTAGAGCGCCTGGTCGAGGGTCATGGGCGCCGCCACGTGGGTCTTCTCACGGACGATCAGCGGTCCGTCGCCCTGGACTTCCAGGGAGCCGATCTTCTTGGTGGGGACGGCTTCCCGCTCTTCCGTGACGGAGCCCGCGCCGGCCCCGTTGAGTGTCGCCGCGCCCGGGACGTGGTCGGGGACCTCGGCGGCCGAGATCCTGCGCGCGCCGCGCCGTGAGAATCGCTTGTCGTGCTGCTTGCGCAGCCGGGCGTCCAGCTTCTCCGCTGCCAGGTCGAGCGCCGCGTACGGATCGCTCGCCGCTGCCTCCGCCCGGATCACCGGACCGCGGGAGCGGAGCGTGATCTCCACCCGGTCGCTGCGGTCGGCCTGTCGGGGGTTGGGCTCCTTGGACACCTCGACGTCGAGGCTGATCACCTTGCCATCGAGCTTCTGGATCTTCTCCAGGTTCAGCTTCTCGGCCACGTGCTTCCGGAACCGCTCGGGCACCTCGGTCTTGCGGCCCTTGACGACGATGTCCACGCAGAACTCCGTTCCCGGATCACTCCGCCTCGGTGCGGAGCGTCTCCCTTTTGCACCAGATTCCGGTGACGTCCGGAACCTCGGACTCGGTGACGTCCACCTCCTCCCCCATGGGCGAGATCTCCACTCCACCGGCACGGGTGATGACGAAAAACCCGCAGCACGGCAATCGGATTCGAGAGGTGTGGCCTGCGGCTTTCCCTCACAACCGAACATATCTCGCTCGGACGGATGGCGTCACCCTCTACCGCGCCATACCTCCATTCTCGTGAATTAACCCTCTCATTACCTGTAACGACGCACGTTCTCAGTCAGTTCCGGTTTATTTCGAAAGCGTCCGGAGACGCCGCGACGACGGCCGCGCACATCCCGTCGGCGCCGCCCGCGCCCGCCGTGACCGGCGGCCGGCCCGGCCGCCGACCCGTCCACTGTTGAACTGGTCCGCTCCGCTGTTCCCCTCTCCTTTCCCGTGTCTCACCCCAGTACACGAGCGCGGGCCCCGAAATACTCGATTCGGCGCCCCGATCCGGTGACACGGCCCACGACCGCGCCCGCACGGCGCGCGCCGCCTCGGCCAGCGACGCCCCGGTCGTCATCAGGTCGTCGACCAGGACGACCCGGCCCGCCGAAAGCAGCCGGCCGCATCCCGGCACCACCGTCAGCGCGCCCGCGAGATTGGCCAGCCGCTGCCGGGAGCCCAGCCCCGACTGGTCGGCCACGTCCCGCCGTTGCCGCAGCGCGGGAAGCACTCGTGCGGGTACCCCTGCCCGCCGCAGCTCACCCGCCGCCGCGTAGGCGATCCGCCGGGCGGGGTCATGACCGCGCGCCCGCACCGCACGCCGTGCGGAGGGAACGGGGACGAGCAGCACCGGGCCGCCGCCCGCGCACGGCGCACGGACCGCCGCCAGTCCCGCCCGCACCGCTCCCGCCAGCGCCTCGCCGAGCGGTCCGGAGAGGGCCAGGGCACCCCGCTCCTTGTGGGCCAGCAGCGTGGCGCGCACCTCGTCCGCGTACCGGGCCGCCGCGTGCACCGAGGGCAGCCCGGCCGGCTCGGGCACCGGCCGCACCCGGCGCGGCACGGCCCCGCTCAGTGCCGTACGGCACCGGGCGCAGAGCACCGTACGGGCTCTGCCGCAGCCGCCGCACTCGGCCGGGAGCACCAGGTCGGTGAGGTCCTGCCACCAGTCCCGCATGGGACCACTGTGCCAACGCCCACCGCACCCGGCCACCCCTGTGGATAACCCGGGGGACGGGTCCGGCCGGCCCGGCTCACCCCGGATAGACCGGCGCGGTCCCCTCCGTCACCTTCTGCCACTGCGCGCCCGAGGGCAGCCGTACGATCCCGTCCACCGAGTACGCCATCAGCGGCGCCTGTTCGTCCTCGGAGGCGGTGACGGCCTTGACGCCGGTCAGGGCGGCGGGCGGCGGCACGTCCGGCGTGGAGCCGTCGACCTCGACGTACTTCATCTGCTCCACGCCTCCCTGCTCCCGTCCGACCACCACGAGCCGGCTGTCCCCGGCCCAGGACATGGCCGTGACCTGCTCCAGCACCGGCGTCGCGGAGCGCGGGTCCAGCACGGTGACCACCGGCCGCTCACCCGTTCCGCCGTTCCGCTCGATCCGCCCGATCACCAGGGAACTCCGACCGTCCTTCTCCACGACGAGCGCGATCCGCACCCCGTCGGCGGCCACCCGGACCGCCCGCACACGGCCGTCCAGCTCCGGCGTCCGCACCTCGACCGGCTCACCCGCGCCCTCCTCCAGGAAGTACAGCCGCGGGTCGGCGGGGTCGCTGTCGGCCACCCACAGGCCACCCTGCGCGTCCCAGCTGGGCGTGGTCAGCCTGTCCTCCTCGGTCTTGCCCGTGCTGCGCAGCACGGGCTCCCCGAGGGAGCTCCCCGACACCAGCGAGGCGACGAACAGCGACCTGCCGTCGATGGCGACCCCGGCCGCGGTCCGCTCGTCCCGGGCGACCGCCACCGACCGCAGCGCCTTCTCGCCCCCGCCCAGCGCACCGGGCACCGGCGCGGGCTCGGTGTCGCTGCTGCCCGCGGTGATCCGCACGAGCCGGTGCTTGTCGTCGACGAAGTACAGGTGGTCGGGCGTGTCCAGCGCGCCCCGGGTGGCGACGAGCTCGACCCCGTTCTGGGCGAGCGAGCACAGCTGCCCGCCGCCGGCCCGCAGCTCGACCTCGTCCACCGCGGGGCTGAGCGTGCGCAGCGTGAACAGCAGCTGGGCCGCCATCTCCTCGCACCGGCCGGTGTCGACCTCGGCCGCCTTGTCGTTGAGCGGCACGGTCAGTCTGCCCCGGTCGTCCGGGGTCAGCGGGCCGGCGCCCTTCCGCAACGCCGTCCCCGCGGGGAAGGCGCTCCTGACGGCGGGGTCCAGCCAGGTCGTGGGCCCCTCGACGAGGGAGCGCACCATCTGGGTCGTGGGGTCCACGTGACTGCGCACATAGACGGGGTCGGCGACCGTCATCGGCGCCGCTCCCGCGCTGTCCGAGGCGAAGTAGTACTTGTTGACGGACATGTAGTTGCGCTGGAAGTCCGACTTGCCCATGACGACGCCCTGCGGCACCACGTCGATGCGCCACTGCTCGCTCTTGGCGTCCTTCGTGAGACGCACCAGCTCGTCGTAGGGCCCGGAGGCGGGCGCGTACGACTGCTGCGCGTCCACCGTGGCGACCTTGGTCCCGGTCAGCGTGTAGGACAGGGAACCGGCGTCCTGCCGGTCCGTGCTGTCGGCCTGGGCGCCCGGCCCGTCCGACAGCACGGTGGTGGACAGCTCCGGCTTCCAGGTCTTCGCCGCCTCACGGGTCAGATACTGGCGCGCGGTCTTGTAGTCGGGGTCGTCACTGGTCAGCGCCTCCAGGAAGCCCTGCACGATCTGCGTGGGAGTGGCGTCCTCACTGGGCGGCATGGCGAACACCCGCACCTGTGTGTCCTGCCGCGGCGTCGACTCGACGCCCCGCAGATCCCCGCTGTCGGGCATGGAGGCACACCCGGCCAGCAGAACGACCCCACTGGCGACGTACGCCACCGTCCGCACCGGCACCCCCCGGCCGCGCTCACCGCCGCCCACGCGAAGCCTCCCCGTCCCTGTCCGCGTCCCGCGCCACACTCCGACCGCCCTCGCCACCGTCCACCCCGGCCCCGCGCCCCGGCTCCCGGCCGGCCTCCGGATCCCGGTCACGGCCACCGTCCGCGCCCGGCCCGGGACCGTCGCCGCTCCCCGCGGCCGACGCCCCCGAGCCCTCGTCACGGCCGGCGTCCGGCTCCCGCGCGGAGCCACCGTGTCCGGCCCGCGCTCCCTGACCCGAGCCGTCTCCGCTCGCGGCGGAAGCCTCCGCACCCCCGTCGTCCGGTCGTCCCCCGGAACCGCCGCCGGTCTCCGGGAACCCGTCATCGCCGTCCGCAGTCGTGCTCCGCGCCCCCGGTGTCATCCGCGTGCTGCCCGTTCGTGCCGGTGGGGCGGGCCGGGCCACCACGCGTGCGCCGCTGCCGGGCAGCGCGGTGGGGTCGGCCGTCGGGGTGGCGGTCGCCGGCCTCAGCGCGAACGGGTCCCGCGTCGGCCCGTCGGTGCCCGCCTGCCGCGCCGGCACCGTCGCGCGCTTCTCGCCGTGCCCGCCGCCGCGCGGCAGGCCGGTGTCGTCCGGCCCGCGGTTGCGCCGCGAGTCCTTGGGCTCCAGCGGTATCGGCGACCCCCTCAGCGGCTCGTCCGCGGTCCTGGGCAGCGTCAGCCGGAACTGCGAGCCGCCGCCCGGCTCGCCCCACGCCTGGAGCCAGCCGCCGTGCAGCCGCGCGTCCTCCAGGGCGATGGACAGCCCCAGCCCCGTACCGCCGGTGGTACGCGCGCGTGCCGGGTCGGCCCGCCAGAAGCGGCTGAAGACCCGGGTCGCCTCACCGGGCTTGAGCCCGACGCCGTAGTCGCGCACGGCCACCGCCACCGCCCCGCCGGCCGCGGCGAGCTTGACGACGACGTCCCTGCCCTCGCCGTGCTCCACCGCGTTGACGACCAGGTTGCGCAGTACCCGCTCCACACGCCGCGCGTCGGCCTCGGCGACGACGGGCTGCTGGTCGCCGACGGTCCTGATCCGCGTGCCCTTGCGCTCGGCGAGCGGCTCCGCCCCGCTGACCACCCGCCGTACGACCTCGCGCAGGTCTATCGGCTCCGCCTCCAGCGCCGCCGCGCCCGCGTCGAACCGGCTGATCTCCAGCAGGTCCGCGAGCAGCGACTCGAACCGGTCGATCTGGTCGGCGAGCAGTTCCGCCGACCGCGCGGTCACCGGGTCGAAGTCCTCGCGCGCCTCGTGGATGACGTCCGCGGCCATCCGCACCGTCGTCAGCGGCGTCCGCAGCTCGTGCGACACGTCCGACACGAACCGGCGCTGCATCCGCGACAGGTCCTCGAGCTGGTTGATCTTCAGCTGGAGGTTCTGCGCCATCTTGTTGAACGCCTCGCCGAGCCGCGCGATGTCGTCCTCGCCGGTGACCTTCATACGTTCCTGCAGCCGCCCGGCGGAGAGCCGCTCGGCGATCCCGGCCGCCATCCGCACCGGCGTGACGACCTGGCGCACCACGAGCCAGGCGATCGCCCCGAGGAGTACGACGACGAACAGCCCGGCGGTCGCCAGGGTGCCCTTGACCAGGCTCAGCGACTTCTCCTCCTGGGTGAGCGGGAAGAGGTAGTACAGCTGGTACGGGTCGCCGTTGGGGTCGTTGACCTGCTTGCCGATGACCAGGCCGGGCTGGGAGGGCTTGTTGGTGTCGTAGACGATGCGCGTGTAGCTCTGGGCCGCCGACGCGCTGGTGTCGATCCTCTCCCGCAGCGCCGCCGGCACACTCGCCGTCGGGTTGACCTCGCCGGAGGCGCGCGGTCCGCGTCCGCTGCCGCTCTCGTCGCCCGCGGGCAGGGTCACCACGTCGAAGGCGCCCTGGCCGCCGCTGGAGAGCGACTCCACGAGGTCGCTCATCCACTGGATGACGCTCTGCGAGGAACGGCCGTCCACCGCCGCGCCGTCGTCGCCCGTGACGCTCACGTCCTCCTCGGCCTGCTGTTTGGCCACCGCGAACCCGCCGGTGGCCTGGCTCTGCGACGCCTTCACCTTGGCGTCCAGCAGACCGTTGCGCACCTGCCCGATGACGACGAAGCCCAGCAGCAGGACCACGCCCAGCGACATCAGCAGCGTGGTGACGACGACCTTGAGCTGGATGTTGCGCCGCCACAGCCGCATGACGGGCAGCAGCGGCCGACGTACCCAGCGCACGAACAGCCGGATCACCGGACTGCCCTGGACCCCGCCCTGCAGCAGCCCGCCGTCGAGCAGGCGCCCCCAGCGGGAGCCCGGAGACTTCCGGCCGACAGGCCGCCCCGGACGGCCCCCGGACCGACCGGGCGCCGAAGCGGCACTGTCACCGGACATGTCAGCTCGGTCCTGCCTTGTATCCGACACCACGGACGGTCACCACGATCTCCGGCTTCTCCGGGTCCTTCTCGACCTTGGAGCGCAGCCGCTGCACATGCACGTTCACCAACCGGGTGTCCGCCGCGTGGCGGTAGCCCCAGACCTGCTCCAGCAGGACCTCGCGCGTGAACACCTGCCACGGCTTGCGGGCGAGCGCGACCAGCAGGTCGAACTCCAGCGGCGTCAGCGCGATCGACTGCCCGTCCCGCTTCACGGAGTGCCCGGCCACGTCGATCACCAGGTCACCGATGGCGAGCTGCTCCGGCGCCGGCTCCTCCGACCTGCGCAGCCGCGCCCGGATACGGGCCACCAGCTCCTTCGGTTTGAACGGCTTCACGATGTAGTCGTCGGCCCCGGACTCCAGGCCCACCACGACATCGACGGTGTCGCTCTTCGCCGTGAGCATCACGATCGGCACCCCGGACTCCGCCCTGATCAGGCGGCACACCTCGATGCCGTCCCGGCCGGGCAGCATCAGGTCCAGGAGCACCAGATCGGGCTTGGCCTCGCGGAAAGCGGCCAGCGCCTTGTCGCCGTCGGCTACGAAAGACGGCTCAAAACCTTCACCGCGCAGCACGATGCCGAGCATCTCGGCCAGTGCGCTGTCGTCGTCGACGACAAGGACTCGTCCCTTCATAAACGACATCATCCCATTAGCTCATCGTGACCTGGCGTGACCTGGCACACAGCGCGGCCAGGGCCTCGGCCGTCACGGGCGAAACGGCACCTTCTTCGGTGACGATCGCCGTCACCAGCTCCGGCGGCGTCACATCGAACGCCGGGTTGTACGCCTGGGTCCCCAGGGGCGCCACCGGAATCCCCCCTCCTGCTTCCGTTCCGGCCACCGGCACCTGCGGTGCCGTGACCTCGGTCACTTCATGACCGGGACGCTGCTCCACCTCGATGGACGCCCCGTCCGGCGTCTCCGGATCCACCGTCGTCACCGGTGCCACCACGATGAACGGCACATGGTGGTACCGCGCGAGCACCGCGAGCGGATAGCTCCCCACCTTGTTCGCCACCGAGCCGTCGGCCGCGATGCGGTCCGCGCCGACGAGCACCGCGTCCACCTCACCCGCCGCGAACAGCGATCCCGCCGCGTTGTCGGTGAGCAGGGTGTACGCCATGCCGCTGCGGGCCGCCTCGTACGCCGTCAGGCGAGCACCTTGCAGCAATGGACGCGTTTCGTCCACCCACAGGCGCCGGAGCCGTCCCACCCGGTGCGCCGCCAGCGCCACCGCGAACGCCGTCCCCTCGCCGCCCGACACCAACGAACCGGTGTTGCAGTGCGTGAGGATCCGGTGCCCGCCGCCGGGCAGCAGCTCGTCGAGGAGCGCCAGCCCGTGCTCGGCCATCCGGGCACTGGCCTCGGCGTCCTCCCGGTGCAGCTGCCGTGCCGCGGCCAGCGCGGCCCCGGCCGCCTGCCGGGCGTCCCCGCCGCGGGCGAGGACGGCCTGGTGGGCGGAGTGCGCCCGGCGTACGCCGACGGCGAGGTTCACCGCGGTGGGCCGGGCGCTCTCCAGCGCCGCCGCCGCGTCGTCCACGTCGTAGCCCCGTACGGCGGCGAGCGCGACGCCGTAGGCTCCCGCGACGCCCAGCAGGGGAGCACCGCGCACGGCGAGCGAGCGGATCGCCTCCACCAGCGCCGGCGCATCCGTACAGACGAGTTCGACCTCCTCGGCAGGCAGCCTCGTCTGGTCGAGCAGGACCAGGACGGGGCCTTCGGGCGGCTCCTCCCAGCGCAGCGCCGGGATCTCGGTCGGCCGCTTGTTGTCGCCGCTGTGTGCGTACTGATCAGCCATGCGGCCAGTCTGCCCCCTGTCGCACGGACAATTGAAGGTACGCAGCCCTCACCTCGGCAGGTCGGTTGATGACCACCCCATGGCACGATGGCAGCCAAGCCGCCGCCGCGACCGCGGACGGGCACCGTGAAGGAGCGACGATGAACGACACTCCGGGCTGGGCCTCGCCCGGATCCGCCCCGTCCGAAGGGCAGGAACCGGGCGCGTCCGGCCCTGCCGAGCCCGCCGGCCGTCCAGACCCCCAGCACCCCGCCGACCAGCCCCGACAGCCGGGCCAGGCCCCGCAGGACCCGGGCGCGAAGTGGTCGAAGGAACAGCCACCACCCGCCCAGTGGTCCGCACCCACCGGCCCGCCCGGCCCCACAGGCCCCGGGCAGACGCCCCCGTCCCCGCCGCCCGGACCGGGCTGGGGCACCCCGCCACCCGGCGGGCCCGGCGGCTACGGAGGTCACGGCGGACCCGGCGGCTACGGTGCCTGGGGCGGCGGCTGGGGAGGCCCCCCGCCCGCGGCCAAGCCCGGCGTCATCCCGCTCCGCCCGCTCGGCGTGGGCGAGATCCTCGACGGCGCCGTCTCCACCATGCGCGCCTACTGGCGCACGGTCCTCGGCATCTCGCTGACCGTCGCCGTCCTCACCGAGATCGTCGTCGTGCTGCTCCAGGGCCTCGCTCTGGACAACTCCAGCACCGCGGTCCTCGACGACCCCAGCGCCACCCTCGGCGAACTGACCGACGCCATGGGCGACGCCCTGCTCAACTCCGGCGTGGTCTTCCTGGTCACCCTGGTCGGCACCGTCGCCGCCACCGCCCTGCTCACGACCGTCACCAGCCGCGCGGTACTCGGCAGGTCGGTCACCACCCGCGAGGCCTGGCGCGACGCACGCCCCCAGATCGTCAAGCTGTTCGGCCTGATCTGCCTGCTGCTGCTCATCACCGTCGGCATCATGGCCGTCGGCGCGCTGCCCGGCTTCCTCGTCACCCTCGCCACGGACAGCGGGGCGGGCATCGCCCTCACCGTCCTGGGCCTGATCGGCGCCGTCGTCGTCACCCTGTGGCTCATGATCCGCCTGTCGCTGGCCTCGCCCACGCTGATGCTGGAGAAGCAGGGCATCGTGAAGGCGATGAGCCGCTCCGCCAAACTGGTGCGCGGCTCCTGGTGGCGGGTCTTCGGCATCCAGCTGCTCGCGACGATCATCGCGAACGTCGTCGCGTCGATCATCGTCATCCCCTTCACCTTCCTCGCCGCGGCCGTCGGCGGCGACGGCGTCTCCGGCTTCCTCAACAGCGCCGGCGGCGACATAGGCTGGACGTTCCTCATCGTCAGCGGCATCGGCTCGGTCATCGGCGCCATGATCACGTTCCCGATCACGGCCGGCGTCACCGTGCTCCTCTACGTCGACCAGCGCATCCGCCGCGAGGCCCTCGACCTCGAACTGGCCCGCGCCGCCGGCATCCAGGGCCACGGACCCGGCACCACCCCGGGGAGCTGACGGCGTGACCGCCACGGGGGGAGTTCTCACATCCGTACAGGCGCTGCCCGCGGCCGCCGACACCGTCGTACGCCTGCTGCTGCGCGGCGACGACGAGCCGCCCGTCACCATCCCGCGCGACCCCGCGCGGGAGGCCGCCCGGCGCGAACTGTCCAAAGGCATGTACCACGAGAACGACCCCAGCTGGTTCCAGCAGGCCCTCGACACCTTCTGGGAATGGGTCGACGAGCTGTTCGGCACCGCCTCCACCGCGACACCCGGCGGCACGCTCGGCCTGGTCGTCGTCATCGCGGCCGTGATCGCCGTCCTGGGCGCCCTGTGGTGGCGCCTGGGCACTCCGCGCCGCGAACCGACCTCGGCCCCCGCCCTGTTCGACGACCGCCCCCGCAGCGCCGCCGAACACCGCGCGGCAGCCGAGGCGCACGCCGCCCAGGGCCACTGGAACCAGGCCGTACAGGAACGCATGCGGGCCGTCGTCCGCGCCCTGGAGGAACGCGCCCTGCTCGACCTCCGCCCCGGCCGCACCGCCGACGAGGCCGCCGCGGAGGCCGGCCGCGCCCTGCCCGCCCACACCGACCGGCTGCACACCGCCGCCCGCTCCTTCGACGACGTCACATACGGCGGCCGGTCCGCCACGGAACAGTCGTACCGCCGGCTCGCCGAACTCGACCGCGACCTGGAACGCACCAAACCACAGCTCGCGACCAGCAGCGCCCACAGCACGGACACCACCGCCCGCCAGGGAGCCGCCGGATGACGACCGAGGCCACGCTCCCGTCCACCTCGGCCTCGCCCACCGCCCGCCAGGTGTGGACCCGCACGCGGGGTATCGCCCTGGCGCTGGTGCTGCTGATCGCGGCGGCCGTCGCCATCGCCGTGGTCCGCTCCGACGCCCGGCACGGCGAACTCGACCCGCGCTCCGCCGATCCTTACGGCAGCCGCGCCGTCGCCGAACTCCTCGCCGACCGCGGGGTGGACACGCACGTGGTCACCACCCTCGACGAGGCCACCGCCGCGGCCGGCCCCGACACGACCCTCCTGGTCGCCGTCCCCGATCTCCTGACCGGGCCCCAGCAGTCCCGGCTGCACTCCGCCACCACCGGCTCCGGCGGCCGCACCGTCCTGGTCTCCGCCGGCAGCGCCTCCGTGGAACGGCTCGCCCCCGGCGTCACCGCCGACCCGGCCACCAGCTTCGACTCCACCCTCTCCCCCGGCTGCGACCTGCCCGCCGCCCGCCGCGCGGGCACCGCCGACCTGGGCGGCATCCGCTACACCACCACCCACCTCACCGCCGACGAGTGCTACCCCAGTGAGCGCCTCGCCACCCTGCTGCGCATCCCGGACCCCTCCGGTGACAGCGACGGCGACACCGTCCTCCTCGGCGCGCCCGACATCCTCCTCAACGACCGCCTCGACGAGCACGGCAACGCCTCGCTCGCCCTCCAACTCCTCGGCTCCCGCCCTCATCTGGTCTGGTACCTCCCCTCGCTCGCCGACGCCTCCGCAGCCTCCGAAGAGGGTGAGCGCGGCTTCTTCGACCTGCTCCCCTCCGGCTGGCTGTGGGGCACCCTGCAACTCTTCATCGCGGCAGCACTGGCCGCCCTCTGGCGGGCACGCCGACTCGGCCCCCTGGTGCCCGAGAAACTCCCCGTGGCGATCCGCGCCTCCGAGACCGTCGAAGGCCGCGCCCGCCTCTACCGCAAGGCGAACGCCCGCGACCGCGCGGCCACCGCTCTCCGCTCCACCACCCGCACGCGCCTCGCTCCCCTCGTGGGCATCCCCGTGTCCCAGGCGCACGCGCCCGAGGCCCTGCTCCCCGCGCTGTCCGCCCACCTCCAGGGCGACGGACAGTCCCTGCACACCCTCCTCTTCGGCCCGCCCCCGGGCGACGACGCAGCACTCATCCAGCTCGCCGACCACCTCGACGCCCTCGAAAGAGAGGTACGCCGTCCATGATGGACCCGACCACTGACAACGCCGCGCACACCGGGGACCCGGCCGCCGCCCGGGCCTCCCTGGAAGCCCTGCGTGCCGAGATCGCCAAGGCCGTGGTCGGCCAGGACCCCGCGGTGACCGGCCTCGTCGTCGCCCTGCTCTGCCGCGGCCACGTCCTCCTCGAAGGCGTCCCCGGTGTCGCCAAGACCCTCCTCGTCCGCGCCCTCGCGGCCACCCTGGAACTCGACACCAAGCGCGTCCAGTTCACCCCCGACCTGATGCCGAGCGACGTCACCGGCTCCCTGGTCTACGACGCCCGCACCGCCGAGTTCTCCTTCCAGCCCGGCCCGGTCTTCACCAACCTCCTCCTCGCGGACGAGATCAACCGCACGCCCCCGAAGACCCAGTCCTCCCTCCTGGAGGCCATGGAGGAACGCCAGGTCACGGTCGACGGCACCCCCCGCCTCCTGCCCGACCCCTTCCTGGTCGCCGCGACCCAGAACCCGGTCGAGTACGAGGGCACCTACCCCCTCCCCGAGGCCCAGCTGGACCGTTTCCTCCTCAAGCTGACCATCCCCCTGCCCTCCCGCCAGGACGAGATCGACGTCCTCACCCGCCACGCCGAGGGCTTCGACCCGCGCGACCTGCGCGCCGCCGGCGTACGCCCCGTCGCGAACGCCGCCGACCTGGAAGCCGCCCGCCGCGCGGTCGCCGAAACCACGATCTCCCCCGAGATCACCGCCTACGTCGTGGACATCTGCCGCGCCACCCGCGAGTCGCCGTCCCTCACCCTCGGCGTCTCCCCGCGCGGGGCCACCGCGCTCCTGGCCACCGCCCGCGCGTGGGCCTGGCTGACCGGCCGCGACTACGTCATCCCCGACGACGTGAAGGCCCTTGCCCTGCCCACGCTCCGCCACCGCGTCCAGCTCCGCCCGGAGGCCGAGATAGAAGGCGTCACGACCGACTCGGTCATCAACGCGATCCTCGCCCACGTCCCCGTCCCCCGCTGATGGCTCTCACCGGACGCGCCGCCCTGCTCGCGGCCCTCGGCTCCCTACCGGTCGGCATCTGGGAACCCGGCTGGACGGGCATCCTCGCCGTCAACGCCCCACTGGCGGTGGCCTGTGCCTGCGACTTCGCCCTGGCTGCCCCCGTACGCCGTCTCGGCCTGACCCGCTCCGGCGACACCTCGGTACGCCTGGGCGACACCGCCGACGTCACCCTGACGATCACCAACTCGTCCAGCCGCCCGCTGCGCGCCCGCATCCGCGACGCCTGGCCCCCCAGCAGCTGGCAGCCCGGTACGGAGGTGGCGGCCTCCCGCCACCGTCTGACGATCCCCTCAGGCGAACGCCGGCACGTCACGACCCGCCTGCGCCCCACCCGCCGCGGCGACCGCCAGGCCGACCGCGTCACCATCCGCTCCTACGGCCCCCTCGGCCTCTTCGCCCGCCAGGGCGCCCACAAGGTCCCGTGGACGGTACGCGTCCTCCCGCCCTTCACCAGCCGCAAGCATCTGCCGTCCAAACTGGCCCGGCTGCGCGAACTGGACGGCCGCACCAGCGTGCTGACCCGGGGCGAGGGAACGGAGTTCGACAGCCTGCGCGAGTACGTTCCCGGCGACGACACCCGCTCCATCGACTGGCGTGCCACCGCCCGCCAGTCCGCGGTCGCGGTACGCACCTGGCGTCCCGAACGCGACCGTCACATCCTGCTGGTCCTCGACACCGGCCGCACCTCCGCGGGCCGTGTCGGCGACGTTCCCCGCCTGGACGCCTCCATGGACGCGGCCCTGCTCCTCGGGGCCCTCGCCTCCCGCGCCGGTGACCGCGTCGACCTCCTGGCCTACGACCGTCGCCTGCGCGCCCTCGTCCAGGGCCGCACGGCGGGCGACGTCCTCCCGTCCCTCGTCAACGCCATGGCCACACTCGAACCCGAGCTCGTCGAAACCGACGCCCGGGGACTGACGGCGACGGCGCTCCGTACGGCCCCCCGCCGGTCGCTGATCGTGCTGCTCACCACACTCGACGCCACCCCCATCGAGGAGGGCCTGCTGCCCGTCCTGGGCCGGCTGACCCAGCGCCACACGGTTCTCGTTGCCTCGGTGGCGGACCCGTACATCGCCAGGATGTCCAAGGCGCGCGGAAACACCGACGCGGTGTACGAGGCAGCGGCGGCAGCCCAGGCCCACACGGAACGCGTTCGCACCGCGGAACAACTCCGCCGCCATGGCGTCACGGTTGTGGACGCGACTCCGGAGGAACTGGCGCCGGCGCTCGCGGACGCGTATCTGGCTTTGAAGGCGGCTGGACGTCTGTGATTCACGGGGGCGACGGGTCGAGGTTTCTTCCAAGACTCCGCGAGCTCCGTCGGCCCTGAAACGCAGAAAACCCCCGTGCCGAAGGGCACGGGGGTTTTCTCAATATTTGTTCGGCGGCGTCCTACTCTCCCACAGGGTCCCCCCTGCAG
>NZ_JBITCL010000039.1:0-35315 GCF_044453165.1 Streptomyces sp. NPDC051740 | reverse complement strand
CCCCCCCCCCCCCCCCCCCCCCCCCCCCCCCCCCCCCCCCCCCCCCCCCCCCCCCCCCCCCCCCCCCCGACCCACCCACCGGCCATAGGCGCTACCCCAGCCCCCACCGGAGGGACAGCGGCGCCGCAGGCATAAAACCCGCACCTCCACCGGGCCGCAGGCGCACACGACCCGTACCCCCACCGGGCCGAACACCGCGCCGCAGGCACAAGACCCGTACCCCCACCGGGGCGAAAGCGGTGCCGCAGGCGTCAGGCGCGCGCCCCCTACTCGACGTCTCCGCCGGAGTCCGTCTCGGCCTCCGCCTCGGAGGCCGTCTCCGCACCACCCGCTTCCAGCAGACGGGACAACTGACGCCCCCCGATCCGCTTGAACTTCCGCTTCTGCGGCCGCGTACGGTCCAGCACCGCCACCTCCAGCCGCTCCGCCGGAATCTCCCGCTCACTGCCATTGGTGTCCCGCGACAACGCCTGCACCGCCAGCCGCAGCGCCTCCGCCAGCGTCATCCCGTCCCGGTGCCGCTGATCCAGGTACCCGCTGATCTGCTCCGCGTTACCCCCCACCGCCACCGAGCCGTGCTCGTCCACGATGGACCCGTCGTGCGGCAACCGGTAGATCTGATCGAACTCCGGGGTCTCCCCGACCTCGGCCACCACCAGCTCCACCTCGTACGGCTTCTCCCCCACACTCGAGAAGATCGTCCCCAGCGTCTGCGCGTACACGTTCGCCAGGCCCCGGGCCGTCACATCGTCCCGGTCGTAGGTGTAACCCCGCAGATCGGCGTACCGCACGCCCCCGATCCGCAGGTTCTCGTACTCGTTGTACTTACCGGCCGCGGCGAACCCGATCCGGTCATAGATCTCGCTGAACTTGTGCAGCGCACGGGACGGGTTCTCACCGACGAACACGATCCCGTCGGCATACTGCAGCACGACAAGGCTGCGACCACGGGCGATGCCCTTACGGGCGTACTCCGCCCGGTCCGCCATCGCCTGCTGGGGTGAGACATAGAACGGCGTCGACACCGGTTATCCGTCCCTTTCTGTCAAAGTCACTGGACCACCAAACAACCGAACAACCCTCCCGCGCGGCCTACAGCAGCGAGGCCCGCGGCCCGTCCGGCTGCTCCAGCCGCCGCTCCAGCACCGACCGGGCGATGTCGGACGCCTCGTCCTCGGTGAGCCGGCGGAAGCCGTCATCGGTGATCACGGTGACGATCGGGTAGATCCGGCGGGCGACATCGGGACCACCGGTCGCCGAGTCGTCGTCTGCCGCGTCATACAGCGCCTGCACCACCAGCGTGGTGGCCTCGGCCTCACTCAGGTCGTCCCGGAACAGCTTCTTCATCGCACCGCGCGCGAAGATCGACCCGGAACCGGTCGCGGCGTACCCCTGCTCCTCGGAACGCCCGCCCGTGACGTCGTAGGAGAAGATCCGCCCCTTCTCCCGGTCCACGTCGTACCCGGCGAACAGCGGAACCACGGCGAGGCCCTGCATCGCCATGCCCAAATTCGAACGGATCATCGTCGACAGCCGGTTCGCCTTGCCCTCCAGCGACAGCTGCGCGCCCTCGACCTTCTCGAAGTGCTCCAGCTCCAGCTGGAACAGCTTTACCATCTCCACGGCGAGACCGGCCGTACCGGCGATCCCCACCGCGGAGTACTCGTCGGCCGGGAACACCTTCTCGATGTCCCGCTGCGCGATGATGTTCCCCATGGTGGCCCGCCGGTCACCGGCGAGCACGACGCCGCCGGGGAAGGTCACCGCCACGATCGTGGTGCCGTGCGGTGCCTCGATGACGCCCTGCACCGGCGGGAGCTGCCGGTTACCCGGGAGCATCTCCGGCTGATGCTCACCGAGGAAGTCCATGAAGGAGGAGGACCCAGGCGTCAGGAAGGCAGCTGGTAGACGCCCGGTGCTACGAGTGTTGGCTTCCACGAAGTTCCCTCCAAGTAAGCGGCAGCCCGACGAACAGCGTCAGGATCGTCTCCCAACTTGCCGATGGCCGAATTGCAGTTGAAGCACAGTACGCCACGGACCTTACCCGTCTTGTGACAGTGATCCACGTGTACGGCCGGAGCCTTCAAACAGATCACGCAGAGGCCCATCCGAGAGGCGACCATCGCGTCCCACTCGGCTTCGGTGAGGCCGTAGTGACGCTTCAGGTGACGGGCCCGCCCTTCGATAGCCCGGCACGCCTTACAGGCTGTCGACAGGCCGTCGGAAGCCGTCCTGTTGCGATCCCACTCGGAGTGCGGCTTGATCTTCTCGCAGCGCTGGCAGTACTTACGCCCTTCCGGTGCAGCAACCCTTGGGCGGGGTCTCCTGCCGCAGGCATCCTGCCGCTGCCGGTAGTACGCCGCAGAGCACTCCCGGCAGTACGCCTGAAGACCGTCTTTCATCGCCTTGTTACTCGCAAAGGCTGCTCGCGGCTTGGACTGCTTGCACCGCGAGCAGCGCTTCACGCTTTCGTCGGACAACCCCAACTCCCCCGCCATAACCTTCGAATCAAAGGCAGAGTCACTCTCCACCCTTCTGAACGAAGGATCGCACGAAGTCCTCGGCGTTAGCCTCCAAGACATCGTCGATCTCGTCGAGAACGTCGTCCACGTCCTCGCTCAGCTTTTCCTGACGCTCCTTGAGGTCCTCCGAAGCCTGCGTCTCCGCCGCCTGCTCCTCGACCTCCTCCATGGACCGGGTGGCCTTCTGCTGTCCGCCGCCGGTGTCCTTGGTCGCCATCACCCTCACCCCGCTCGGTTCGCCCGACACACTTGCTCGGTCAAGATCAGACCCTACTCGCCGGGTCCGACAATGCCCCCGCAGTTGCTCCAACGTACGGGGACCATCTCGATGATTCCCGGACCCGGCGTTTTCCACCCTGTCCGGCCGGCCCTTCCCGGGTACCCCGGCACCCGCTCAGTTTCCCGACAACACCCTGACCAGGTCTTCTGCCGTACGGCAGCGGTCCAGGAGCTCCTTGACGTGATTACGCGTTCCGCGAAGCGGTTCCAGGGTTGGGACCCGCTGGAGCGAGTCCCGGCCCGGCAGATCGAAGATCACCGAGTCCCAGGAGGCCGCCGCGACGTCGTCCGCGTACTGCTCCAGACAGCGCCCGCGGAAGTACGCGCGGGTGTCCTCCGGAGGCTTCGTACGGGCCCGCTCGACCTCTCCCTCGTCCAGCAGCCGCCTCATCCGCCCCCGGGCCACCAGACGGTTGTAGAGGCCCTTCTCGGGGCGTACGTCGGCGTACTGCAGGTCCACCAGGTGCAGCCGGGCGGCGTCCCAGTCCAGGCCGTCCCTGCGCCGGTAGCCCTCCATGAGCTCCCGCTTGGCGACCCAGTCCAGCTCGCCGGCCAGGCTCATCGGGTCGTTCTCCAGCCGCGTGAGCGTGTCCTCCCAGCGGGCCAGCACGTCCTTGGTCTGGTCGTCGGCGTCCGCCCCGAACCGCTCCTCCACGTACTTGCGAGCCAGCTCGAAGTACTCCATCTGGAGCTGTACGGCGGTCAGCGTCCGCCCGCTGCGCAGCGTGACCAGTCGCTTCAGGGACGGATCGTGCGACACCTGGTGCAACGTCCGCACCGGCTGGTCGACCGCCAGGTCCACCGCGATGAACCCGTCCTCGATCATGGACAGGACCAGCGCCGTCGTACCCAGCTTCAGATACGTCGAGATCTCGGACAGATTCGCGTCGCCGATGATCACATGCAGTCGCCGGTACTTCTCGGCGTCGGCGTGCGGTTCGTCGCGCGTGTTGATGATGGGCCGTTTGAGGGTGGTCTCCAGGCCCACCTCGACCTCGAAGTAGTCCGCCCGCTGGCTGAGCTGGAAGCCGTGTTCGTGGCCGTCCTGGCCGATGCCGACGCGGCCGGCGCCGGTGAAGACCTGGCGGGAGACGAAGAACGGCGTCAGGTGGCGCACGATGTCCGAGAAGGGGGTCTCCCGCTTCATCAGGTAGTTCTCGTGCGTGCCGTAGGACGCGCCCTTGTTGTCGGTGTTGTTCTTGTACAGGTGGATCGGCTGGGCGCCGGGAAGCTGTCCGGCGCGTTCCGCCGCCTCGGCCATGATCCGCTCGCCGGCCTTGTCCCAGAGCACGGCGTCGCGCGGGTTGGTGACCTCGGGGGCGCTGTACTCCGGATGGGCGTGGTCGACGTAGAGCCGCGCGCCGTTGGTGAGGATGACGTTGGCCAGGCCGATGTCCTCGTCGGTGAGCTGGCTGGCGTCGGCGGTCTCACGGGCGAGGTCGAAACCTCGTGCGTCGCGCAGCGGGTTCTCCTCCTCGAAGTCCCAGCGGGCCCGGCGGGCCCGGTGCATCGCCGCCGCGTAGGCGTTCACGATCTGGGACGAGGTGAGCATGGCATTGGCGTTGGGGTGGCCGGGGACGGAGATGCCGTACTCCGTCTCGATGCCCATTACTCGCCGTACGGTCATGCGGCCCTCCTTGCCCGGCGGCGTCCCCGGTCGGGGGCGCTGCTGTACCGCCGGCGCTCCGGTGCGTGTGCGGTGCCCGTCCCCGCACTGCGCGACTCGGCGGTACGGAAGAGCCTAGAACGCCTTTGCGCTGGTGGGGAGATCATTTGCGTCATTGCTGTGCTCCAGCCGTGGCCCGAAAAGCAGTCGGCTGCGGGTACCCGTCGAGGGGCACCCGCAGCCGCCCTGGCTTTTACAGGTACTGACCGGTGTTCGCCACCGTGTCGATGGAGCGTCCGGTGTCCGCGCCCTGCTTTCCGGTGATGAGGGTACGGATGTAAACGATCCGCTCGCCCTTCTTCCCGGAGATGCGGGCCCAGTCGTCCGGGTTGGTGGTGTTGGGCAGGTCCTCGTTCTCCTTGAACTCGTCCACGCAGGCCTGGAGCAGGTGGGAGACGCGGAGGCCCTTCTGGTTCTTCTCCAGGAAGTCCTTGATCGCCATCTTCTTGGCGCGGCCCACGATGTTCTCGATCATGGCGCCGGAATTGAAGTCCTTGAAGTAGAGGACTTCCTTGTCGCCGTTGGCGTAGGTGACTTCCAGGAAGCGGTTCTCCTCGGATTCGGCGTACATCTGTTCCACGGCGGTCTGGATCATGCTCTGGACCGTCATGGCCTTGTCGCCGCCGTGCTCGGTGAGGTCGTCGCCGTGCAGCGGGAGGCGCTCGGTGAGGTACTTGCCGAAGATGTCCTGGGCCGCCTCGGCGTCCGGACGCTCGATCTTGATCTTCACGTCCAGCCGGCCGGGCCGCAGGATGGCGGGGTCGATCATGTCCTCACGGTTGGAGGCGCCGATCACGACCACGTTCTGCAGGCCTTCCACGCCGTCGATCTCGGCGAGCAGCTGCGGGACGATGGTGTTCTCCACGTCCGAGCTGACACCGGAGCCGCGGGTGCGGAAGAGGGATTCCATCTCGTCGAAGAAGACGATGACGGGGGTGCCCTCGCTGGCCTTCTCCCGGGCCCGCTGGAAGACCAGGCGGATCTGCCGCTCGGTCTCGCCGACGTACTTGTTCAGCAGCTCGGGGCCCTTGATGTTGAGGAAGAAGCTCTTGCCGGCGGCCTGGCCGGTGACCTCGGCGACCTTCTTGGCCAGCGAGTTGGCGACGGCCTTGGCGATGAGCGTCTTGCCGCATCCGGGGGGCCCGTAGAGCAGCACGCCCTTGGGCGGCCGCAGTTCGTGCTCCTTGAACAGGTCCGGGTAGAGGTACGGCAGCTCGACCGCGTCGCGGATGGCCTCGATCTGGCCGCCGAGGCCGCCGATCTGCTCGTAGCCGATGTCGGGGACTTCCTCGAGGACGAGTTCCTCGACCTCGCTCTTGGGGACGACCTCGTAGACGTATCCGGAGCGGGGCTCCATGAGCAGGGCGTCGCCGGGGCGGATGGTGACGTCCAGCAGCGGCTCGGCGAGCCGCACCACCCGTTCCTCGTCGGTGTGCCCGAGCACAAGGGCCCGCTCGCCGTCCTCGAGGATCTCCTTGAGGGTGACGATGTCGCCGACGCGCTCGAACTCCATGGCCTCGACCACGTTGAGCGCTTCGTTGAGCATCACCTCCTGGCCGCGCCGGAGGTCTTCCAGCTCGACGCCGGGGCTGACGTTCACCCGGAGCTTGCGGCCGCCGGTGAAGATGTCGGCCGTTCCGTCCTCGTTCGCCGTGAGGAAGACCCCGAAGCCGGCCGGGGGCTGTGCGAGCCGGTCGACCTCCTCCTTGAGGGCCACGATCTGGTCGCGGGCCTCACGGAGCGTACCGGCGAGTCGTTCGTTCTGGGCGGACACGCCGGCCAGGTTGGTCTGCAGCTCGACGATCCGCTCTTCGAGAATCCTCGTGTGTCGCGGAGAGTCGGCGAGCTTGCGTCGCAGGACGGCGATCTCCTGCTCAAGGTAGGCAATCTGCCCGGCCGGGTCGTCGGACCCGCGTCCTGGGCGGATGCCGCGGTTCATGTCGTCGTCGTGGGCTGCCACGGTCCTCACCTCCTCCAAGGGGAGCTGGACGCTTCCAGACCCTACCTGGGCGGGTGTCGATTGAAACCCCTAGATCACAAAGACGGTCGGGGTGTGTCCGATCTTCACCCTTGCGCTCTCCCTCACGCCAGGGGAATACCCACCGAAGATGATTGGAACCCAGGCGAAGGTAGGGTCGAAGTGTTCAACACCCGTCAGAGCTGGCCGGATTCCCGTTCGGTTCGACGCAGGAAACGGCAGGAGAGATGAGCGTGCGGCAGGAGACCGGAGTCGGTGGCGAGGCCCTGGAGGTCTGGATCGACCAGGACCTGTGTACCGGTGACGGCATCTGCGCCCAGTACGCGCCCGAGGTGTTCGAGCTGGACATCGACGGTCTGGCCTATGTGAAGAGCCCGCAGGACGAGTTGTTGCAGGACAAGGGGGCGACAACGCCCGTGCCGCTGCCGCTCCTCGCGGATGTGGTCGACTCGGCGAAGGAGTGTCCGGGCGAGTGCATCCACGTCCGTCGGGTTTCGGACGGCGTCGAGGTGTACGGGCCGGACGCCGGGTGATCGATTTGACACGGCGCGTCACGACTGTCTGATGTGTCACACGCCGGGGCGCGCGCCCCGCCGTACGCCCGCGCGCGGGTCACACACTCCTGGCGCCGGACGGGGCGGACCGCACGAACGCGCCGCCCTCCCACCGCCATTTCACGTTCTCGCGCACATCGGGGCAGCAACTGGGCACGTCGGCGGAGGAGTAGCCGAAGAGCACGGCGGTGACCTCGCCGTCACGTACGGCGAAGTCGCCGACGTTGGTGCGGTCCTCGGGGTCGGCGAGGGTGGCGACCACGCGCGGTGCCGTACTGCCCGCGCTTCGGGTGAGGACGTACACGCCGTCGGGCGGGGTGCCCATCGGGGAGTCGCAGTGGACCACGGCAACCGTCTCCGGGCGGCCGTCGCCGTCGAGGTCGCCGGACGCCTTCTTCTTCACCACGGCCTTCACCCTGCCGCAGTCGAGGGGGAACTCGGCGGCCGCGGGGTCGGGCGGGGCGATGTGCGCCGGGGCGCTCTTCGTGTGCGGTCCGGGCGTCGGGGCCGCGGTGGCGGCGTCGGGCCCCAGGACCGGGGAGAGTGCCACGACACCGGCGAGAGCCGTGGCGGTGGCGACCCAGTGGATGGGCCGGGTGTGCGTGTGGGCGAGCTCCGGGACGGCGGATGGCTGCACTAGGAGTGTCTCCTGTGAGGGCTGTGCCGGTGGGGGGTGGCCAGCATCGTGCCACACGTCACAGTACGGAGGGAACGGCGGGGGTGTGCGGTTCCGGTGCGGGGGAACCGGGAAGGGTTTCGCTCTCCGTGCCGTCGGTCGGGTCGTCGGGTCAACGTGAAGACGCCGTGGCGCAGTTCCCGGCGGTTGCCGGGAACTGCGCCACGGCGTCTGTTCGTTGTGGGGGCGGCGGGCCGCGTCAGCGGGCGGCGCCTCCGTCGGCGTTGGGGCCCGCGTAGTCCTCGCCGTAGGCACCCTTGGCGGGGCGGCGGCGGCGCATGGGCGGCTCGACACCGTCGGCGAGGCGGCGGGCGGTGAGCAGGAAGCCGGTGTGGCCGATCATCCGGTGGTCCGGACGGACGGCCAGGCCCTCGATGTGCCAGTTGCGGATCATCGTCTCCCAGGAGGTCGGCTCGTTGAAGCAGCCGATCTCGCGGATGGACTCGACGGTCCGGGCGAGCTGGGTGGTGGTGGCGACGTAGCAGCACAGGATGCCGCCGGGGACGAGCGCCTTGGAGACGGCCTCCAGGCACTCCCAGGGGGCGAGCATGTCGAGGATGACACGGTCGACGTCGGTGTCGGACAGGTTGTCCTGGAGGTCGCCGACGGTGAGCTGCCAGGCGGGGTGCGGGCCGCCGAAGTAGCGCTCGACGTTCTGCCGGGCGATGTCGGCGAAGTCCTCGCGGCGCTCGTAGGAGTGCAGCATGCCCTGGTCGCCGATGGCGCGCAGCAGGAAGCTGCTGAGCGAGCCGGAGCCGACGCCGGCCTCGACGACGCGCGCGCCGGGGAAGATGTCGGCGAAGGCGAGGATCTGCCCCGCGTCCTTGGGGTAGACGACGGCTGCCCCGCGGGGCATGGACAGGACGTAGTCGGGGAGCAGGGGGCGCAGCGCGAGGTAGGCGACGTTCCCGGTGGTGCGGACAACGCTGCCCTCGGGAGCGCCGATCAGTTCGTCGTGGGGGAAGGAACCCTTGTGGGTGTGGAAGTTCTTCCCGGCCTCGAGCGTGAACGTGTAGTGGCGGCCCTTGGGGTCGGTCAGCTGAACCTGGTCCCCGACCTTGAAGGGCCCGCGCCTGCGGGCGGCACCGGTCGGTTCGGACATGTGAACAGCCTACCCGTCCCGGGAGGGGGCGCCGACCACCGCCGGTGCGGGCAGGAGGTTCAGCTGGGCCGCGCCATCGCCTTCACGAAGGCCCTCTCGACGTCGGCCGCGGACAGGACGCCGTAGATCTCGCCGCTGTCCTCGACCACCAGGTACTCGGTGGCCGGGGTGGCGCGCAGGGCGTCCAGGAGGTCCTCTCCGGCGAGCTCGGCGGAGACGTGCATGCCGTCGGTGAGGTCCTGGGCGAGTCCGCCGACCGGTACCCAGGGACGGCGGTGCTCGGGCACGCCGACGATCGCGGCCTCGCGGACCAGGGAGAGGGGGACGCCGTCGGGGTCGACGACGACCAGGGCGCGGGCGCCGGCGGCGTTGGCCCGGCGCAGGGCCTCGGAGAGGGGTGTGTCGGTCTCGACGGGCACCGCGCGGCGGGTGAGGTTGCGGGCGCGCAGTTCGGGGAGGTGTTCGCGCAGCCGGGCCATGCGCAGGCTGTTGCCGGCGCCGGTCCAGATGATCGCGGCGAGGATGGCGGCGAGCAGGGCGTCCAGGACGGTGTCCATGCCCACGTTGTCCACGGCGTCGGAGCCGAGGGCGCCGGACTGGGTGAGCAGCGGGAGGCCGATCAGGACGGCGACGGCGAGGGCGCGGCCGACCCAGGCGGCGGCGATGGTGCCGGTCATGGGTTTGCCGCTGATCGCCCAGACGACGGCGCGGAGCATGCGGCCGCCGTCCAGGGGGAGACCGGGCAGGAGGTTGAAGACGGCCACGATGAGGTTGGAGACCATCAGGCCGGCCAGCAGGACGCCGGGGACGCTGCTGGGGTCGACGGCCAGCAGCCCGAGGTAGAAGAGACCGGACAGGACGAGGGAGAGCAGGGGGCCGACGAAGGCCAGCACGAACTCGCGGCCGGGGGTCTCGGCCTCCTTCTCGATCTCGGAGACGCCGCCGAAGAACTGGAGCTGGATGCGGCGCACCGGGAGCTCGAAGCGGAGGGCGGCGAGGGTGTGGGCGAGCTCGTGGACCAGGACGGAGGCGTAGAAGGCGACCGCGAAGAACAGGGAGACGAGGTAGCTGGCGGCGCCGAGCTCGGGCAGCACGCGGTCGATCTGTCCGCCGAACACCCAGGTGATGAGGATGGCGACGAGGAACCAGCTGGGTGCCACGTACACGGGCACTCCGAACGGGCGCCCCATCAGCAGCCCGCCCCGCTGCTTCTCCTGCGGCCGCTGCGGCGCCGACGCCCGCCCGGCGCCGGAGTGAGCCGGCGATCGTTTTCCACCGCGCTCGTCACCGGGCCCGCCCGCGGACGCCGGGAACTCGCCGGACCCGGCGCCCGGGGGCCTCGGCCCCGCGGGGGCTCGGCCGTCGGCCACGTCACCGGACCCACGACCACCCCGCTCGTCACCGGGCGCCCCGGCGGCAGGCGCCTGGGACCCGGTACGGGTGCCGTCGGCGGCAGGGGTGTCGGGGCGGCGGTCGGACTGTTCGTCGGCGGGGCCGCCCGCGGGCGCGGGGGGTTCGCCGGACGTGGTGTCCGAGGAGCGCGGGTCTTCGGGGGTGCCCTCGGGATGTTCGTCGGCGGGCCGGATCGCGGGCGCGGAGTCCGCGGCTGCCGGGGGTCGGGGGCGCTCGGGGTGTTCGTCGGCGGGCCGGATCGCGGGCGCGGGGGGTTCGCCGGACGTGGTGTCCGAGGAGCGCGGGTCTTCGGGGGTGCCCTCGGGATGTTCGTCGGCGGGCCGGGTCGCGGGCGCGGGGTCCGCGGCTGCCGGGGGGCGGGGGCGCTCGGGGGCCGGGGGCCGAGGGCCCGTGTGGTCGGGCGACTCGTCGTTGCCGGGTCGCGGCTGTCCGCGCCCGCCGCTTACGTCCACCGGTGTCCCCTCGTTCGCTGCGTCTCCCGCGCCTGCCGGACGGGAGGGTCTCGTGTCGATGGTATGCGGCCTGCGCCACGCGTTCCGCCCCGGCACCCTGTCTCTTCCCCTCCTTCCCCTTCCCTCCCCATCGTCACGCACAGCGCCTGCGGCCGTCGGCGTACGCGCTGTCGGTGGCGGGCCGTAAGGTCTGTGGGCATGGAGACGAGCATCGAGGGCGAGGAGCGGGCCGGCGGCGGCCCGGGCACCATGGGCGTACGGGCGGACACGGCCACCGCCATACCGCCCGCTTCGCTGTCCCCCTCGCGTGCGAGTGACTTCATGCAGTGCCCGCTGCTGTACCGGTTCCGGGTCATCGACCGGCTGCCGGAGAAGCCGAGCGAGGCGGCGACCAGGGGCACGCTGGTGCACGCGGTGCTGGAGCGGCTCTTCGACGCCCCGGCCGCCGACCGCACCGCGCTCCGGGCGACGTCGCTGGTCCCGGGTCAGTGGGACCGGCTGCGCGAGACCAGGCCGGAGATCATGGAGCTGTTCGCCGACGATCCGCGGGGCGAGCGGCTGGCGCGCTGGCTGGCGGAGGCGGAGCGGCTGGTCGAGCGGTGGTTCTCGCTGGAGGACCCGAGCCGGCTGGAGCCCGCCGAGCGGGAGCTGTTCGTCGAGGCGGAGCTGGACTCCGGGCTGAGACTGCGCGGCATCATCGACCGGGTGGACGTCGCGCCCACCGGCGAGGTGCGGATCGTCGACTACAAGACGGGCAAGGCGCCCCGGCCGGAGTACGCCGAGGGCGCGCTGTTCCAGATGAAGTTCTACGCCCTGGTGGTGTGGCGGCTGAAGAAGGTGGTCCCCCGCCGGCTCCAGCTGGTGTACCTCGGCAGTGGTGACGTGGTGACCTACGATCCCGTGCTCGCGGATCTGGAGCGGGTGGAGCGCAAGCTGCTCGCGCTGTGGGACGCGATCCGGCTGGCGACCGAGACGGGTGTCTGGCGCCCGCGTCCCACGAAGCTGTGCGGCTGGTGCGACCACCAGGCGCACTGCCCGGAGTTCGGCGGCACTCCCCCGCCGTACCCCCTGCCGGTGAGGGCGCCCGAGTCCGGCGGGGCCCAACAGGGCAGAATGGGGCCGGACTAGCGAAGGAGACTTACGTGGCCATCCGCGTCCTACTGGTCGACGACCAGCCGCTGCTGCGCACCGGGTTCCGGATGATTCTGGAGGCCGAGCAGGACATCGCGGTCGTCGGCGAGGCCGGAGACGGCCTCCAGGCCCTGGACCAGGTGCGGGCGCTGCAGCCCGATGTGGTGCTGATGGACATCCGCATGCCGCGGATGGACGGGGTGGAGGCGACCCGGCAGATCACCGGGCCCGAGCGGGACGGGCCGGCGAAGGTGCTGGTGCTGACGACGTTCGATCTCGACGAGTACGTGGTGGAGGCGCTGAGGGCGGGGGCCAGCGGCTTCCTGCTGAAGGACGCCCCGGCCAACGAGCTGGTGCAGGCGATCCGTGTGGTGGCCGCCGGGGAGGCGATGCTCGCGCCGAGCATCACGCGCCGGCTGCTGGACAAGTACGCCACGCATCTGCCGTCCGGTGACGAGCCGGTGCCGGACACGCTGCACACACTGACCGAGCGTGAGGTCGAGGTGCTGAAGCTGGTGGCGCGCGGGCTGTCCAACGCGGAGATCGCCGCCGATCTGTTCGTCAGCGAGACCACCGTCAAGACGCACGTCGGCCATGTGCTGACCAAGCTGGGGCTGCGCGACCGGGTGCAGGCGGCGGTGTACGCCTACGAGAGCGGGCTGGTGCGCCCCGGCGCCCAGTAGCGCGGTACGACGAAGGGCGCCCACCCCGACGGGGTGGGCGCCCTTCGTCGTACCGGTTACGGCGTCAGCCCTTGTTCAGTTCCCAGAACCGGAACACGGTCGAGGCGTCGAGACAGTACTCCAGGCCGTACACGCCGTCCTGGACGACCGCGTACTGCTTGGCCTGCCAGACGGGGAGGACGGGGATGTCCTCGGCGACGACGTCCTGGATCCGGCCGAACTCCTCGTCGGTGGCGGAGCGGTCGCTCTGGGCGGCCGTGCGCGGGAGGAGCGAGTCGGTGATCGTGCCGGCGTCGTAGTTGTTGTCCAGTACGTTGCCCTCGCCGAAGAAGGGCCCGGTGAAGTTGTCGGCGTCCGGGTAGTCGGGCACCCAGCCCTTGACGTAGACGCCGTACTTGCCGGCCGCGATGTCCTTCTCGTACTGGGCGAAGGGGACCGACTCGACGTCGGCGTCGAACAGTCCGCTCGCGTTGAGCTGTCCGGCGATCGCCTTCAGTTCCTGGTCGGTGGCCGGGCCGTAGCGGGACGGGGTGGACCACAGGGTCAGCTTCACCTTGCCGGTGATGCCCTCCTCCTCCAGCGCGGCGGCGGCCCTGGCCTTGGAGGGGCGGGCGCCGTAGGTGTCGAAGAAGGCGGTGTTGTGGCCGCCGATGCCGGCCGGGACGATCGAGTACAGCGGGCTGGCCGTGCCCTGGTGGACGTCCCGGACGAGGGCGTCACGGTCGATCAGATGGGCGATGGCCCGGCGCACGCCGAGTTTCCCGGCGACCGGGTCGTCCATGTTGAAGACCAGGTGCTGGACCTCGGCGCTGCTGCCCTCGACGATCTCGACGCCGCCGGTGCCGTCGTCGGCCCGGTCGATGCCGTTGATGGCCTCGGCGGTGAGGCCGCGGTAGGCGATGTCGACCTCGGCGTCCTGTACGGCCTTCTTCAGGGCGTTCTGGTCGCCGTGGAAGAACTCCAGGGTCACGCCGGAGTTCTTGGTCTCGGCGGTGCCCTCGTAGTGCTCGTTGACGGAGAAGACGGCGCGGTCGTTGGCGAACGAGTCCAGCCGGTACGGGCCGGAGCCGACCGCCTCCCCGTCCTCGCGCAGTCCGTCGGCGTCGTACTCGCGGTGGTCGACGATGGAGCCGGCGCCGGACGCGATCTTGCTGGGGAAGGTGGCGTCGGGTGTGTTCAGTTCGAAGACGACCGTCTTCCGGTCGGGGGTGCTGACCTTCTCCAGCGTGGGGAACATGATCGCGGGCCCGTCGGGGTCGTTGATCTTCAGCATGCGGTCGAAGGAGAACTTCACGTCCTTCGAGGTGAGCGGGTCACCGTTGCTGAACTTCAGTCCGTCCCGCAGTGTGCAGCGGTAGACCTTGGTGCCGGCGTCCGCGAAGCCGCAGCTCTCGGCGGCGTCCGGCTGCGGCTCGGTGGCTCCCTTGGGGAAGCCGAGCAGCGACTGGAAGACGTTGTTGAACAACAGCCAGGAGCCGGGGTCGTAGCCGGAGGCGGGGTCGGTGGACAGGACGTCGTCGGACATCCCCACCACGACGTTGGAGCCGTCGGCCCCCGCGTCGCCGCTCTCGGTGCCACAGCCGGTCAACAGGCCGGAGGCCAGCCCCGCCACGATGGGCAGGACTGGCCACGGGTTACGCAAATTCACGTGCCATGCCTTGTCGTTCTTGCTGCCCGGACCGCGCCACCGGTCCGGGTTCGTGCGGTTTCATGCGGTTCCGTCACTCGGTGACGCCGCGCGCGAGCTCCCACAGCTGGAGGGACGAGGAGGAGTTGAGCGCGTAGGCGGTGCCGGTGACGCCGTCGCGAGCGGCGACGTACTGCTTGCCCTGCCACAGCGGAATCACCGGGACGTCCCTGGCGACGATGTCCTGGATCTCCGCGAGGCTGTCGGCGGCGGACAGCCGGTCGGCCTGGCGGCGCGACTCGGGGATCAGCTCCTTGATGATCTCGGTGTTCGCGTAGGGCGAGCTGAGGAAGTTGTCCTCACCGAGGAAGGGGGCGGTGAAGGCGTCGGCGTCCGGGTAGTCGGGGAACCAGCCCATGCCGTAGACGTCGTACTTCTCGTTCTGGGCGGCGGTCTTGAACTTGGTCCAGGTCTCGCTCTTGATGTCGGTCTCGAACAGACCGCTGTCGTTGAGCTGCTTGCTCAGCTGCTCGAACTCCGTCTTGGCGGCGGGACCGTAGTGGTCGTGCGTGTAGTGCAGCGTCAGCTTCACCGGGGTGCTGACGCCGGCCTCCTCCAGCAGATCGCGGGCCTTGGCCACGCTCGCGTCACCGTACTTGTTGAAGAACGCGTTGGTGTGACCGGTGACGCCGGCGGGGACCAGCGAGAACAGCGGCTCGGCCTGGGAGCCGTAGACGTTGCCGATCAGCTCGCTGCGGTTGATGACCTGGGCCATCGCCTGGCGGACGGCCCTGTCCTTCACGGTGGGGGCCTCGGTGTTGAACGCCAGGTACCGGATCTCCAGACCGGGCGACTCGACCAGCTCGATCTCGTCGTCGGTGGCGTTGCCGAGCTCCTGGATCTGCTCCGGCGACATGGTGCGGGTCGCCATGTCGATGTCGCCCTTCTCCAGCGCCTCGCCCATGGCTTCGGCACTGTCGTAGGAGACCATCTCGACCTTGTCGTTGTTCACCTCCAGCGCGCCCTTGTAGGAGGGGTTCTTGGTGAAGGTGGCACTGACCATCGTGCCGTCCTCGACCTTGCCCTCGAGGGTGTACGGACCGGAGCCGTCGACCTCGAAGCCCTCGCGCAGCTTGCCCTTGTCGTAGTCGTCCGGGTTGACGATGCCCGCGACCGGGGTGGACAGCTTGTACGGGAAGGTGGCGTCGGCACTGTTGAGGTGGAAGATCACCTCGCGGTCGCCCTGCGTCTCGACGGTGTCGATGGTGGACAGCAGCGCGAACACACCACTGTCACCCTTGATGGCGAGGGCGCGCTCGATGGAGAACTTCACGTCCTCCGCGGTGATCGCGTCGCCGTTCGAGAACTTCAGACCGTCGCGCAGGGTGCAGCTGTAGCGCTCGTTGCCGGCGTCGGTGAATCCGCACGACTCGGCGGCCTCGGGCACCGGCTCACCGTCGCCGCGGGGCTGGACCATCAGGGTCTGCACGGTCTGCCGCAGGATGTTCCAGGTACCGACGTCGTAGGCCCAGGCCGGGTCGAGGGGCGCGGGGCCGTCCTCCTTGGATGCGGTGAACCGGTCCGTGGTGCCCACGACGATCGCGCCGCCGTCTCCGCTCCCGCCCTCGGTGTCGCCGCAGGCGGCGAGCACCGGCGCGAGCAGGCCCATCGCGGCCGCCAGCACCAAAGTCTTGCGGTTCATGCTCGAGTTTCTCCAGGACTGTCGACTCCGTGTATCCGGCATGCGGGGGTTGTCGCAGCGGAACACGGGGATGGGGGCGAGGTTCTCGCGATGACATTAGTCCGCGCCCGCAGGAGCGTTCGCAGCCGCCGGAGTTGAGGGCACATCACGCAGTGAGACCGGGTGTGAACGCACCGGTAAAGGCGACCGGGGAATGATTGGTGCAGCTTCTCATGAATCAGGACACAAAGGCGTACCGGTGACCTCCGAAATGGTGCGGAAGGCACAGGAGGACATCGTTGTCGACCCCCTTTCATGTGGTGAACCTCACATGCGAAAGCGGGCTCGGTGGAGCCGGAATTCGGCCACCGGCAAGCGGGTCGAATTCTTTCGGGCGCGTGCGTCCGGGCCCGGGAAGCCGAGTGGCGGGAATTCCGGCGGTAACACCGCTGCGCTGGGTGAACGCCTAGCGCATTTCCGTCATCAGACCATGCAGGAATGTCAGGTCCACGACTTCCAGGGAGGACACGACCGTCCGCCGGACGGCCGGGGTGATCGGGCCCACCGAGGGCACCGCGACGACCTGGCAGCCAGCCGCCTCGGCGGCGGTCACACCGGTCACCGTGTCCTCGACGACGGCGCACCGTACGGGGTCCACACCGAGCCCGGCGGCGGCCGCGAGATACGGGTCGGGGTGCGGCTTGGTGCGCGGCACCTCGTCGCCGGCGACCGACAGGGCGAAGTGCCGGTGGCCCAGCGTCTTCAGCACCCGGTCGATGATGCGCCGGTGGGAGGCGGAGACGAGCGCCGTGGGGATCGCGTACTCGGACAGCTCGGCGAGCAGCCGCGCGGCGCCCGGCATCAGCGGCAGGCCGTGGTCGATACGGTCCTCGAAGCCGTCGTTGAGCAGCACCGTCAGCTCGGGCAGGCCGATGTCGGCGCCGGTGGCCTCGATGAGGAACCCCGCGCTGCGGGTCATGGGGCCGCCGACCACGACATGGCGCCAGGAATCGTCGAGGGTGTGGCCGAGGGAGGCGAAGACCTCGACCTCGACGTCCCACCAGAAGCCCTCGGTGTCCACCAGGGTGCCGTCCATGTCGAGGAGGACGGCCTGCAGGGCCGACCCCTCGGCCGTCTGGGTTCCGAGCGCGGGGACCGTACTGGTCATCCGCGTACCTCCTTCACAGGGACGACCAGGCCGGTTCCCACGGGGGGAACCGGCCTGCGATGGACCGACCAGTGTACGTCGTGTGCGCCCGGAACGCCTGGTGCGGCTTCCTGGCGCCTCAGCGGGCGTTGAAGTACTTGGCCTCCGGGTGGTGGATGACGATGGCGTCCGTGGACTGCTCGGGGTGCAGCTGGAACTCCTCGGAGAGCCGCACGCCGATGCGCTCGGGTTCGAGCAGATCGGCGATCTTGGCGCGGTCCTCCAGGTCGGGGCAGGCGCCGTAGCCGAGGGAGAAGCGTGCGCCCCGGTACTTCAGGGCGAACATGTCCTCCATCGCGGCCGGGTCCTCGCCCGCGAAGCCGAGTTCGGAGCGCACGCGCGCGTGCCAGTACTCGGCGAGGGCCTCCGCGAGCTGTACGGAGAGCCCGTGCAGCTCCAGGTAGTCCCGGTAGGCGTTGGCCTCGAACATCCGGGCGGTCTCTTCGCCGATCCTCGAGCCGACCGTGACCACCTGGAGGCCGACCACGTCGGTCTCGCCGGACTCCTCCGGGCGGAAGAAGTCCGCCAGGCACAGCCGGCGGCCGCGGCGCTGGCGCGGGAAGGTGAAGCGGGTGCGCTCGTTGCCCTGCTCGTCCAGGATGATCAGGTCGTCGTCCTTGGAGACGCACGGGAAGTAGCCGTAGACCACGGCCGCCTCCAGCAGGTTCTCCGTCTGGAGCCGGTCGAGCAGTCCGCGCAGCCTCGGCCGGCCCTCGGTCTCGGCCAGCTCCTCGTAGGTCGGCCCGTCGCCGGTGCGGGCCTGCTTCAGGCCCCACTGGCCCTTGAAGAGGGCCCCCTCGTCGAGCCAGCTCGCGTACTCCTTGAGCTGGATGCCCTTGATGACGCGGGTGCCCCTGAAGGGCGGGGTGGGGACCGGGTTGTCGGTGGCGACGTCGGAGCGGACGTGCCCCTCCTCGGGCCGCTCCTCGATCTCCACGGTGGCCGCGCGGACCCGGCGCTGCTTCAGTTCGGGCAACTGGGCGCCGGGCACACCGCGCTTGATGCCGATGAGGGCGTCCATCAGGCGCAGGCCCTCGAAGGCGTCGCGGGCGTAGCGGACCTCGCCCTGGTAGATCTCGTGCAGGTCCTGCTCGACGTAGGCGCGGGTGAGGGCGGCGCCGCCGAGGATCACCGGGTAGTCGGCGGCCAGGCCGCGCTGGTTGAGCTCCTCCAGGTTCTCCTTCATGATCACCGTGGACTTCACCAGCAGCCCGGACATGCCGATGACGTCGGCCTTGTGCTCGTCGGCGGCGTCCAGGATCGCGGAGACCGGCTGCTTGATGCCGAGGTTGACGACGTTGTAGCCGTTGTTCGACAGGATGATGTCGACCAGGTTCTTGCCGATGTCGTGCACGTCGCCGCGCACGGTGGCCAGCACGATGGTGCCCTTGCCGGCCTCGTCGGTCTTCTCCATGTGCGGCTCGAGGTGCGCGACGGCGTTCTTCATCACCTCGGCGGACTGGAGCACGAACGGCAGCTGCATCTGGCCGGAGCCGAACAGCTCGCCGACCACCTTCATGCCGTCCAGGAGGGTGTCGTTGACGATGTCGAGCGCGGGCCGCTCCTGGAGGGCCTCGTCCAGGTCGGCCTCCAGGCCGTTGCGCTCGCCGTCGATGATGCGGCGCTTGAGGCGCTCCTCCAGGGGCAGCGCGGCCAGTTCCTCGGCCTTGCCGGCCTTGAGGGACTTGGCGGTGGCGCCCTCGAAGAGCGCCATCAGCTTCTGCAGCGGGTCGTAGCCCTCGGCGCGGCGGTCGTAGATGAGGTCGAGGGCCGTGGTGACCTCTTCCTCGCTGAACCGGGCGATGGGCAGGATCTTCGACGCGTGGACGATCGCCGAGTCCAGGCCGGCCTTGACGCACTCGTCGAGGAAGACCGAGTTCAGCAGGATGCGGGCGGCCGGGTTGAGGCCGAAGGAGATGTTCGACAGGCCCAGCGTGGTCTGCACCTTGGGGTGGCGCTTCTTCAGCTCGCGGATGCCCTCGATGGTGGCCAGGCCGTCCTTGCGGGACTCCTCCTGGCCGGTGCAGATGGTGAAGGTCAGACAGTCGACGAGGATGTCCTCCTCGTGGATGCCCCAGTTGCCGGTCAGGTCGTCGATCAGCCGCTCGGCGATCTCGACCTTCTTCTCGGCGGTGCGGGCCTGGCCCACCTCGTCGATGGTGAGCGCGATCAGCGCGGCGCCGTGCTCCTGGGCCAGCCGGGTGACCCGGGCGAACCGGGACTCGGGGCCCGCCCCGTCCTCGTAGTTCACCGAGTTGATGACCGCGCGGCCGCCGAGCTTCTCCAGCCCGGCCCGGATGACGTCGACCTCGGTGGAGTCCAGGACGATCGGCAGGGTGGAGGCGGTGGCGAACCGTCCGGCCAGCTCCTCCATGTCGGCGACGCCGTCACGGCCCACGTAGTCCACGCACAGGTCCAGCATGTGCGCGCCCTCGCGGATCTGCTCGCGGGCCAGCTCGACGCAGTCGTCCCAGCGGCCCTCCAGCATGGCCTCGCGGAACTTCTTGGACCCGTTGGCGTTGGTCCGCTCGCCGATGGCCAGGTAGGAGGTGTCCTGGCGGAACGGCACGCTCTGGTAGAGGGAGGCCGCGCCCGGCTCCGGCTCGGGGGCACGCTCGGGCGGGGTGACGTCGCGGACGCGCTCGACGAGCTGACGCAGATGCTCGGGCGTGGTGCCGCAGCAGCCGCCCACCAGGGACAGGCCGTAGTCCCGTACGAAGGTGTCCTGGGCGTCGGCCAGGCCCTCGGGGCCGAGCGGGAAGTGCGCGCCGTCCTTGGTGAGGACCGGCAGGCCGGCGTTGGGCATGCAGAGCAGCGGGATGCGGGAGTGGCGGGCCAGGAAGCGCAGGTGCTCGCTCATCTCGGCCGGGCCGGTGGAGCAGTTCAGCCCGATCATGTCGATGCCCAGCGGCTCCAACGCGGTCAGCGCCGCGCCGATCTCCGAGCCGAGCAGCATGGTGCCGGTCGTCTCGAAGGCCATGGAGGCCAGCAGGGGCACCTCGACGCCGGTCGCCTCCATGGCCTTGCGGGCGCCGAGGATCGACGCCTTGGTCTGCAGCAGGTCCTGCGTGGTCTCCACGATCAGCGCGTCGGCGCCGCCGGCCAGCAGGCCCTCGGCATTCGCCTGGTAGCCGTCTCGGATGGTGGCGTAGGCGACGTGGCCGAGGGTGGGCAGCTTGGTGCCGGGACCGACCGAGCCGAGCACCCAGCGGGTGCGGCCGTCGCGCGCGGCGTACTCGTCGGCCGTCTCGCGGGCGATGCGGGCCCCGGCCTCGGACAGTTCGTACACGCGGTCGGCGATGTCGTACTCCGCCGTGGCGGTGTGATTGGCGCCGAAGGTGTTCGTCTCGACGCAGTCGACCCCGGCGTCGAAGTACTCGGCGTGGACCGAACGGACGATGTCCGGGCGCGTCAGGTTCAGGATCTCGTTGCAGCCCTCGAGGTCCTGGAAGTCCTCGAGCGTGGGGTCCTGGGCCTGGAGCATGGTGCCCATGGCTCCGTCGGCGACCACCACCCGGGTGGCGAGCGCCTCGCGGAGGGCGGACACACGGGTCCGGCTGTCGGCGGAAGGGGTCTGCGGCAACGAGGCCATGAAAGGGGCTCCCTCTGGGTGCGACGGCTGTCGGCTTTGCGGCTGCCCGGGATCCCCTCACGGAGCGTCCCCGGCTGGGCGCACCTCGCCAGGGTATCCGGGACCGCTCCCTGATGTCCGGGGCGTCCACGGGGCGGACGATGATGGCCGACAACCGACGCACGGAGCACGAGTGGCGGAACCGATCACGTCCGACCATTGGCGGGAGGTCGGCATCGACCGGTAGTGTTCGACAATGCCGAACAGCGGCAGCGGCGCGTCGCGGGTAGACGGCCGAAGGGGACGGAGGCAGTACGGCGATGGCACGGAACATCCAGTCGCTCGAACGGGCGGCGGCGATGCTGCGCCTGCTGGCGGGCGGCGAGCGGCGGCTCGGCCTGTCGGACATCGCCTCGTCGCTGGGCCTCGCCAAGGGCACCGCCCACGGCATCCTGCGCACCCTCCAGCAGGAGGGGTTCGTCGAGCAGGACGACGCCTCCGGGCGCTACCAGCTGGGCGCCGAGCTGCTGCGCCTGGGCACCACCTATCTCGACGTGCACGAGCTGCGGGCGCGCGCCCTGGTGTGGACGGACGACCTGGCCCGCTCCAGCGGCGAGAGCGTCTACCTCGGGGTGCTGCACCAGCAGGGCGTGCTGATCGTGCACCACGTCTTCCGGCCGGACGACAGCCGGCAGGTCCTGGAGATAGGGGCCATGCAGCCGCTGCACTCCACGGCCCTGGGGAAGGTGCTGTCGGCCTACGACCCGGTGGCCCACAGCGAGGCCCTGGAGGCCGACCGCAAGGCCTTCACCGACCGCACGGTGTGCGACCTGGACGCCTTCGAGCACATCCTCGACCTCACCCGCGCGCGTGGTTACGCGGCGGACGTGGAGGAGACCTGGGAGGGCGTCGCCGCCGTCGCCGCCCCCATCCACGACCGGCGGCGCATGCCGGTGGGCGCGGTGGGCATCACGGGGGCGGTGGAGCGGCTGCGCCGGGACGGCGAGCTGCGGCCCGAGCTGATCGCGGCGGTACGGGACTGCGCCCGCGCGGTGTCGCGGGACCTGGGCGCCGGGCGGTTCTGAGCGGAACACGGAGACGACCGGGGCGCCGTACGGCGTCCCGGTCCTCGGCATGTCCCGGAAGGGGCATACAGGGTACGAGTCCACACAACCGTCGCGAAGATCGATAACCCGGGGCGATCAATAACGATCGCGTTTTCGATAACCAAACTCTTGACGCCCGCGAGGCGCCGGGAAAGACTCCCGTCCATCGGTCGGCATTGTCGAACACCTACCGGCAATACGAGTTAGAGTGTGACAACGCCAAGGGCCGGCATCGCTCTCATCCCCTGAGGGCGCCAATCCCCGGTGGGACCCGGGGGTCGGCTTCCCTGGACGAAGGACAAAGGAGTCGCGGGTGTCCAGCTCCGACATCTTCATCGGCGAGACCATCGGTACCGCCATACTCATCCTGCTCGGTGGCGGCGTCTGTGCCGCCGTGACGCTGAAGGCCTCCAAGGCCCGTAACGCCGGCTGGCTCGCCATCGCCTTCGGGTGGGGCTTCGCCGTCATGACGGCGGTCTACATCGCCGGACCGCTCTCCGGCGCCCACCTCAACCCGGCCGTCACCGTGGCGCTCGCCCTCAAGGACGGCGAGTGGGGCAACGTTCCGGTCTACTTCGCCGGAGAGTTCCTCGGCGCGATGATCGGCGCGGCTCTGGTCTGGGTGGCCTACTACGGCCAGTTCCTGGCCCACCTCACCGACAAGGAGATCGTCGGCGGTCCGGGGGCGCAGGCCACCGCCGCCAAGGCGGTCGAGGCGCAGGAGAAGGGCGCGGGCCCGGTGCTCGGCGTCTTCTCCACCGGCCCGGAGATCCGGCACACGGTGCAGAACCTCGCCACGGAGATCGTCGGCACCTTCGTGCTGCTGCTCGCCATCCTCACCCAGGGCCTGAACGACGCGGGCAACGGCCTGGGCGTGCTGGGCGGTCTGATCACGGCGCTCGTCGTCGTCTCGATCGGTCTGTCGCTGGGCGGCCCGACCGGTTACGCCATCAACCCGGCCCGTGACCTCGGCCCGCGCGTCGTGCACGCCCTGCTGCCGCTGCCGAACAAGGGTGGTTCCGACTGGTCCTACGCCTGGATCCCGGTGGTCGGCCCGCTGATCGGCGGTGCCCTCGCGGCCGGCCTCTACAACGTCGCCTTCGCGTAGGCCCCGGCATCTTGTCACAGCGCCGTACGTACCGCCCCGTAACCAAGGAACTCCAGGAGCACACAGTGACCGACGCCCACACCGCCGGCCCGTTCATCGCCGCCATCGACCAGGGCACCACCTCCTCCCGCTGCATCGTCTTCGACCGCGACGGACGCATCGTCTCCGTCGACCAGAAGGAGCACGAGCAGATCTTCCCCAAGCCCGGCTGGGTCGAGCACGACGCCATCGAGATCTGGACCAACGTCCAGGAGGTCGTCGCCGGGGCCATCGAGAAGGCCGGCATCACCCGCGACGACATCAAGGCCATCGGCATCACCAACCAGCGCGAGACCACCGTGCTGTGGGACAGGAACACCGGTGAGCCGGTCCACAACGCCATCGTCTGGCAGGACACCCGCACCGACGCCCTCTGCCGCGAGCTCGGCCGCAACGTCGGCCAGGACCGCTTCCGCCGCGAGACCGGCCTGCCCCTGGCCTCCTACTTCGCCGGTCCCAAGGCCCGCTGGCTGCTCGACAACGTCGACGGCCTCAAGGAGCGCGCCGAAGCGGGCGACATCCTCTTCGGTACCATGGACACCTGGGTCATCTGGAACCTGACCGGCGGTGTGAACGGCGGCCACCACGTCACCGACGTCACCAACGCGTCCCGCACGATGCTGATGAACCTGCACACCATGCAGTGGGACGAGAGGATCGCCGAGTCCATCGGCGTCCCGCTGGCGATGCTGCCCGAGATCCGCTCCTCCGCCGAGGTCTACGGCGAGATCACCGGCGGCCGGCTGGGCGAGCTGCTCGGCGGCATCCCCGTCGCCTCCGCGCTCGGCGACCAGCAGGCGGCCCTGTTCGGCCAGACCTGCTTCGCCGAGGGCGAGACCAAGTCGACGTACGGCACCGGCACCTTCATGGTGATGAACACCGGCGACAAGATCATCAACTCCTACAGCGGGCTGCTGACCACGGTCGGCTACAAGATCGGCGACCAGGACACGGTCTACGCCCTGGAGGGCTCGATCGCCGTCACCGGCTCGCTGGTGCAGTGGATGCGCGACCAGATGGGCCTGATCTCCACCGCCGCCGAGATCGAGACCCTCGCCCTGACCGTCGAGGACAACGGCGGCGCCTACTTCGTGCCGGCCTTCTCCGGCCTGTTCGCCCCGTACTGGCGCTCCGACGCCCGCGGTGTGATCGCCGGCCTGACCCGGTACGTCACCAAGGCGCACCTCGCGCGCGCCGTGCTGGAGGCCACCGCCTGGCAGACGCGGGAGATCGCGGACGCCATGACGAAGGACTCCGGCGTGGAGCTGACCGCCCTCAAGGTCGACGGCGGCATGACCTCCAACAACCTGCTGATGCAGACGCTCTCGGACTTCCTGGACGCCCCCGTGGTGCGTCCGATGGTCGCCGAGACCACCTGCCTCGGTGCCGCCTACGCCGCCGGCCTCGCCGTCGGCTTCTGGAACAGCACCGACGACCTGCGCGCCAACTGGCGGCGGGCCGCCGAGTGGACCCCCCGCATGGACGCGGAGACCCGCGACCGTGAGTACAAGAGCTGGCTCAAGGCCGTAGAGCGGACCATGGGCTGGCTCGAGGACGAGGAGTAAGAACCGCCATGACCACCCAGTCCACCCTGCAGTCCGTACCTGCCCTGGGGACACACCCGGCGTCCGGCCCGAACCCGAGCCGTGCCGAGACCCGGGAGCAGCTCTCCAAGGCGTCGTACGACCTTCTCGTGATCGGCGGCGGCATCCTGGGCATCTCCACCGCCTGGCACGCCGCGCAGTCCGGCCTCAGGGTGGCCCTGGTGGACGCCGGTGACTTCGCCGGCGCCACCTCCTCCGCCTCCTCCAAGCTGCTCCACGGCGGTCTGCGCTACCTGCAGACCGGCGCGGTGAAGCTGGTGGCGGAGAACCACTTCGAGCGCCGTGCGGTCTCCCGCCAGGTGGCTCCCCACCTGGCGAACCCGCTCACGTTCTACCTCCCCGTGTACAAGGGCGGGCCGCACGGCGCGGCGAAGCTCGGCGCCGGTGTCTTCGCGTACTCGGCGCTGTCCGCCTTCGGCGACGGCGTCGGGCACCTGCTCTCGCCGGCCAAGGCCGCGCAGGACGTGCCGGAGCTGCGCACCGACAACCTCAAGGCCGTGGCCGTGTACGGCGACGACCAGATGAACGACGCGCGCATGGCGCTGATGACGGTCCGCGCGGCGGCCGAGGCGGGCGCGGTCGTCCTCAACCACGCCGAGGTGACGGGTCTGCGCTTCACCCGGGGCCGGGTCACCGGCGCCGAGCTGCGCGACCGTCTTTCGGGCGACGAGTTCGGCGTGAACGCCCGGCTCGTGCTCAACGCGACCGGCCCGTGGGTCGACCACCTGCGCCGCATGGAGGACCCGGACGCCGTGCCGTCCATCCGGCTGTCGAAGGGCGCGCACCTGGTCCTGAAGCGGACCTCCCCGTGGAAGGCCGCGCTGGCCACGCCGATCGACAAGTACCGGATCACCTTCGCCCTCCCCTGGGAGGACATGCTGCTGCTCGGCACCACCGACGAGGAGTTCGAGGGCGACCCGGCGGACGTCGCGGTCACCGAGAAGGACACCGCGCAGATACTCGACGAGGCCGCGTTCTCCATCCGCGACCAGCAGCTCGACCGGGACCTGATCACGTACGCCTTCGCCGGTCTGCGGGTGCTGCCCGGCGGCCCCGGGGACACGGCCAAGGCCAAGCGGGAGACCGTCGTCACCGAGGGCCGGGGCGGGATGCTGTCCGTCGCGGGCGGCAAGTGGACCACCTTCCGCCACATCGGCCGTACGGTGATGCAGAAGCTCCAGGCGCTGCCCGGCCACCCGCTGGGCGACGACTTCGAGCCGGTCGCCTCGCTGCCGAAGAAGCTGCCGCTGCCGGGCGTGGCCAACCCCCGCGCGGTGGCCCACCGGCTGCTGGTCGACGGCCCGGCGCCCGGCCCGCGCATGGCGGCGGACACCGCCAGGCACCTGGCCACCCACTACGGTTCGCTGGCCTTCGACATCGCCCGCCTGGCCAACGAGGACCCGGCGCTCGCCCGGCGCGTCCACCCGGACGCCCCGGAGATCTGGGCGCAGGTCGTCTGGGCCCGGGACCACGAGTGGGCGGAGACGGCGGACGACGTGCTGCGCCGCCGTACGACGCTGACGATCCGGGGCCTGGCCACGGACGAGGTCCGCGCCGATGTGCAGGAGATCCTCGACAAGAAGTGACCTGCGCTCCCCCGGCTCCCCCGCGCGGGAGCCGGCATACGGGACCGGGGACGGCTCCGCGCCGACGGAGCCGCCCCCGGTCCCGTACATAATGGGCTGGATACATCGGATGTCTGGTCCGCAGGGAGGCGCGGTATGGCAGTGACCGACGAGGCGATCGAGAAGATCAAGGGGATGATCGTCTCGGGTGCGCTGCGTCCCGGCGCCCGGCTGCCCAAGGAGAGCGAGCTGGCGGCCGAGCTGGGGCTGTCCCGCAACTCGCTGCGCGAGGCGGTGCGCGCCCTGTCGCTGATCCGCATCCTGGACGTGCGGCAGGGCGACGGCACCTACGTCACCAGTCTCGACCCGCAACTCCTGCTGGAGGCGCTGAGTTTCGTCGTCGACTTCCACCGCGACGACACGGTCCTGGAGTTCCTCGCCGTACGCCGCATCCTGGAGCCGGCCGCGACGGCCCTCGCGGCCACCCGGATCGGCGAGGAGCAACTGGAAGCGCTGTCGGAGCAGTTGGACAGGCTCGGCGACGAACCGTCGGTGGAGGACCTGGTCGCCGCCGACCTGGAGTTCCACCGGGGCATCGTGCGTGGCTCCGGCAACTCCGTGCTGTGCTCCCTGCTCGACGGTCTGTCCGGTCCCACCACCCGGGCCCGGATCTGGCGCGGGCTCACCCAGAAGGACTCGGTCGGCCGCACCCTGCACGAGCACCGGGCCATCCTCGCCGCCCTGCGGGACCGGGACGCGGAGGCGGCGCGGTCCTGGGCGACGGTGCACATCGCCAGCGTGGAGCAGTGGCTGCGGTCCACGCTGTGAGGGGTGTTTCCCGGCGCCCCACGGGGCAGTGATGGGGTCACTCCCCTTGTGAGGGGGCTGCGGGCGCCCCGTGGGCACGCCGTAAGGTTGGGGCGTACGCGAGGGCACGTCGGAAGGAGGCGCTGGGTGATCGAGCTCGAGGGGGTTCCCGAGCTGATCGACCCGGTCATGGTGGCCGCGTTCGAGGGCTGGAACGATGCCGGTGACGCCGCCTCCACCGCGGTCGCGCATCTGGACCGGGAGTGGAAGGGCGAGGTGTTCGCGGCGCTGGACGCCGAGGACTACTACGACTTCCAGGTGAACCGCCCCACGGTGTTCATGGACGGCGGGGTCCGCAAGATCACCTGGCCGACGACGCGGCTGTCGGTGGTCCGGGTCGGCGGCGAGAAGCCGCGCGACCTGGTGCTGGTCCGCGGCATCGAACCGTCCATGCGGTGGCGTTCGTTCTGCAACGAGATCCTCGGCTTCGCGCACGAACTCGGCGTGGAGCTGGTGGTCGTGCTGGGCGCGCTGCTCGGTGACACCCCGCACACCCGGCCGGTCCCGGTCAGCGGGACCACGTCCGACCCGGACCTGGCCCGCCGCATGGACCTGGAGGAGACCAAGTACGAGGGTCCCACGGGCATCGTCGGCATCCTCCAGGAGGCGTGCGCGCACGCGGGCGTGCCCGCGGTGTCGCTGTGGGCGGCGGTCCCGCACTACGTGTCGCAGCCGCCCAACCCGAAGGCCACGCTGGCCCTCCTGAACCGCCTGGAGGACCTGATCGACGTGCGGATCCCGCTGGGTGAGCTGCCCGAGGACGCGCGTGCCTGGCAGGTGGGTGTGGACCAACTGGCCGCGGAGGACAGCGAGGTGGCCGAGTACGTCCAGACGCTGGAGGAGGCCCGGGACACCGCCGAGCTGCCGGAGGCGTCGGGGGAGGCGATCGCCCGCGAGTTCGAGCGCTATCTGCGGCGCCGTGACGGGGCGTCGGGCCCGCCCGGCGGACATGCCACGGCCGACGGCTCGGACGGTACGTCGTACCGGCGGGAGGGTCCGGGCGGGCGCAACCGCCCGCCGCGGCCGCCGAGACCGGAGACGGACACTGGTCCGGGATCGGGCCTGGATCCGGGCTCGGACTCGGATTCGGGCTCGGGCTCGGGCTCGGATTCGGGTGGCGACGAGTCGTCGGAGGACTGAGCGAAGGGGCGCCCCGTTGCGAACGGGGCGCCCCTTCGTCGTCGCGTCCGGTTACAGCGCCACGCCGAGCAGCGCGTCCACCGCGCGGGAGACGACGCCGGGCGCGCCGGTGTCCGTGCCGCCGCTCTCCTCCTGGAGGACGGTCCAGCGGTCGACGGCGGCCAGCGCGGCCGGGGCGTCCAGATCGTTGGCGAGCGCCTCGCGGATCTCCTCGACCAGCGCCTCGGCGGGCGGACCGTCGGGGCGGGAGACCGCGGCACGCCAGTGGCCGAGGCGGGTCACGGCGTCCTGGAGGACCTGGTCGGTCCACTCCCAGTCGGCGCGGTAGTGGTGGGCGAGCAGCGCCAGCCGGATCGCCGCCGGGTCCACGCCGTCGCGCCGCAACCGGGACACGAAGACCAGGTTGCCCTTGGACTTGGACATCTTCTCGCCGTGCAGGGCGACCATGCCGGCGTGGACGTACGCCTTGGCCATGGGGAACTCGCCCGTGAGCGCCTGGGCGTGCGAGGCGCCCATCTCGTGGTGCGGGAAGACCAGGTCGGAACCGCCGCCCTGGACGTCGAAGCCCATGCCGAGGTGGTCGAGGGCGATGGCCACGCACTCGATGTGCCAGCCGGGGCGGCCCCGGCCGAGGGAGCCGCCGTCCCAGCTCGGCTCGCCCTCGCGGGCGGCCATCCAGAGCATCGGGTCGACGGGGTTCTTCTTGCCCGGACGGTCCGGGTCGCCGCCGCGTTCGGCGGACAGCAGCCGCATGGCGGCGGCGTCGAGGTTCGAGACCTGGCCGAAGTGCGGGTCGGACTCGACGGAGAAGTAGACGTCGCCGTCGATCTCGTAGGTCGCGCCGAGGTCACGCAGCCGCTCGACGAGGGGGACGATGCCGGGTATCGCCTCCACGGCGCCTATGTACTGGCGCGGGGGCAGCATCCGCAGGGCCGTCATGTCCTCACGGAACAGCGCGGTCTCGCGCTCGGCGAGCTCGGCCCAGTCGAGGCCGTCCCGGTCGGCCCGCTCCAGCAGCGGGTCGTCGACGTCGGTGACGTTCTGGACGTAGTGAACCTGCCGCTTGGTGTCGAGCCACACGCGCTGCACGAGGTCGAACGCGTTGTAGGTCGCCGCGTGTCCGATGTGGGTGGCGTCGTAGGGGGTGATGCCGCAGACGTAGATACGGGCGACGGGACCGGGGTCGGAGGCGATCAGGCCCCCGGTCGCGGTGTCGTGGATCCTCAGGTCGCGGCCCTGACCGGGCAGGGCGGGGACCTCGGAAGCGGGCCAGGCATGCATGTCATGAGCCTAACCGGACCGCGGTTCGGAAAACGAACGGGAGCAGGCCGGATGACCGGGAAGGCGCTCTTGCGCCGCGGCGCCCGACGTGCTGCCGGTCCCGCTCCGGACGCACCGCCGTCCCGCTCCGGAGGGGCCGCCGTCTCGTTCAGACCGGGCCGCCGTCCCGCTCCGGACGGACCGCTGGCCCCGCTCCGGACGCACCGCCGTCCCGCTCCGGAGGGGCCGCCGTCTCGTTCAGACCGGGCCGCCATCCCGCTCCGGAGAAGCCGCCATCTCGTTCAGACCAGGCCGCCATCCCGTTTCGGACGGACCGCCGGTCCCGTTTCAGAGGGGCCGCCGTCTCGTTCAGACCGGGGGCCAGGGGATGGCCGGCCAGTCGCCGCCCGGTTGTGGGTGGGTGCCGGTGGTGAGGAGGGTCTCGACGCGCGCGCGGGTGGCGTCGATCTCCGCGCGGGTGAGGAGGGGGGTCAGGGCGGTGGTGAGGGCGCCGTTGTCGGTGAGGGCCGTTCTGAGGCCCTTGAGGACGTCCAGCGCCTCCGCGGTCAGGGGCTCCCCCGCCCAGCCCCACAGCAGGGTGCGGAGCTTGTCCTCGGCGTTGAAGGTGACCCCGTGGTCGATGCCGTACAGCAGGCCCTCGGCGGTGGGCAGCAGGTGCCCGCCCTTGCGGTCGGCGTTGTTGACCACCGCGTCGAGCACGGCGAGCCGGCGCAGCCGCTCGTCGTCGGCGTGCACGAGCAGCGCGGTGCGGCCCTCGCCGACCTCGGCGAAGCCGATCGCCTTCCAGCCCGGCTCCGGTTCCTCGCCGTCGACCAGGGCGAGGAGTTCAGCGCCGGGCGCCGTCTCGATCCACAGCTGGCACATGCCCTCGCCGTAGGGGCCGTCACGGAGCACGGTGGGCGGGACGAGGCCCCAGCCGGTCGCCTCGGAGACCGCGTACGCGGCGACCTCGCGCCCGGCGAGCGTGCCGTCGGGGAAGTCCCACAGGGGCCGCTCCCCGGCGACCGGCTTGTAGACGCAGGCCGCCTCGCGTCCCTCGTGGGTGACGGTGCAGTACAGCGCCGCGTTCGACGCCTCACGGATGCGTCCGCGCACGGTCAGCTCGCCCTCGGCGAGCAGCACGGCGGCGGCCGGGTCGGCGGCCGTCACGCTCCGCGGCGGTATCCGTTCTGGCGCGGACATACGTGTCCTTCCGGGTCGAGCGGGAGGCTGCACAGCGGGCACGGCGGCCGCCCGGCGTTGACGACGTCGAGGGCGCGCTTGGCGAAGGCCCGGGCCTGCGCGCCGGTGAGCCGGACGCGGAGCATCGGGGGCCCGTTCTCCTCGTCCTGGAGCAGCCGCTCCTCGGCCTCGGCGAGGTCCTCCTCGGAGTCGGCGTCCAGTTCGACGAGCGCCTGCGCCTCGACGATCATGCGCTGCTCCTCGCCGTCCCAGGCGAGCGCCATGGTGCCGACGCGGAACTCCTCCTCCACGGGGGTGTCCAGCGGGGCGCTGTCGGTGGTCTCGGCCGGCGTCATCGCGGGCACCGCGGCGCTGCCGCCGCTGCGGCGCACGACCTCGTCGAGCAGTTCGTCCATCCGCTCGGCGAGCGCCGCGACCTGGGTCTTCTCCAGGGCCACGCTGGTCACCCGGGAGCCGGCGGAGGCCTGGAGGAAGAACGTACGGCGCCCTGGCAGCCCGACCGTGCCGGCCACGAAACGTTCCGGTTGGTCGTAGAGGAACACCTGACGGGACACGTCCTGTCTCCATTGAGAGTCGTGGGTACGGGCGGCTGTGTGAACGGGAACGCACTACTGCGACCGCTTCACCCTACTGCGCCCGACGATCACGGTGCGCCCGCGCCGCCCCCGACCGTGGCGTCACCGGCCGGCGGCTCCTCGCGCGGCGCCAGGGACGCGAAGTCACCGGTGTCGCCGAGGCGGACGAGAAAGGGACGCAGCCGTGTGTAACGGATCGCGGTGATGGAACACGGTTCAACGGCAATCCGCTGGAAGAGGTCGAGATGAAGTCCGAGTGCGTCCGCGACGAGAGACTTGATGATGTCGCCGTGCGAGCACATGAGGTACACGGCGTCGGCGCCGTGATCACGCTCCACGCGCGCGTTCCACTCGCGCACCGCCTCGGCGGCGCGCGTCTGCATCGCGCGCATGGACTCCCCGCCGGGGAACGCCGCCGCCGACGGGTGCGCCTGCACCACCTCCATCAGGGGCTCGTCCTTGAGCTCGACGAGTTTGCGGCCCGACCAGTCGCCGTAGTGGCACTCGCCGATGCGGTCGTCGGTGTGCGGGGTGAGACCGGGGCGTTCCTCCAGCAGCGGCCGGATCGTTTCCTGGCAGCGCTGGAGCGGGCTGGTGACGATCTCGGCCAGCGGCAGCCCGGCGAGCCGTCCGGGCAGTGCGGCGGCCTGGGCGGCGCCGCGGTCGTCGAGGGCGACACCGGGCGTCCACCCGGCGAGCAGTCCCTCGGTGTTGGCGGTGGAACGTCCGTGCCGGACCAGGAGCAACGTGGGCATGCGGCCCAGGGTAGGCGTACGCGCGGGTGTGATGTCCGTCGAGAGAGAGGAGAGTGCGCTTCGTGATCGTCGACTGTGCCATCTACCGGGAGGGGCATCGGTCGGAGGGGCCCCATGACTTCTCCGACGCGCTGGACGAGGCGCGGTCGGCCGGGGGGTTCGTCTGGATCGGGCTGCACGAGCCGACAGCGGACGAGTTCGACCTGGTCACGCAGGAGTTCGGCCTGCACCCGCTGGCCGTCGAGGACGCCCTCAAAGCCCATCAGCGGCCCAAGCTGGAGGTGTACGACGACTCGCTCTTCGTGGTGCTGAAACCGGTCGTGTACGAGCCGCGGAGCGACACGGTCTCCTCCGGAGAGGTCATGATCTTCCTCGGTGATTCCTTCGCGGTGACCGTGCGGCACGGCGAGGGCGCGCCGCTCAAAGCCGTACGGCAGCGGCTGGAGCGGGAGCCCGAACTGCTGGGCGAGGGGCCCACGTCGGTGCTGTACGCGATCGCCGACGCCGTCGTCGACCACTATCTGGACGTGGCGACCGAGCTGCAGACCGACCTGGAGGAGCTGGAGGCGGAGGTCTTCACCCCCGACGGCGGGGGATCGCGGCACACCGCGTCGAAGATCTACAACTTCAAGCGGCAGATCCTGGAGTTCCGCCGCGCGACCGGGCCGCTGGCGATGCCGATGACGCGGCTCGCGGGGGTGGGCTCGTACGGGGTGGGGGTGCCGTTCGTGGAGGACAGGGCGCGGCCCTTCTTCCGTGACGTGCACGACCACCTCACCCGGGTGAACGAGTCCGTGGAGGGGCTGGACCGGCTGGTCTCGGACATCCTCTCGGCGCACCTGGCGCAGATGAGCGTGCGGCAGAACGACGACATGCGGAAGATCTCCGCGTGGGCGGCCATGGCCGCGATCCCCACGATGCTCGCGGGGATCTACGGGATGAACTTCGAGCACATGCCGGAGCTGCGGTGGGAGTGGTCCTATCCGGTGGTGATCGTGGTGATGGCGGCGCTCGAGGTGCTGCTGTTCCGCCTGTTCAAGCGGCGGGGGTGGATGTGAGGGCTGTGCCCGTCTCTGGTCTCCGGTGTCCGGTGTCCGGTCACGCGAACTTCGGTTCCGGGGTGGCGGGGCCGCCGAGCGCGTTGCGGCGGTCGGGCATCCTGAGGGAGACCATGCGGCGCCAGCCGCCCAGGCGTTCGTACGCGTACACCGCGTGGATGCCTGCCGCGAGGACCGCCGCCTTGGGCCCGGGCCAGCCCAGGATGCGTCCCATGTGGGCCATCACCGCCAGGCTGACGTCCCGGTAGACGCGGATCTCCGCGAGCGCGCACGCGCGCAGGGTGCGCTGGATCGCGCGGCCGTGTCCGGCGTACGCGAAGCGCAGCAGCTCCTCGTGGCAGTAGGCGAGGTGGTTGTCCTCGTCGTCGGAGATCATCCTGACCGCGCGGCCGAGGTCGGGGTGGTCGGCGAAGTGCCTGCGGAGCAGGTCCATCTGCTCGGAGGCGCGTTGTTCGGTGACCCTGCTGTGGGCGAGGTAGGTGACGATGTCCCGCACGGTGAGCGGTTCGTCGCGCTTCAGCCGGCCGTGGGCCAGGCCGATGCCCTTGTTCTCGAGGAGCATCGTGTAGTCGGTCTCCGGGGGGACCGGGACGGGTTTCAGGCCGCGCTTCCTCATCAGGGCGTTGAAGATGCGGCCGTGCTTGTCCTCGTCGGCGCCGTGCCTGGTGATCTTGGGGGCGAGTTCGCGCTGGGCCTCGGGTACCAGCGCGGCGATCCGGGCGTTCTCCCAGCCGCCCTGGGACTCGCCGCTCGCGGCGATGGAACAGAACAGGGCGAAGGACTCGTCGTTGTCGAGGATCTCCTGGAACAGACTCTTGGCCGAAAGCATGGTGGGCCACCTCTCCGCGGGCTCTCGCGGTTCCGAAGTTCCGAAGTTCCGCAAAGAAAGAGTCAAGTGCGCGGGGCCGGGGGCGGCAACAGGAGTGTCGGGCGACTCCGCCGAAAGGAGTACGGGACAGGGGCGCGGGAGCGTAACCGGGCGGGCCGGCGGGCGTTGGTGTGGGTGACGGCCGTGGCGGGGTGGACCCCCGAGCCCCCACCACGGCCGTGAGGACTACGCGAGGCCCGCGCGTTCCAGGGCCTCGGTGCCGGCCCGGAGCGACGCCAGGCGCTCGTCGAGCGTGAAGCCGGCCGGGGCGAGGGTGAGGGTGGTGACTCCGGCGGCGGCGTAGGCCTTCATCCGGTCGGCGATGCGGTCGACGGAGCCGAGGAGGGTCGTCCGGTCGATCAGGTCGTGGGGGACGGCTGCCGCTGCGCCCTGCTTGTCACCGGACAGGTACTTGTCCTGGATCTCGGCGGCCTCCTGCTCGTAGCCCATGCGCCGGGCGAGCTGGTTGTAGAAGTTCTGCTTGCGGCTGCCCATGCCGCCGACGTACAGCGCGGTGTAGGGGCGGAAGGTGTCGGCGAGGGTGGTGACGTCCTTGTCGTCGCCCACGGCGAGGGGGACGGTGGGGCAGATGTCGAAGCCGTCGAGGGTCTTGCCGGCCTTCTCACGGCCCGCGCGGAGGTGCTTGACGGCGGTGTCCTCCAAGTGGTCGGCGGAGGGGAAGATCAGCAGGGCGCCGTCGGCGATCTCGCCGGTCTGTTCGAGGTTCTTCGGGCCGATGGCGGCGATGTAGAGGGGGATGTGCTCTCGTTGGGGGTGCACGGTGAGCTTGATGGGTTTGCCGGGGCCGCCGGGGAGGGGGAGGGTCCAGTGTTCGCCGTCGTGGGTGAGGCGTTCGCGGGTCATGGCCTTGCGGATGATCTCGACGTACTCGCGGGTGCGGGCGAGGGGCTTGTCGAACTTGACGCCGTACCAGCCCTCGGAGACCTGGGGGCCGGAGACGCCGAGGCCGAGGCGGAAGCGGCCCTGGGAGAGGGAGTCCAGGGTGGCCGCCGTCATCGCGGTCATCGCGGGCTGGCGGGCGGGGATCTGGAAGATGGCCGAGCCTACGTCGATGCGGTGGGTCTGGGCGGCGACCCAGGTGAGTACGGTGGCGGCGTCGGAGCCGTAGGCCTCCGCGGCCCAGCAGACGGCGTATCCGAGGCGGTCCGCCTCCTGGGCCACGGCGAGGTTGTCCGCGTCCATTCCGGCACCCCAGTAGCCGAGGTTGATCCCTAGCTGCATGGCCGTCTCCCCTTACCGATGAGTAACGTCGCTTGTGCGGAGACCATATACCTCCGGTGGGTGGGTGGGATGCCTGCGGCGCCGCTGTCCCTCCGGTGGGGGCTGGGGTAGCGCCCGCGGTCGGTGGGTGGGTGGGTGGGGGGGGGGGGGGGGGGGGGGGGGGGGGGGGGGGGGGGGGGGGGGGGGGGGGGGGGTTGGGGTGGGGGGGGGGGGGGGGGGGGGGGGGGGGGGCGGGGGGGGGGCGCGGGGCGGGGGGGGGGGGGGGGCGCCCGGGGTGGGGGCGGGGGGGGGGGGGGGGGGGGGGGGGGGGCGCGGGGGGGGGGGGGGGGGGGGGCCGGGGGGGGGGGGGCGCCGAGGGCCCGTGTGGTCGGGCGACTCGTCGT
>NZ_JBITCL010000038.1:0-41071 GCF_044453165.1 Streptomyces sp. NPDC051740 | reverse complement strand
GAAGCACGGTCAAAAGCCGGTGTGACACGGCACATCCGTGCGGCGACCGGTGGCCGAGCGCGCATCCCGCGGCACGGGGACACGGGCCGGCATGACGAGAAGAGCCGGGAACAGGGCGTCGGCGGAGACGGGGAAGCAGGGAGGGGCACAGGGACAACGGCGCTCAAGCGCGCTGACCACCCCGCTGCTGTACTTCTTCATCCTGGGTGACGTGCTCGGCGCCGGCGTATACGTCCTGGCCGGCGCCCTCGCCACCGCCGGGGCCGTGTACGTGCTGGTGGGCATGGCCTGCTGCTGGTCGTCTTCCTCCTGGTCAACACGGCGGTGCTGGTACTGCGCCGGGACCCGGGCGAAGCCGACCACTTCCACACCCCGACCGCACTGCCGGTACTGGGCATCGCGTCCTGTGCCGTGCTTGCCACGCGGATCGAGGCCCGGGTGTGGCTGCGCGGACTGACGATCGTGGCCGTCGGCACGGGGCTTGCCGCACTCACCGCCGTGCGGCGAACCAGGCCGGCCGGCCGGTCGGGGCGACTGCGGGGCCCTACCGGCCCTTGGCGCACAAGGTCGCGTCCACCACTTGCTGGAGATGGCGCAGGCTGTCTCCCTCAGCCGCCCAGGTCGTGGTGTAGACGGTCACGGTGCCGCGACCGCCCGTGGCCCTCCCGCCGCCCACCGAGTTGCCCGGCAGATCGCCGCCGTGGCCCCAATAGGAACCGCCACAGCTGAGCGGGATCGAGGCGACGCCATAGCCGTAACGACTGCCCGCCGGATAGACGTCGCGGCCGCTGACGTCGGTGGTGTCCCGGGCCATCAGGCGCACCGCCCAGCCGGGCAGCAGTTGCCCGCCGAACAGGCCGTCCCAGAACGCGTTGAGGTCCTCGGGCGTGGAGACGAGTCCGCCGGACGCGCCGAACTCGTACCCCGGCAGCTCGGTCACGTCCACCCGGCCCGCCTGCGGGTAGGCCGGGTGGACGCCGTAGTTGCGGGCGTGCGGTCCGCGCAGGGTGAACTCACCGGGTGCGGGCCAGTAGGTGTCGTCCAGGCTCAGCGGGCGCAGAATCGTGCGTTCGACGTACGTGCGGAAGTCGGTCCCCGACACCCTGTCGATCACCATGCCCAGCACCAGGTAGTTGGTGTTGGAATAGTCCCAGTCGGTGCCGGGTTCGAAGAGGGGTTCCTCCTTGAGCGCGAGGGCCAGATAGTCCTCGGACGTGCCGGGCCGGCTCCAGTCGACCAGTCCGGAGTACTCCGGCAGGCCGCTGGTCTGCTTGAGCAACTGCCGTACGGTGACGGTGCGCCCGGCGAGCTGCGGTACGTAGGTGCCCGCGCGGTCGTCGAGCCGTATCCGTCCGTCCACCACCAGACGCATCACGGCTGTCGCGGTGAACGCCTTGGTGTTGCTGGCCAGCCGGAACCGGCCCTGCGAACCGACCATCGCACGGCCCGATTCCAGGTCCGCGACGCCGGCGGTACGCGTCCTCCTGCCGTCGTACGCGAGGGCGCCCGGCACCCCGTCCTCCTCGATGAGCAGATCCAACTGCCGCTGCACCGGGTCGGACTCGCGGGCCGCCACTGCCGGGGCGAGGGTCCCGGTGAGCACAGCGGCGAGCAGGACTGCGACGGCGAAGCGTTTGCGATGCATGTGTGTTCCCCCTTGTCATGGCCGGCCGGAGCGGCCGGATCACGTGCTCATCGATGACCTTGCCAGGCCCCCGCCCCGAGATCACTACGCCCAGGACCCGGACCGAACTGCGGCCAACCCCCTTGACACGGGCGGTATTCGACCGACGACCACGGCCGGCGTGATGGGCCGGGCCTTCGACGCCTTCGTCAAGGGCGGCTGGACCGTGGAGTCCACGACTCCCGGGAACGAGACGGTCAAGGGCACGGCGACCGTGATGGCGGACGGCGGCGGCAACGGCGGTTTCACCATCGTCTGGGCCGGCGAAGGCGCCCCGGTCACCTGGTCCGGTGGCTGGCTGCTGCGCGGCGGCCACCTGCGCATCGATGTGTACGACGCTCCTCAGGACGTGGACCGGCTGACCGGCGGGGAGGCCCTCACCGTTCCCAAGGAGGTCGGGGAAGGCGCGTTCCTCCTGCTTCCCTGGCAGCCGCCGGGCCACAGCGGTACCGGCGACGGCCAGCAACTGAAGGTCACCTACAAGAACGACGTCCTGCGCATCGTCCACACGGAGCGGAGCGGCGGTGAGTCGGTCCACGTGTGTACCCGTGCCGCCTGATCAGGCCCGGGTCCACCGCCCCGCGCACCACCGTCCCCGGGCTCGTGGAGGCCGGCCTCGCCCGGTCGCCCGCCAGGGTATGACCGTCACCTCAACCGATCGCGCCCGCCCTCGCGGCCCTGACCGGTGCCGGCGTCGTCTTCGTCGGCGGTCCGGCTGTCACCGGACCGGGCGAGGTGATCAGGTGGACGGCCGACCGGTGATGGACGGCAGAATCGTCGTCCTGATCCGGCGGCAGGTCACGAAGCCGTTCACGGTCACCGCTGTCCAGATGACGGTATTGGCCAAGGGCCACCACAGATCCTCTCCCCGCTCACCCCGGCCGAGACCGCCGATCCAGCCGACCGCCCAGCTGACCGCGAGGATCAGAGCCGGCCACCTGGCCCATTGCCAGGTCCACATGGTCCATCGGGCATGGGCTTCTTGCCGGTCCCGCTCGTCCTGCTGGGATTGTGTGCCGTCCATGACTGTCGTCTACCCCGTCCTCGGTCTTGGTTTCCCGGACCTTCGACGGGGGAGGGCCACAGGGGCCGGCTTCGACTGCTCCAGGAGCGCTGGGGTACCCCATCGGCCCCGGTCCCGCCGTGGGCGACGCACTCGGCGAGCGCGGTCCGGCCGATGGAGCGACCATGAGGGTACGACGTGCCATGGGGCGGGAGCGGGTCCACGATCCCGAGCCGGGGGCGCGGAGGAAGGGACTGACCGTGATGAAGGCGCTTCAGTACCGCCGCATCGGCGCTTCCCCGGAGGTCGTCACCGTCCCCGACCCGGAGCCGGGTCCGGGCCAGGTCCTGCTGAAGGTCACGGCGGCCGGCGTGTGCCACTCGGACATCGCGGTGATGAGCTGGCCCGCCGAGGGCTTCCCCTACGAGCTGCCATTGACCCTGGGGCACGAGGGTGCGGGGAGGGTCGAGGCGCTCGGTGCCGGTGTGAGCGGGTTGAAGGAGGGGGACGCCGTCGTCGTGTACGGCCCGTGGGGTTGCGGTACCTGTGCCAAGTGTGCGGAGGGGAAGGAGAACTACTGCCTGCGCGCGGGAGAGCTCGGCATCTTCCCGCCGGGACTGGGCTCACCTGGAGCGATGGCCGAGTATCTGCTCGTCGACGACGCCCGCCACCTCGTTTCCATCGACGGTCTGGATCCGGTCGCCGCGGTGCCGCTGACGGACGCCGGGCTCACGCCGTACCACGCCGTCAAACGCGCGCTGCCGCGACTCGTGCCCGGCTCCACCGCGGTGGTCATCGGAACGGGCGGGCTCGGTCATGTCGCCGTTCAGCTCCTGCGGGCCATGTCCGCGACCCGCGTGATCGCCCTCGACGTCAGCGAGGAGAAACTGGCCCTGGCGCGGACCGTCGGCGCGCACGAGACCGTGCTCTCCGACGCGCAGGCGGCCGGGAAGGTGCGGGACCTGACCGGCGGGATCGGCGCCCAGGCCGTGTTCGACTTCGTCGGCGTGGAGCCGACCGTGCGCACCGCGGGGGCCGTCGCCGCCGTGGAGGGCGAGATCAGCATCGTGGGCATCGGCGGGGGCGCCTTGCCCGTCGGTTTCGGCACGCTGCCCTTCGAGGTGTCGGTCAACGCCCCCTACTGGGGTTCACGCGGCGAACTGATCGAGGTCATCGGCCTCGCCCGGGCCGGCGTCGTCGCCGTCCACACCGAGACGTACTCCCTCGACGAGGCACCACTCGCCTACGAACGTCTGCACGCCGGTGAGGTGAACGGCCGGGCCGTCATCGTCCCCCACGGGTGACGTCGGACTGCGGCCCCGCGAACCGGTACCGGCGTCACGTGATCCAGGCGGCGGGTTCGTAGGTACGCACGGGCGGGACGGGTGCCGACGAGGTGGTGGAGGGCGGCCGGTCCGCTGGTGTCGGCGGTCGAAGGCCGGCGGAACCCGGCGGTGTCCCACGCAGCGGTGTCGCGGTAGGCGTCGTGTGCCGACTGCCGGTTCCGTCCAGGACGGCCGTCACCGCCGGCCGCCAGTAGCCGCGCCGCCGTGCGGGCCCGCTCGATCTGTCTGACGGCACCCCGGGTCAGCCCGGTCGCGGCCCGGAACCGACGTTCGACCGTGCGTCCCGAAACGGCCGGGCGGTGACCGCGCAGCACCTGGACGACCAGTGGGTCGCGGACCACGGTCCCGGCGCGGACGAGACGCTCGACCAGGGCCTCGGCGTCGTCGGGGCCGGGCGTCCGCGTACGCCCGGCCGTCCAGCTCCCGGAACACCAGGCCCAGGCGCGCTCCTGCGACGGATGTCATCGCCGCGACCTGTTCGCTCGTGTATGTCCACACGGTTTCGACCCACGGCGAGCCGGACCGGCGCGTCTCGGACCGCAGTCCCACGGGCGCAGGATACGCCGCGTCGTGGTGGCCGAGCAGGGGCCGGGGTCCGCTCCGGCGGCGATCCGCGGACGCCGGTCGGCGGCGTCAGGCACAACCGGACGGTCCACGGACCGTTCCGCCGCAAGCCGAGGCAGCGGCTTTCTCGGACCCGGTCCAGCGGGCCACGCGGTAGCGGAGGTGGACGACTCCCGAGCTGAAGGTGCGGGTCTCGACGGGTTCGGGACCCACCCGGCGCTCGCGTCGGGGAGAAAACGGAATGCCACCGCCGACCGGTCGGCCTTCGACGAGCAGGTCCCTCGTCGTTGACGAGCCGGGGCGCTGCCGAAGACGCTTCACCGCCCCGGCCCGTACCGTCCCGTCCCGGCCGGGACGGTACGGGCCGGACCGGGCCAATCATGGTGATCCTTCCGATGTACCGGGCCGGGCGGCGCACCCAGGACGGTGTCGACGGACCGGAGTCGCGCCGGACCCCTGGTGGACGCTCAGGCCAGGTGGATCCCGACTCCGGACTCACGCAAGGCCTGCAGAGTGGACGGGCCGTTGGGATGAGTCTGCGGGTCGGCGGCGGCGGCATCGGTGACGAAGTGATCCACGGCGCCAAGAGGTGCGACCTGGCTGAACGCCCGGACACCGAGCTTGGTGGCGTCCGCGACGGTGACGGTGCGGGCGGACTGCGCGAGCCCGGCCTGCTTGACGGCCGCATCGTCCAGGGAGAACTCGGACCAGCCGCGCTCGGCGTGCACCCCTCCGATGGACATCACGAAGCAGTCGAAGCTCAGCGACTCCAGGGTGCGCAGGGCCAACGGGCCCACCAGAGAACGCTCGCCGGGCCGGGACAGCCCTCCCACGACGATGAGTTCGATCCCCGGCCGGTCCGCCAGGACGGTCGCCGTCTGCAGGCTCAGCACGGCGACCGTCAGCGGCGCCCGCTCCGCCAGATGCTCCGCGACGTGCACCGTGGTGGTCCCCGCGTCCAGCAGGACCCGCGAGCCGGGTCCCACCATCGCGGCCACGGCCGCACCCAACCGGTCCTTCGTGGCGGTCTGCCATTCTTCCCGGGCGGCGAAACCTCCGCCCTCCTCCCGCTGGCGAGTGGCGACCGCACCGCCGTGGACCCTGCGCACCAGGCCCTGACGCTCCAGCGCGTTCAGGTCCCGGCGCACGGTCATCTCGGACACCCCGAGACGCTCGGAGAGCTCCGAGACGGACAAGGTGCCCGAGCCCTGGACCAGGCGCAGGGTCAGATCGAGACGATTGGCGACACTCATGACGCGTTTCTAACATATTTTTGTTCACTTGAACATTTGATGGCTCCGTCGCGGAGGCATGTCAGACGTGGGAGTGCGTCAGAGGGGACGCTCCCGCAAGGAGCCGCAGACGACGTTTATCGAACGTGAAAATGTTCAAATGGACTTCTGCGTGTTAGAAATGATTCCCGGGTGTCGCCGACCGACGGAACCTGACCCCTGCGGTCGGCCCGGCCTCCGACAGGCCTTCCCTGTCGGAGGCCGCCCAGTGTCAGATCTCGTGTAGGGAGCATCCTGTGAACACCCGCCCGCATTCGTTGGTGATCCTCGTCGCCGGACCGTACCGATCGGGCACCGGTGACGACCCGCGCAAGCTGGAGGCGAACGTCCGCGCGATGAACGAGACCGCCCTGGCGCTCTTCCGCGCCGGCCACCTCGGAGTCACCGGCGAGGCACTCGCCCTGCCGCTGCTGGAGGCCGCAGGCAGCACCGGCCCCGGCGACGCCGCCTACGAGGAGATATTCCACCCCGTCGCCGAGCAGCTCCTCTCCCGCTGCGACGCGGTCCTGCGCATCGGTGGCCCCTCCGAGGGCGCCGACCTGATGGTCGCCCGGGCGCGTGCCTGGGGCAAGGCCGTCTACACCGGCCTCGACGACATCCCGGCCGCCCGGTGACCGCCGGGATCGACGTACCCGACCGGCGCGGCCGTACCGGTCTCGACCGGCACGGCCGCGATCTGACCGCCAACCCGCGGGTGCGTGTCCTCGACGTGCAGGTCCTGTCGTGCGACTGGTACGTCCTGCGCAGGACGACCTTCGACTACCGGCACAGCGACGGGCACTGGAGCCGCGAGCAACGCGAGACCTACGACCGCGGCGACGGCGCCACCCTTCTCCTCCACAACGCCTCCCGCGGCACCGTTCTGCTGACCCGTCAGTTCCGGCTGCCCGCCTATGTCAACGGTCATCCCGACGGCATGCTCATCGAGGCAGCGGCCGGCCTCCTGGACGGGGACACGGCCGAGGAGGCGATCCGCAGGGAGGCGGCCGAGGAGACGGGCCGGACGGTCGGCACGGTCGAGCACGTCTTCGACGTCTACATGAGCCCCGGCTCGGTCACCGAACGCCTGCACTTCTTCGCCGCCCCCTACGAAAGTGCCACCACCCCTGAGGAGGGAACGCGAGGAGTCGCCGGCGAGGGCGAGGACATCGAGGTCCTGGACCTCCCCTTTCCCGCGGCCCTCGCCATGATCCGCAGCGGAGAGATCGTCGACGCGAAGACGATCATGCTCTTGCAGTGGGCCGCGCTGGACGGGCCCTTCCGGCACACCAGCCGTTGACACACCCCTCTGCCGTTCGACGGCGACGTTGCCAGCCGACACTCCCGCGGGGCTCAGAGGTCCTGGCAAGGCGTTGGATGTGGCGGTGGGTGCCCGGAACCGGGAGACGCGCGGAGCGTGACGGGTTGACCCTTCCCCTACGTCGGGCTTGAGACTGCGGGCCGATGAAAGGGGCAGGTGGGTGAGTTATTCCGTGGGGCAGGTCGCGGCCTTTGCCGGGGTGACGGTGCGGACGCTGCACCACTACGACAAGGCGGGGCTGCTCTCGCCCGGCGACCGCAGTCCGGCCGGGTACCGGCTCTACAGTGACGCCGACCTGGTGCGTCTGCAGCAGATCCTCTTCTACCGTGAACTGGGCTTCTCCCTCGAGGAGATCGCCGTCATCTTCGAGGACCCGCAGGCCAACGCCCTGGACCATCTGCAGGCCCGGAAGCGGCAGTTGGAGGAGGAGATCGCCCGGCTGCAGCGGCTGGCCGAGGTCGCGCAGCGGGCGATCGAGGTCCAGCGGACCGGGGTGCCGATGACTCCCCGGGAACGCTTCGAGGTTTTCGGTGAGATCACCTTCGACCTGAGCTATGCCACCGAGGCGGAGCTGAAGTGGGCGCACTCGGCAGGGCAGCGCGAGGCGATGGAACGCGCGGCCGCCCACACCAAGGAGGACTGGCGCCGGCTCATGGGCGAGGCCGCCGCCTGGCGCGCGGAGCTGCTCACGGCCTTCGACCAGAGGGAGCCGAGTGACGGCGAGCGGGCCATGGACCTCGCCGAGGAGCACCGTCTGCACATCTCGCGCTGGTTCACCTCCTGCCCGCCCGACATGCACCGCCGTATCGCGGACGACTTCGCCGCCGACCCGCGCGCCTTCGCCCTGGTCGTGCCGCCCTCACAGCAGCGCCCAGGCCTGGCCTCCTACCTGTGCAAGGCGGTCCACGCCAACGCCGCCCGCCGCACAGGCGGCCGTACCGATTCCGAGGAGAAGCAATGAGGATTCTGATCGCCGCGGCCGGATCGCGCGGCGACGTCGCGCCCTACACGGGTCTGGGCGCCCACCTGCGCCACGCCGGATACGACGTCACCCTGGCCACTACGGACGCCTTCGCACCCCTGGTACGCGATGCCGGGCTGGCCTTCCGCTCCCTGCCCACCGACCCACGCGGGCACGGCGCCGTCACCGGCAAGCGTGAGCTGATGCGCAGTGCCGCAGCCTTCGTCACCGAACTCGGCCATGGCTTCGCCGACGCGCTGGCCGAGGGCACGGATCTGCTCCTGCTGTCGACCACCACGGCCCCCCTCGGCTGGCATCTGGCCCGGGCCACGGGCACGCCGAGCCTGGGGGTGTACCTCCAGCCCACCGCACCCACCGGCGACTTCCCGCCCGTCGTCACAGGCTCACGCTCGCTGGGCCGCCTCGCCAACCGTGCGGCCGCACGCTTCGCGCTGCACATGACCGACCGCCTCTACGAACAGGCCGTCGCACAACTGCGCCACCGACTCCAACTGCCACCCCTCTCCGCCGCCCGGATGCGCCGACGGCAGGAGCAGGCGAACTGGCCCGTCCTGTACGGCTTCAGCACCGCACTGGTACCCCGCCCCTCCGACTGGCGCTCCGGGCTGCAGGTCGTGGGCAACTGGTGGCCCCATCACGAGGCGACCGAACGACTCCCTCCACAGGTGGAGGACTTCCTGAACGCCGGGCCCCGGCCCGTCCTCATCGGCTTCGGCAGCATGGCGGCCGGCCACGGAGAACGACTGAGCGACATCGCGGCGCACGCGTTGCGCCGCGCCGGGCTGCGCGGCATCCTCCAGACCGGCAGCGCCGGGCTCACCGCCGACGGCGACGACATGCTCACCATCGGGGACGTACCGCACGCCCTGCTGTTCCCGCGGCTGGCCGCGGTGGTCCACCACGCCGGTGCCGGCACATCGGCCGCCGCACTGCGTGCCGCGGTGCCGGCGGTCACCGTGCCGGTGACGGCCGACCAACCGTTCTGGGCGGAACGGCTTGCCGCCCTCGGCGCCGCGGCCGGCCCGATTCCCTTCCGGTCCCTCACCGCCGAACGGCTCGCCGACGCCCTCGACCGTGTGGTGAAGCAGCAGACGTACACACGAGCCCCTGCGGCCGCGGCGCATCACATGGCGGCCGAGGACGGAGCGGGCCAAGTTTTCAAAGCCATCCGGCAGCTGACCGACGCGTGATGCCGAACGATCCACTGGTCCCTCTTCCGACCTGACTGCGCTGCCGAGGCGGAGAGATTCCTGGTGAAGGGCTGGTCCACCAGGGCAGCCGCGTGAGTCAGGGGCCTTCCGACGTCGCCTGTGCGGCCCAGATGGTGCAGACCTCGTGGGCCGTGTCCGTCAGCAGTTCGGTGTTCCGCCCGGGCGGGGCGTCGGTGGCGAGGATCGGCCCCATACCGACCCGGGGGAGTGCGGCCCGGGTGGAGAGCCGGCCCGTCCTGTACGGGCGGACCTCCACGAGCCGGCCCGGCCGGGGCGTGTCCCACGAACGGGGGCGGCCGGCCGGGACTGCGACGGCCATGTGGCTCCGCGACCGGCAAGGGCTCAGGGAGACGTCGTTTCCGGCCACGCCGGTCACGCGCGCACGGCCCGGCAGCGAGTGGCCGGGCGCCTCCGGTTCTCCGGCCGGGCGGCCGGCAGAGTCCAGCGGCAGGACGTGCGACTCCAGCCGCCCTCTCCGCCTGGGTGCGCCCCGCCGCCACCGACACCCCGATGACGGTGGCCGGCCAGGACGCCGCCGACGGCACCTCCGCCTTCACCCTCGGCCTGCGCCCGACCGCGGACTCCCCGGCCACCTGGGCCTTCCGCTACGGCGCCACCACCCTCACCGGCGGCAAAGCCTCCGCCGGCGGCTGGGCCCACCTGACCGGCCTGTACGACACCGAGGACAACACCCTGCGCCTCTACGTCAACGGCAAGGAGGCCGCCTCCGAAACCGGCGTCGCCCCGGTGGACGCCCCTGGCGCCTTCCAGATCGGCCGCGACCGCGGTGATGGAGGCGCGCGCCGGCAGGGCGAAATCGGCGACGTCCGCGTCTGGGACCGGGTCGTGCCCCGCGAGGAGATCGAGGAGTTGGTTCCCGCCCCGCCGAACTGGCCGCCGCCTGGGACATCGAGCGGACCGATGACGGCGCGATCCCCGACCGGGACGGCGACGAGCCGCTCACCCCGCACGGCGGCGCCGGCTTCTACACCCCCGACTACGATGCCCGCTTCGAAGACCCCGAGTGCGTCGATTTCCCGGCGGGCGCCCTCGACGGCAACGACCACCTGACCCTGACGGCACGGACGACTACGCCGCCACCAGCGGCCCCCTCGTCGACACCGCCGACAGCTACAGCGTCGGCCTACGGGTCCGCTTCGCCGCCACCATCCCAGACCGGCCGATGACCGTCCCGTCCCAGGGCGACGCCGACAGCGACGCCTTCGGGGTCCGCCACGATCCGGCCGCGTCCGAGTGGCAGCTGGTCGTCACCGACAGCAGCGGACCGGGCACCGCGGAGACCGTTGTCGCCGGGCCCGGAGCGCCCACGGCCTACTCCGACGAAGTGGTCGTGGTGTACGACGACTCCGAGGGTCACACCACCCTGCACGTCGGGGGAGGCCATGACCACCACGGAGTTCAACGCCTCCTGGAACGCCCCCGACCCGCTTCAGATCGGCCGCGGCCACACCGCCGACGGCGGCTGGGGTGAGTACTTCCACGGCGGAGTGGACACCCTCCGCGTTTTCGGCGGAGCCCTCACCGCGTCCCAGACGAAATCGTCTGCCTACCTCTACCGAGGTCCGCGGGAGCATCCTCCGGATGTTCCCGGCCCGCTCGGCACTCCGGCCCGGGTTCACGATCTTGTTGCGAACCCGGCGGGGAACGCATTTCGTCAGCCGCCGCGTCGCTTTTCATCGGTTGACCAAGCGAGGCCGCGGAACAGCTCGACCACATCGACTCGGTTCGCGGCCGCCGTCCTCTCCGCCGCCGCCCTCCTCGGCCCGAGGACCTCCTGTGAGGCGGATCCGCACCTCCTGCGGTTCACCGCCGACATCGAACCGATCACCTACGAGCACCCCGGCTGCGAAGAGCCGCCGGCATCTGAGGGCGGCCATGGCGCGTTCGCCGAGGTGCGGATCTTGGCGCGGTCCCGGTTGTGACGCCGGCGCCGACCGCGCAGGTTCCTGCCCCGGAACGGGGCGCGGACGGCCACGCCAGCGCCTTGGCGGGCCTTGTCCGCCCAGCGCTTGACGTTGTCGGCGGTCAGGGCGGTGGGGATGCCGTGGGTCCGGGCCGCGGTCAGATCGTGCACGGCTCCGGGGAGTTCGTCCGGGGCCCGGATCGGACGGCCGGCCGGATCCGCGTGTTCATCACGTGGTGCTTCTTCTTTCCCGAGTGGTACGGCCGGTCGGCGGCGACGCGGTCGATCGGCAGCGCGGTGCCGTCGAGGATGACGTACGTCTTCTTCCGCCCGGTCCGCATCATCTGCTCCAGCGTGGGCGCCGGAGCGACCAGGAGGCCGGCGGCCTCGCGTACGCACCGGTGGACCGTCGCGATCCCGACATCGATACTGGACGGGTGGACAAGCACGCGAGAGGTCCTGGCGGACTGGTGATCCTGGTCGTGAACCCGTCCACCAGGAGCTTTCCTCATGCCCACCGCCGGGACCACCGGTCCAACCATCCGGCAGGTCGGAAACGACTCACCGGGAGTGGGGCCGACTGCCGGCACCGGACGCGGACAAGCACATCGTGGACCTGGTCCGCTCCCGTGGCGTGCGCGGATGTGTGAGGTGATCGTGAACCGCCTTCCGGGCGCGCTGGGCCGGATGTGAGGATGCCGGGTATGGACATGGACATCCGCCGCAGGAACAACGTGCTGGCCACCGGTCGTGCCGATGGACCGGCGGTGGTGCTGGCGCACGGGTTCGGCTGTGATCAGAACATGTGGCGCCTGGTGGTGCCCGCGCTGGCGGAGCGGTACCGGGTGGTGCTGTTCGACTACGTGGGCTCCGGCGGTTCGGACCCGTCCGCCTGGAGCGAGGAGCGCTACTCCTCCCTGCACGGTTACGCCCGCGACGTGGTGGAGGTCTGCGAGGAGCTGGGTCTCGAGCGGGCCGTGTTCGTGGGGCATTCGGTCAGTGCCATGGTCGGGGTGCTGGCGGCCGAGGCCGCGCCGGAGCGGATCGGGGCGCTGGTGATGGTGGCCCCCTCACCCTGCTATATCGACGACGAGGGGTATCGCGGCGGGTTCACCACGGAGGACATCGACGAGCTGCTGGCCTCGCTGGAGTCGAACTACCTGGGCTGGTCCTCGGCCATGGCCCCGGTGATCATGGGCAATCCGGAGCGGCCGGAGCTGGGGCAGGAGCTGACCAACAGCTTCTGTGCCACCGATCCCGCCATCGCCCGGGTCTTCGCCCGGACCACGTTCCTGTCCGACAGCCGCGACGACCTGAAGCGCGTCGATGTGCCGACACTGGTCCTGGAGTGCTCGCAGGACGTCATCGCGCCGCGGGAGGTCGGTGCCTACGTACAGGCCGCCATTCCTTCCTCCCGGCTGGTCACCCTTGAGGCGACCGGGCACTGTCCGCAGCTGAGCGCCCCGGAAGCCACCACGGCAGCGCTGTTGGACTTTCTGCAGGAGCTGTCGTGATGTGCCGCACGGACGGTGGGCAGGAGCCGACCGGCACAGGAGACGAGGAGCGTACGGACGCGGCGTTCACCGCGCTGCTGGAGGACAGTGCCGAGGAACTGTACGACGCGGCGCCCTGCGGTTACCTCTCCACGCTGATGGACGGCACCATCGCCAAGATCAATACCACGTTGCTGGACTGGCTGGGCCTGGAGCGGGAGGCCGTGGTCGGACGCCAAAGGTTCGTGGACCTGCTCTCCGTGGGCGGGAAGCTGTATCACGAGACTCACTTCGCTCCGCTGTTGCGGATGCAGGGCGAGCTGCGCGGCATCGCCCTGGAGATGAAGACGGCGGGCGGCGGCCGGCTGCCGGTACTGGTCTCCTCCGTCGTCAAGCACGGCAGCGGGGGCGATCCGCTGCTGATCCGCACCACCGTCTTCGACGCCGCCGACCGCCGCGCCTACGAAGAGGAGCTGCTGCGCCGACGCGAGGAGGCCGAGCAGGCGCGGGCCCAGGCCGAAAAGGCCCGGCGGCAGGCCGAGGCCGACCGGGAACGGCTGGCCGACGCGCTCGCCGTGCTCCAGAAATCCCTCGTGCCCGACACCCTCCCTGCTGTGCCGGGACTGGAGGCAGCCGCCTGCTACCACACCGCCGCTCCGGACCGCCTCGGCGGCGACTTCTACGACCTGTTCCCCATCGACGGCAAGCGCTGGGCGTTCTTCCTCGGTGACGTGTGCGGCAAGGGGCCCGAGGCCGCCTCGCTGACCTCGCTGACCCGCTACACCCTGCGCGCCGCAGCCCTTCATGACCCCGAGCCCGCCGCCGCGCTGACCACGCTGAACGCCGTCCTGCACGAGCGGTATGCCGCCAGCGGCGATCCCCGCTACTGCACCTGCATCTTCGGCACCATCGAACCGGATCCCGGAACCGGCGAAGCCACCGTCCGCCTCGCCTCCGGCGGCCACCCGCCGGCTCTCGTACTGCGCACCGACGGCCGTGCCGACTTCCTGCCCACCCCCGGCGGACTGCTCGTCGGTGTCCTGCCCACCGCCCCGACCGGCACCGTCCAGACCACCCTCGCCCCCGGCGAGACGATCCTCCTCTACACCGATGGCCTCACCGAGGCCCGCACCGGCCCCCGCCGCGACGACCTGTACGGCGAAGAAGCCCTGCACGCCTTCGCCGCCGGCCATGCCCCCGCCGCACCTCAGGAAGTGATCACCGCACTGACCGGGCTGTTGGAAAGCCTCGGTGACGGTCTCGACGACGACACCGCCCTGCTCGCCCTCGGCGTCCCCGCCACCCATCCCCGCACCCGCCCGGCAACGAACCACCCACGATGAGCCCGCTGAACATCACACACGACGACACCGCGACCGGCCCCGTCCTGCACGTGGTCGGCGAACTCGACTACGTCCAGGCCGCCGCCCTGCGCCACCGGGCCGAGCAACTTCCCCTGGCTCCGGGGCAGTGCCTGACCATCGACCTGTCCGGCCTGGAGTTCTGCGACTCCACCGGCATCACCGCTCTCCTCGCCGCCCGTCAGCACGCCCACGCCTCGGGCGCCGACATCGCCCTGCACGCCGTTCCCCCCAACCTGATGCGCATCCTCACCCTGGTCGGCCTGGACCAGATCTTCACCATCCGTTCCAGCGCCCCCGCCTGAAGCATGTGCCCGCTGGCGTTCGCCCTGGTGCCGCAGGGGCCGGCGGGCGGTATCCGCCGCGTCGACGGGCGCTGTGTTGTCCGGTCAGGCGGCTTCGTCCCCCTTGCCCTGGAAATCGTCGTCTTCAGCCGTTTGCCGGTGTGCGGCCTTCTCGCGGGCGCGCAGGACGGCCCGGGCGAGGGCGGCTGTGCAGTGAGAGGGAGCGTCCGGTCAACGGCGGATCTGCTGATCAAGGCCGCGGATGTCCTCTACCTGGACCGGGTGCCCTTTCTGCTCGAACGGGTCTGCGTGCTGGGGGTCTCGATGACGTCCATCCGAATGCTCTACGGCAGGTTCTCGGGGGCGGGACTGCCATTTTCCCGGCCGTCCTGCCGACCGACGAAACAGAGTCCGCCTCCTTGACCGGAACCGGCGCGGACAGGATCGTCGGTGACCCGGAGAAGTACCTGCTGGGGCACTTCAACGCCTTGCGCGAGTTCTACCGTGGTGCGTCCCAACGGCAGTTTCTCATCGTGCTCTGGTGGGACTGAAACGGACCGCCTCCCCGGCGGCTCATGTCAGCGTCTGGGGAATTACGCGAGCGTCCACGGCGGCTTGGTCGTGGTCGCCGTGTGGATGGTGTACGACGCAGCATCGGCTCCGGCGGCGTCCACGTCATGCAGATTCGTGTTCGCGGACATCACAGCCCGCGAAGGTCGCCGTTCTGGAAAACACGGACCACCGCTACTGGCCACGGCGCCGGTACGGGACCTACCACCGCCAGGCGTACTGCTCCGACGCGGCTCGCACGCCAACACCGGCGATGCCGACCGCTCCCGGGTCGCGAGGGAGGTGCTCGATCCCCGGGTCAGGCGTGGCTTGACGCATGGCCTCCCGTCTCCAGGGCAACCGACAGACACGCCTCACGTTTAGGAGCTGCATCATGATGATCGTAGGAATTGTCGCTGTGTGCGTCGTTCTCGCCGTTCTTGCTTTCCTCGTACCGCGCCTCTCCCACCACCCGCAACGGGGGACCCAGCGCACGCTCGGCCTCGGTTCACGAGCCGGAGGAAAGGCTCCCGGTATCCTCGGTCGCGCTTTCAGCAAGCCCTTCCGCAGCAGCTCCAAGGCTGTTGGCCGCAGCGGTTCGGCCGGTCGGCGGGCCCGTGGCCGCATGCCGTTCTGAGTGGCGATGTGATCCGTCGTGAGCAACTCCGGGAGAGGGCACGTACTCGGCCGATGTGATGCGCACCATCGTTTACAAGAGCGGCGAGTTTCTGCCTGCTTGGCTCGTCCCCGCCGTCATCGGCGCGGTCGTGGCGACAATGACCACTCTCGCGCTGCACAGAAGAAATAACCATTAGTGGTGCGCCGGCGCGGTGTTGCTCTTCACGCCCTTCGTCGCCTTCCTGCCGGCGAAGGGCGGTGAGCCCTTCGTATGGCCGATCCGGCCAGAGGCACCGCATGGTCATGAGCCGGGCCGGCGCCGACGCAGGAAAGAACCACCACCACTGCTGCGTCGCGATCGATGAGAGCGACCGCCGGCCGTCGTTCCCGTACGGGCCGACTGACCAGTCGGCAGCGGCTGCCGGTTAGAAGGTCACCCTCAGTCAGAAGCCGTCATTGTCCGCCAAACGCGCATTCCTGATGAAGACTTCATGGTCCTCAGTGCCCGGAGAGATTCTGCTGCGTCCACTCGATCATGTCGGCGGACGACCCGTACTCGGCGCGGGAGACGAACAGGGTGGGGGCGGTCCATGGCACGGCACAGCCGGAGGTGTCGGTGATGGAGAGCTTGTCGTCGCAGCGTACTTCGGGGTCCCAGCTGATCGGCTGCTTGGTCCACAACGTGGTGTTGCCGGGACTGCGGGTGGGTGCGCACGTGGTGGTCCAGGTGATGGCCAGCGGCGGGAGGTAACCCGTCGACTTCGGCATCACGAGCGGGTCGGGTCCGCTCCGCTGCAGGCTCGTGGCGGACAGGACCATCTGCTGGGCGGTGGCGAACAGCGCGGTACCGGCGATCCTGCCGTCGCTGTCGAAGCAGGCGTACTGCACATGGGATCGATCTGGCACTGCATGGTCCGAGTGGCGTACCAGAATCCGTCCTCGTCACCGGCGCATCGTTCGCCGGTAACGGGACATCGGCAGCCTGCGCATGTCTTTGTCTGTCATCGTCCGGGTGCCGGCAGGTATCTGCTCCTTCTGTTCGGCGGATGCTGTGAGGGTGAAACAGCAGGGGAGGCCGGGGAGGCGAGGGGGTGCCGAGAGCGAGGACGCTCAGAGCGACAGAGCAGACGAGCCTGCGTCGTATCACGTGAAGCCCTTCACACAGGGACTGTTGAGCCTGGGGGAGGTGCTTCTTTCGTGCCGTACTCGAGCAGCCTCGCGGGCGTGAGGGAAAGGACGTTGTCCTCAGGGCGAAAACCTTCGTCCACACAGCCACCGGCCGGTCCCGGTTCGCTCCGTGTCGACAGCAAGGACCCCGGAGTGGTTCCGGTTTGCGCTCTCTCGGTTTCGTGTCAGTGGGATCAGTGACAATAACAGTGGCGGTTCTGGACTGGACTGAGGTGCAGGTCAGGATGGAGTTCTGTCATTCGCGTTCGCTGTTGTGGAAGTGAGAGAACCGGTCTTGTCCGCTGTCCTCTGCTGAGAGGTGTGCAGGTTGTGCACTGGTATGAAAGCGAGAGATCGCGGTTGAATGTCGTGGTGAGCGACTACTGGACACCCGCGCATCAAGCGGTCGAGCAGGAGGGTGCTGAGGCACGCAATCGACGCCGAGGGCGATGGCTCCCTGCAGGACGGGCAGCCGTTGACTGTGCACACCACGGCCGTGTTGCCGGCCTTCGGGGCTGATCCGGAGCTCGCAGACCCAGACGGCCGCCCCCTCCATGGGCATGGCCGATCACTACGGCCGCGACCTGGCCGTGAAACTGCTGCGGGCCCTCATCAGCGGACGAGCCGCCGATGACAGGTGAGGGTGCGGGCGATACTCGTGAAGGCGAGGAAGTGCTCGGAACTGCGCTCGTAGCGGCGGTGGAGGCGGCAGTCGGCGGGGCACGTCAGGTGCAGCGTCCAGACGCGCTACCTGGTCAAGCAGGTCAAGGGCCTCGCGCCGACCTGGCCCGACGCCTTCAGGACGCGGTCCGCGCCCTCTGGCAGCCCCGCGTCTGTGAGCGCGTCCGCCGTCAGGCCGACCAGTACCGGCCTGGTCGTTGATGTCCGGGACCGTTTCGGACGACCCCTCCCAGTATGACCAGCCAGAAGATCGCCCCACCCGGTCAGTCAACGCGGCAGTGCCCGTCAGCGGGCCTGACCGGCGTCGTCCGGTGTGCGGTCGGTGTGCCGATGACGGTAGGACCGGGCGAGGTGCCGCTGCAGCCTGATGTGGCGGAACTGATAGACGGCACCGGCTTGGCGCAGCACACCCCGTTGATAGGCGTCTTCCAGGAAGGCGACCGTGTCCCAGGGCAGTCTGCGCGTCATCGGCAGCCAGACCCGGGACAGTGTCAGCCACTGTCCCCACGCGGTGAACGCGAGCACGTAGGACGTCGCCCCGCCCAGCCCCCCGGCCGCCCCGAGGAGAACGGCTCCCTGCACCGGCCAGCGCAGTGTTCCCAGCAGCCCCTGGAACAGGTGGACCACGGCGTACCCGCACAGGACGACTCCGAGACCGAGTGCCGGAACGAGCACGAGGAGCTGCCGGCCCGCCGTCGTACGGTTGACGGACAGCAGCCGGATCGGCGTGGCCGCGGCGGTGATGTCCATGGGCGCTTCGAACGCCGCCAGGAGCCCGAAGACCAGCCCGGCCGTCAGGCCGATGATCAGCCCGTAGAGCAGCGTGTTGATGAGCACGATCTTCATCAGTTCCGTGCGCGACAGGGTGAGCTCGCTGTCCAGCACACTCACCAGGGCGACGGCCCAGGAGTACCCGATCCCCAGCACCGAGCCCCCCAGCAGCATGAACCCGAAGCGGGTGAAGAACGTGCGGACGGGTCTCCGCCCGGCCCGACGGTCCGCGGCGGACAGTCTGAGCCGCACCCGGGACGGAACGGCGGTGGTTCGGCCGAACACGGCCAGCGCGAAGTACGTGACGCCGAAGGCGGTACCGGAGAACACCCCGACCAGCACCCCGTACAACAAGGACGGTCCCGGCCCTGCCGGCTCGACGTGCCCGGAAGCGGTGGCGAGCAGCTGCACGAGCCAGGTGGCCATGGCCATGCACAGCGCGGAGACCAGCACGGTGTGCAGGACGCGTGTGGAGACCCGCAGGTTCTGACCGAGCCGCCACCAGGCGAGGTCCTGCTGGTCGTGCGCGCCCTGGGCCAGACTGTGCGCCAGATAGCCGAGCCAGCGCTGGGCCTGGCCCGGGTCCCGGTTCCGCTGCCTGCGGCCGGCGTCGACCCGTTCGGGAGCACGGCGTCGGTAGACCGTGGGTACGAAGCCTGCCAGCAGGTGTTCTTCAAGGTGGCTCGTGGTGGGAAAGCGTGCGGTGTCGAGCAGCTCCGCCGGGTCCTTCCCGGGTGCCTCGCTGTACATCGTCCGCGCCAGAATGACCATCAAAGGGGTGCGCAGCACCTTGGCGAGCCGGATGCTCGCCGGCGCGTCACGGACCCGCAGCCGCTCCAGGACGGCATCCCACACACCCCCGCCACCCTCCTCGCCGCCGTGGGCGACGAGCCGGTCGGTCCGGGGGAGATAGGCGGCGAGGTCCTCGACGGTGAGGTCGGTGAGTTCGATGCCGGCGGCCCACACCAACGGTGCGTGCACCGCGCGGACCGCACGAGCGTACTCCTCCCTGCGGCTGGTCAGGACCAGCGGAAGCGAGGTGGCGTTGAGCGTTTCGAGAGCCGCTGCGCGCAGGGCTTCCGCGATCTCGTCGAACCCGTCCAGTACCGGCAGTATCAGGTCGGCGTCGACCAGCGCGGCGGCCAGCGTCGAGCCGCTGGGGACCTGGCGGGCCAGGTGCGGATGATCCCGTAGGAGCCGGTCGACCAGGAGGTCGCGCAACGTGGTGGTGGTCGGGTCCCACGACCCGATGCCGAAGATCACCGGCACCCGGGCCGGAGCGGCGGGGGCCGCGAGGAGGCCGAGGGCGAACTTGATGGCCAGCACCGACTTTCCGGAGCCGGCCCGGCCGAGTATCACCAGTCTCCTGGACGCGATGCTCCGGTAGGTCTCGACCACGCTCCGCAGGTCGCCGCTCAGATCAAGACCCTGGGGCGTGGCTCCCGGCTGCAGGCGCTGGATGTTCTCCGGGCGATCCATCAACTCGGCCGGAACCGGCCGCCATCGCACGGGGAGCGGAAAAGGATCGTGGACGCGGCGGTGCCCCTCCTCGCGCTGCCAGCGGCGCCGGACCTCACGGGCCAGCGAGGCAGCGGCATCGGCGAGCCCGCCGGCCGGCGGATCGGCCGGTGTGACCGGTGTGACCGGTGTGACCGGTGTGACCGGTGCCGGTCCCGGCGACTCGGCCGGTACCGGTTCCGGCGGCTCGACGACCGCTCCCTGCCGCACCCCGTCCAGGGTGCCCGTGAGCTGCCGTCGTTCCTCCGCCCCGACCTCAAGGGCGTCCGCCAGCAGGTGCAGTGTCCTCAGCCGGTGATCGGTGGACCTGCCCGTCTCCAGCCTGCGAATGGTGCGCACACTCACCGTGGACCGCTCCGCCAACTGCTCCTGCGTGAGGCGAGTGCGCTTGCGCAACCGGCGTAGGAGCGCGCCTAGTTCGTCCGTCAATCCGGGCTCCCAGCTCGCACGGGTACCAAAGGCCGGCTAGAGCGTAGCGTGACGACCGGTCACACATGGCCGGTCTTCTGGCCTGTTCCCTGAGCTGCGCGAACGCCACCGTTGTCGAGCCGGCGGCCTCGCCGGTCCCATCACACAGAGGAGACGCCAGGTTGAGATCTCTGACGCCTCGCCGCCTTCGCGCCATCGGCGTACTGCTCGCGGCCCTGGTACCGAACGCTCTCATCGGCCCCGTCGCCCGGGCGGACACACCGGTCGTCCCCGACTTCACCGACGGCTTCGGCATGACGGAGGTCGCCGACGCGACCCAGGTGCACTCCAGCACCGACTTCACGATCACCGTGACCACACCGCAGGTGTCCGGCCCGCACAGGATCCGCGTCTTCCTGCCCCGCGGATATGCCGCCGACCCGGACAAGCGGTGGCCCGTCACGTACTTCTTGCACGGAGGCGGCGGCAGCGTGAACGACGCGGTGGGCGCCCCCGCCCTGCGCTCCGACGAGATGATCACCGTCGTCCCGGACGGCGGCCTCAGGGGCTGGTACACCGACTGGCTGATGCAGAACACCGCGGTGGGAGCGGCCAGGTGGGAGACCTTCCACCTGGAGCAGGTCATCCCCTACATCGACGCCAACCTGCGCACCGTTCCCGACCGCGCGCACCGGGCGGTCGTCGGTCTGTCCATGGGCGGCTCCGGCGCGCTGCACTACGCCCAGGCCCGGCCCGACCTGTTCGGCCACACCGCTTCGCTGTCCGGCGGGATCGACTTCGCCATGGCAGAGGTCCGCGCGGCGGTCCTGGCCACAGAGCTCAACCTCACGGGCGCCTGGTGCGCGGTGAGCAGTTCCTCCGGCTCGTCCGGCACCGGCAAGTGCACCGGCTACGGCCCGTACGTCGACAGCGACGCGGTCTTCGGCTCGCCGTACCCGTTTCTGGGTGCCGACCACCTCTGGAACGCCTACGATCCCGCCGCTCCGGCCAACCTGTCCAAGCTCCACGACACCGAGGTCACGCTCTACACCGGGGACCGGGGCCTGATCGACGCCCACACCGCGACTGCCGCCGCCACCGTCAAGGCCCGTCTGGACCGGCTCGGCATCCCCGGCCGGCTCGTCGACTACGGCAACGGGGCATCGCTCTCACCCGGTTGCGACGGCGGCCACAACTACGGTTGCTGGGCCCCCGCGTTCGCGGACTACGTCCCGCGCCTGGAGGCCGCCTTCGCGACAGCGGCAACGAACTGACGTCACAGCGACCTTTCTCCAAGGAGTGGACACCATGGTGATCAAACGGAACAGGACGAAACTCCCCGTCGTGGTCGGCGCCGTGTGCGCGACGATGCTGACGCTGACGGCCCCGGCGGCGCATGCCCGGCCGGCCGAGGACGACCACACCGCCACACTCGCTGCGCTCAAGGCGTTCCAGGCGGACGCGGGCCCGGGCGCCGCGATCCACGCCGGGGGCGCCGGCGAATCCTGGACGCTGTCGGCCGGTACGGGCACCTTCAACAGCGACCGGCCCATCCGGTCGGACGAGCACTTCCGCATCGGCAGCCAGACCAAGACCTTCACCGCGGCGGTGGTGCTGCAACTGGTCGACGAGGGCAAGATCTCGCTGGACGCGGCCATCGCGGACTACCTGCCCGGTGTGGTCACCGGCAACGGCTACGACGGCACCCGCATCACCGTGCGCCAGCTGCTCCAGCACACCAGCGGCCTCGCGGCGTACGTCCCGCAGGTGGTCGTCGACAAACCCGTATCCAACCCGGACGGTACGTACGACCTGGCCGAGTTGGTACGCAAGGGGCTGAGCTACGCACCGGTCTCCGCACCCGGGACCGGCTTCACGTACTCCAACACCAACTATCTGGTCCTCGGCATGCTCGTCGAGAAGGTGACGGGGCAGCCGGTGCACGAGACCGTCACCAGCCGCGTCATCGAACCGCTGGGCCTGAGCCGGACCGTCTTCCCCGCCCCCGGCGACCGCGCCCTGCCCGCCCCGGCCGTCAACGGCTATCACGGCGTACGCGCCGGGAGCTTCTACTTCTGGACGCCCGTCCTCACCTACGACCCGTCCCTCTTCAGCAGCGCGGGGGCGATGATCTCGACGCTGGAGGACCTCACCGCCTTCTACCAGGCGCTGCTCGCGGGCAGGGTCGTCTCGGCCGCGGGCCTGGCCGAGATGCAGAAGGTGCGGGAGGCCGGACCCGGTGTCAGCTTCGGCCTCGGCATCGGCAGGAAGGAGCTGTCCTGCGGCATCGTGGCCTGGGGCCACAGCGGCGGGGTGCCCGGCTACATGTCGCAGACCATGGTCGCCGAGAACGGCCGGCACGCGTCCGTCGTGACCAACGCGCTGTTCCAGGTCAACCCACCGGCCGACCAGCTGCACGAACTCCTGGACACGGCTCTGTGCGAGGACGTGGTGCAGCGCCCCTGACTCCACGTCCGCCTCGCGCAGAACGGCACGGGGCGGGGAACGGCCCGGCCGGGCCGTTTCCCGCCCCTCACCCCCCGGCTCCCGGTGTCGACCGGCCAGGTCCCGGCCCGCTCCTCCGATGACCGGACACCGCGCAGACGGCGCCCCGCCACGGCCGCTCCCGGGCCGGTCATTCAGGACGGACCCTCGCCGGCCGGCCCCCGGCTCGTTTTCCGTGCCACGCCGAGGCAGGCGTGACACCACCCCTCCACCCCTACCTGCGGCATCAAGGAGCCGACATGGCATACCGCTACCGGTGCGGCGAATGTGGTTTCTCCACACGGTGGACCACCGAGTCCGAGGCCGAGGACCTCTCGGTCGCCCACTACGCCGACCGCCATCCCCAACTCGTCCCGGGCGGCAGCGTCGAGATCAACCGTAAGAATCCCGAAGCCGTCGGCTGCCTCCCGATGATCGGGATCACGCTCCTCCTGCTCCTGATCATCGCCTCGTGCCGGCGGTAGGCGACGGGCTGCCGACTCTACGAAACACCGACCGATCGAAGGGAACGACATGACCGAGCCGACCACCACGGAAGACGCGGAGCCCGGGCCGCCGTCGGACACACCGCCGCGGCCCGGTCATCGGCCGAGGCGGACACACGGAGCCGGGCCGACCGGGTGTCCGAGCCGGACCGGTTCCCCCTGGATCCGTCGACAGCCCCAGCGGGGATTCTGCTTGGCGGGCTGCAGGACCAGAGCCTTCACCGCACCCGCGGTCGCCGGTCTCCCGGGCTTGTTCCGGCACGTGCTGCAGTCCCACTTTCGGGGGATCAGCCTGCGGTGCCACACCGTTGACGTCCGCACGCGCTCGCAGTCGGCGGCGTACAGAGGTGTCGGCTACAGCCGTCTGCCCGGCTGGCTCAGGGAAGCAGAGTTCGGCGACGAAGAGATACGGCGACAACTCGCGGGGAACGCGATGCGGTTCCTGGGTCCGGACCGGCCGTTCGCGGCACCGGACGCCACGCGCGCCGGTCTCCCCACCTGACGCACCGAAGCCGAAACAGCCGGCCTGTCCGCCCGGCCGGCTTTCAGACGATCAGGATCCCGCGTCCGCGTGTGTGACCTGCACGGCTTTCGATGTGCGCGGCCGCGCCTCGGCGAGGGGTACGACTTCTCGACCGGCATGTGGAGCCCGCCTCGAAAGGGGCCCTGGTGTTCGGACAGGACCAGGACCTCGGGCAACGCCTCACCCGCGCGGTCACCGCACGAGCCGCTCGTCCTCGTGCTGCGCCGCGAAGTCCAGACCCTGCTGCGGCATCGCGCGGGGGACGGTGCCGCTCCGGTCCGGCGCACGGTCCGCGCGTCACCGGCCCTGCGGGAGTACGAGGAGTCGATGAGGCTGCGCCACTCGGAGTCGCCGGCGATCTCGACCTGCCGCGGACCACAACGGCCTGCCGGACGATCACGAGGTCCGTGACCGACGCCCATGCGCCGGCCCAGGACACGGCCGGTCCGGAAAACGCGGTGGACGACGTCCCCGGATGATCAAGGCGGTCCGGGAGGTCACCCGTCCCTCGTGACGCGCACGAGGAACTGCTCCACCGGGCAGGACAGGGCGAGCCGGTCTCGGGCGAGGGCGGCGTTCGTCCGCGTGCCCCGACGGACCCGCCACACGCAAGGCCTCTCCCCCTCACCCCGGGAAATGCACCCCAATGGCCCCATCGCCGTCCTTCTGCTGAGCACGTCGCCACAACCGCCATTAGCGTTTCCGCCAGACGGAGGGCCCGTCATGAACGAACTCGGACGAGACGCGTCACCACCAGGCTGAGCGTGACGAGGATTCCCGGTGATTCCGCGGGTCTTCTCGTACGTTCTCGCCCACGGCCCCGGGAACCGCCCGGGTGCCCCTCCCTCCGTCAACCGACCCGACACGCCACCGTCCGGCCGCGTCGACTTCGGACGAAGCCTGGCGGCACTGGCCCTGTTCATTCCCACAGACACGGAGGCGACCATGGGCTTCGCCGGCCGACCCCTCACATTCTTCGCCGTTGCGGTTCTCGGCTGTTCTGCCGGGCTCACCCTCATCGGGCCCGCGTCGGCCGACGTGGTCCCCCCGGACACAGCCCCGGCTGCGGCACCCCGCCCTGACGACGGCTCCTCGGCGAAGAGCCGTACCATCCACGCAGAAGCCCGGCTGCAGGTCGGCGAAGAGCTCGATCTGGGGGCGGCGGGCCGCAGTGTCGGCGACCAGTTCGTCTTCAGCGGGAACCTGACGTCGACCGAGGGACGCGAGGAACGCGTAGTCGGGCGCATCGGTGGGTTCTGCGTCATCACCGACCTCGAACGCAACGCGGGACAGTGCGCGTCGACCGCGGTGCTGCCGGAAGGTCAGATCACCGTTGAGGGCGAGCAAGCCGGAATTCCGGTACCGGGTCCGGTCGTCAACGCGATCACCGGAGGCAGCGGGGAGTTCCGTCGGGCTCATGGTCAGGTGACACAGCGGGTGTTGACGCCGGCGACCTGGCAACTCACCTTCGAAATCTCCGACGTGCGGCCTCACCGGACCGAGGACGGTCGCGGTCCGGCCGAGGTGCCGACGCCCGTGCGTCCGTCCCTCCCCGGCAAGTAGCCGCGTCGAGTGGTACCGACGCCGCCCGGGACGCGGTGACGGGAACAACGGTTCCGACCCGCACCAGGCGTCGGACAGTCCCGTCACAGGCCCTTCCTGGTCCTCTTTCCCCGAGCCACCAGGCGGAGTGGCGTCATTCGGGCCGGTGCCGGCACAGCCCCGGTCGGCCGTGAGGCGCGCCGGTTCGAAGACGGTGCGCAGCACCTCGGAACACGTACCCATCACCACACGTGGAGACGTCGTGATCAAGAACTTCCGTACGCTCACAGGCTGGGGTGTCGTCGTGGCGGCCACCGCCACGGCCGTCACAGCCACGATCGGCGCAACCGCCGGTGGCCCTCCGAACCCGTCGCCGACCGCCCCGCAGGCCCGCCCGACGGCCGGTCAGGGGAAGGAGACACAGACCGAGCCCCGGCCGGCGGAGCGCCGGCGGATCGCCTCATCGGTCCTGGACGGGGACTTCAAGTTCACACTCACCGCTCTGAGGTCGCGGACCGACCCGTTCGCGGCATCCGTGCGCCTCCAGGTCTTCACCTTCGAGAACGGCGCGTGGAGGGAATCGGACCGTGCTCTGGTCGGCGAGGCGGATTCCTGGTTCTGGTTCCCGCTGACCGGCCGCCACGCGGTGTGCGAGTTCTCCACCTCCAGTGCGGAACCCGCACCGGTTGCCGTCAGTGTGCTGATCACGCCATCGATCGGCTGCTCACCGACCGAGAACTTCCGCATCGACAACGGCCGGATCGTCCCTGTCTGACAACGGCCTCGGCAGGCGGCTCCTGGCCCGCAAGTACGGCATCCTCGGCCGGCTCACGCTCTGCGGCAGCAGGCTGCGCCGGGGGCTGGACGGGACGGTCGGGATCCGTGTGACCTTGTGGAGCGCGGGGCCCGGACAGGCCGGACCCCGCACAAGAGGGCGCTCACGATCCCTCGTACATCGTGCTTACGGCTTGTCGAGCACCGTCCCCGTCAGCACCGGCCCGTCGGGGAGCGGCTCGGCGTTGTCGTCGGTCAGTGCGAGGCGCATCGACTCGGTCGGCTCGGCGACCTGGTCCCGTACGATCGGCACGACGAAGTCCACGCCGGTGCTCCCGGGCGGGACGTTCAGCCACACCCACAGGTTCGCGTCGGACAGCGGCCGCTCGGGGTCGGGCACGTCACCGGACCAGTCCATGAGCCACTGCGGGTCCACGTCCTTGGTGGACAGCTCGGCGCCCTCGGTGACCGGAAGCACCCGCACCGGCTGCCAGATGTTCACGGCCATGGGCGCATCCACGGACAACCGCCAGGTCAGCGTCTCTCCCTCGGTCACCCGGTCCGCGACCGGCGACAGGGTGATCACCGGCTCGGGGTCGTCGTTCTCGACGGTGAGCCCACCCCGGTGCTTGCCGACGACGGCATTGTGGACGGCCTTGACGGCGATGTCGTGCTCTACGTCGTAGCCGTAGACCGTGTCGCCCTTCACTTCGACCGGCACGTCGATCGCGTCGCTGCCGGGCCGTACGGTCACGAGGCGGTCCTCGGTCCGGCCGCTGTCCGGGTCGAGGACGTACACGCGGACCTGCCCGCTGCCGTGCCCGGAGACCTCGACCGGGACCCGGTAGGTGCGGGTGCCCGAGTCGCCCTCCTCGACGATCGTGCGGCCCACGTCGACACGCGGCAGTGCGGCCGCCTTCACCGCCGAAGTGCCGGGCGCCCAGCCCCAGGCGTCCATCAGCCAGGCCCGCCCGGACTGCGAACGGGGCGTCAGTTCAAGGGACTTGACATGCCTGAGATCGAGCCCGGCCCGGGTCGCGGCCGACAGCGGGACGCGCAGCTCCTGAGCCCAGTAGGAGGCGGTGTTCGCGGAGCCCGGGAGCCCGTCCACCCGGACCGGGCCCAGCGTCACCCGACGGTTGGAGGAGTCGGTGACGGACACGTCGAACTTCGTGCCGGTCGTGTTCGGCGGTACGAAGACCCGGAGCGCGAGCTTCTGGGAGCCGCGGAGGGAGAGCGGCTTGGGCGGGGTGATGCGCGCGGCCGTGCCCGGCGCGGACCACTTCAGGTCCACCGCGCTGCGGCCGGTCTCCTGTTCCGTCTCCCACCACGCGAAGTGCGGTGACGATCCGGGAGCCTCCGGATCCAGACAGGCCACGGCCGGGTCGGGGTCGATCGCCGAACACAGCCGGGCTCCGGTCACCTCCACATCGCCGTCCGGCAGGAAACCACCGCCGCGACGGCCGCCGACCGCGTGCGTCAGCACCCGGGCCGGGTCCGCGGACGGGGCCCGCTTGCCGGAACCGTCGAGCAGCGGACGCACCCGATCGTCCCCGGCGAGGAAGAGCCGGGCCGCGGCGGCGATGTACGTGGCGCCCGCCTTGTGCTGCTGGGCGGCGGTCAGCCGGGTCGCGGCACCCGGCGTGCACACCGGGTCCGGCTGCTCCGGGTCGGTCCCGAAGTCGTCCCCGGCCGGTGCGACGGCCTCACCCGGGGTCCACTCGCTGTTGAAGTAGTTGTGGTTGGCGCCGACCATGTAGACCGCGCTGTGCAGGGCCGTGCCCCGGCTGATCCCGCGCGTCCCGTCGACGAAGTTCTCGCCCTGCAGGTCCGACACGTCGCCGTCGCAGCCAGGAAGCAGCGTCACGGACGGCACGTCGGCGACTGGGTTCTGGCCGAAGATCGTCGGTCCGATGAGCACGGTCCCGCGTACCTTCCAGCGCACCGGGCCCCGGTAGCCGTCCTCGGCGGTCGGCGGCGGGTAGAGGCTGTCCATGGCGGCCCGGTTGACGCCCTCGCCACCGCGTGAGTGGCCGACGAGCAGGACACGGGAGAGGTCCGCTTCTGCCGCCTCGCGTACGACGGCAGGGGCGGAGGAACGATGGGCGCTCCAGTCGGCCCAGCGGGCGAGGTGCTGCCGTACCAGCGAGGAACGCGCCTGCGCGCCGGCGTCCTCGGCCTCCCAGTCCTGGGCGTTGATGCCGTTCGCCGAGATCGACACCGTCACATAGCCCTGGGAAGCCAGCAGTTGCTGGTCGCGCAGGTAGCCCAGGTGGCTCGGGATCGGCTTGTAGCCGTCCGCGCAGGGCCAGTCGCCGGTCACGTCGTCCTCGGAGCCCGGCTTGTAACAGGTGCCGTGGCGGCCGTGCAGGAACAGCGCGAGCGGCCGACTGCCGGTGGCCCCCTTCGGCGCCACCACCTCGGCGGTCATCTCCACCGGGGTGTCGAACCCGGGCAGGCGCACCGGGTCGAGGTCGTACTCCCCGGTGACCGTGCGGTACGAGCCGGGTCTGCCCGGATCAACGCCGTTCGCCGGCGCCTGCGCGGGCATCCGCGCCACGCGCGATCCGGACCGGTGCGTCTCGTCGGCTGCCGCGTCCAGTCGGCGCCCCGCGGCCGTCACTTGGAGGTCCGTCAACTGCTCGGGCTGCGTCCTGCCGAGGGCGAGCCGGAAAGTCCTCCCGTCCCTCGCCGGCTTCGGCGCCCCGAGCAGCCGGTCCCCGGTACGGAACTCGACCCGCGCATCCCCCATGGGCACGGCCTTCGGTGTGCGCCAGACCAGCTCACGCGCCCCGCCCTCCCCGTCGATCCGCCACCCCGGCGGAAGCGGATTGTCGTCCGCCGTGCTCAACGGCGCCGATCTGTGAGGCTGTTCGGCCTGTGCCAGTCCGGGTGAGCCCGCCAGGGCCGCCAGCACCGCCACGGCGGTCACGCATATTCGCCGGGCATGGATCAATGGTCCTCTCCTCAAAACTCCGTGCGCAGACGTCCCGTCGGTCTCGGGCGCCCCTCGCGTCACTTAGGACGGGGGAGGGGTGTCTGCGGGTTGTCCGTGAGGAGACGCCGATAGCGGGCGAGTGATGCGATCAAGCCAGTGCGGCTGATCGCTCTCCGATACGTCGTCGCGAAGCATGCTGGTTTCCACGTCCTCGAACACGAACTGGATCACCAGGCGGGAGTTGGTTTTACCCGCTCCAGCGGACACTTGAGACGGAAGCGGTGATGGCGTTCCGTCGAGTGGTGTAGATGATCTCCGCGGTTGAGTGCGCGGGTTCCGTTCCCTGGAGTGCACCGTCTGCCGGTGAGTACTCCCTGCTCAACTGGCAGACCACCATGCAACTGTCCTTGGTGAACGGAAGGCGTTCGTCCTCACCGCCGGACAGGCCGACGACGCACCCGCCTTCACGGACGTCTTGGCCCGCTTGCGCGTTCCCCGCCGCCGCGGACGGCCCAGCACCAGGCCGGACCTGGTCCTGGCCGACAAGGCGCACTCGTCCCGCGCGATCCGCGACCACCTGCGCAGACGCGGTATCCGAGCGGTGAACCCTGAAAGGGCCGACCGGACCCGGCGCGGACCAGTCGGCGGCAGACCGCCCGTCTTCGACCGCGATGCCTACAGGCATCGCCACCCGCTACGAGAAGACCGCGGCCATCTGCCTGGCCGGACTCCACGTCGCAGGCACCTTCCTCTGGTCCGCGCGCTGATTCGAACGTCCTCAGTTCACGGATCCTCGTCCGCCGACCGTGCCAGGTACGTGTGGTTGTCCTCGATGAGGTGGTCCAGCGCGGCCCTGGCGGCGGCGAGGCCGTCGATGGCCTCGGACAGCCGGGCCCGCTCGCGGCCCATGATTTCCAGTGCCTGCCGCGCCCTGTCCTCGGTCGGCTCTGACATACAGGGCGCCATCTCGGCGATGGTGCCGCTGGACATGCCTGCTGCCAGGAACGCCTGCACGAGGCGCACCCGCTGGACGTGCTCGTCCTCGTAGTGGCGCTGTCCGCTGGGCGAGCGGGAGCTGACGAGCAGGCCCTGCTCCTCGTAGTAGCGCAGCGACCGGCGGCTGGCTCCCGTCCGGGCGGACAGTTCACCGATCCGCATGCCGAACTCCTCACATGCTGCTGACTCACTTGCTCCTGACATTGATGTGAGCTTTTAGGTCAACTCCATGCTGAAGCTCATCTTCATGATCAACCGCGTTGAGGGAATGCCGTACGAGCGTTTCGTCGAGCACCACCGGGACCGGCACGCGCCGCTGTTCACCTCCATCCCGGAGGCGGAGCGCCATGTGCGCAAGTACACCGTGTCCCACCCGGTCCCCGCCGAGAACTACCCGCCCCGGGCCTACGACGGCCTGACGGAAATCTGGTTCGAGGACTGGGAGGACCACGACGCCTTCTTCGCCTCCGAGAACTACCGGACGCTGGTCAAACCCGACGAAGCACGCTTCATCGACATGGACTCGGTGGCCGTGACGGTCACCGAGGAGAGGAAGGTCATCTGACGGACCGGCTCGGCAGACGGATACCGACTCAGCTCTCACGGCCGACCCCCGCGTAAACGTCGACGTCCACGCCCGTCACATCGTTGACATCCCGGGCCCACGGCGCATCAGTCAACGACACACCCGAACCTGCGATCAGAGATCCGAACGAAACGGCTTGGCCGGACGCAGAGGGCTGGATGCCCGGCATAGTGGCAGACTTCGCCAAGTAGGCTGCCGTAGAAGCACGTTGGTGGCCGACTGGGAGGAGAAGGCGGCCGACGGGGGTGGTGTCCGGTGTCGTACCCATCGAGCGGGGCGGCGGGTTCCCTGTCATGAGCGGCGGCATGGAATGGACCGCCACCGGCTGGCTGCTCGCGTTCGCAGGAGTCAACGCGGCACTGTACGCGACCTGGTGGCGGCGCACACGAGACGAGCGCACGTTCCTGAAGGACGTCCTCGCAGCAGGCGTGGATCCGATCCGGGCGGCGTGGTGGCTCGGCGCCTCGTGGGACGACGCGTCGCCACAACAGCAGGGTTACGCCGCGGAGGTGGCCGTCCGCCTGCTGATCCTGGCCGGCGATGCCGAGGTCGACGAGGCGGGTCGGATCACCGTGCCACGTGGACGCCTCGGTACGCAGAAGGACCCGGTACGGGCAGCGCTCGTGACGACCCTGCGCCGGCACAAGGGCGCCACGGTGTACGAATTGCTGAAGGACTCCCGCTTCGCGCGGTTCCGCAAGGCCCTCCGGGCACGTCGTCCGCCGCTGCGCAGCGAGTTCGGCACATACCGCACCCCCTCGCTGACGGCCGCCCTCGTCACGGCGTTCGGCCTGTCCCTCCACGCGATGATCACGCGGTGTCCGGTGCCCGGGCTGCCCTCCAGGGATCCGGGCGTATGGACGACCGCCTGGATACCGCTGTGGACCGTGCTGGCCGCCCTGGCGGCGATCTGGCCCGTCAGCACATCCCGTCCCTGGCCCCGCTTCGCCCGTCACTGCCGCGCCGCCGTCACCCGGGCCCTGGCCGACGAGGACAGCCGCACTCGCTACCGGGTGTCCGTCGTCAGCTCGTCCACCCCGCCCGACCGGCGCACACCGCCCAGGACGACAAGCTCACGCCCAACGGACAGCCCCAGCCGCAGCGGCCGTACGACACCCCGGTACGACCTCGACGACGCGGCCGACTCGGACACCTATGACGGCGGCTCGGACAGCGGCGACCTCGGCGGGGGCGACTGAACCCACCCGACCACCCCCGATCCTCACCGCACCTGGCGGCGCCGCTTCCTCGAGCGGAGACTGGACGGCTTGTGCGACGGCCCACGGCCCGGTGTCCCCCGGAAGACAACCGGCGCCGACGTCGAACGGGTCGTCGTCAAGACGCTCGAGGAGACGCCGAAGAACGCCGCCCACTGGTCGACCAGATCGATGGCCGAGACCGCGGGGATGTCGCAGTCGACGGTCTCGAGGATCTGGCGGGCGTTCGCCCTGGCCCCGCACCGCTCACAGAGGCTCAAGCTGTCCACCGACCCGCTGTTCATCGACAAGGTCCGCGACGTCGTCGGCCTCTCCCCCGACCCGCCGGAGAAGGCACTGGTCCTCTGCGTGGACGAGAGTCGCAGATCCAGGCCCTGGACCGGTCCCAGCCCGCCCTGCCGATGATGCCCGGCGCCCCCGAACGCCGCGGCCACGACTACGTCCGCGCCGGCACCACCACCCTCTTCGCCGTCCTCGAGGGAGAAGAGCGAAGCCGGCCAAAGGATGCCAACGGCGCCGCCCCACCACCAGCGACCCGTCGTGGCTGTCGCCTCCGTCGCCACTGCCATGCCCGTGAACAGCAGCGTCAAGACCCCGCTCCACCACCAGTTCCTACACCGGGCGGCAATGTCGGGACCGATCCATATCCCAGGCACGCGCTGATGCTGCAGACAGCCAGGATGAGACCCCATCCACAGTTCTTGACAATTCCTCCAGGTCAGCGGGGTGGCCTGGAGGACATCCAGGCTGGTGACGGCGTAGCCGGTCTCGCGTGACTGTTTGCGCCCGCTCTCCTGGCGGCGGCGATGCACCCGCAGTGCCTGCCGGCCGCAGGGGAAGGCCGGCCCACCCGTGGACGCGGCGAGGGTGAGCGTCTTGAGCGAGTGGGAGGCGAGGGTGATCGTGGCAGGGGCATGGCTGACGGCCGACAGCAGGTGCCGGTGGCGCTGGACCGTATGCGCGGAGTCGGCCAGAGCCTTGCCATCCACCGCGATCGCCCGCCCGGGCGCGGCCGCGGCCTGCATGTCGCCGTGGTTGTGTTCGGCCAGGTGGGCGCCCACGGCCGTGTCCAGGGCGTCGACGGCGGCCAGGATCCGGGTGAGGGTGGGGTGAGAGGTGGCACGGCAGCGGCCGGGCAGGTGGCGGCGCACCCCCATCCGTGCCAGCAGGCCGACGGCGGCGCGCCGGCCCCACTCGGCGATCTCCTCGATGGTCCGCGCGCCGGAGGCCACCGCGCACGAGCAGATCAGCAGCACGCTGACCAGGGGATACCAACGGCCGCGGCGCGAGCGCGGGTCAGGGACGCGCTCGAGCTGGGCGTGCAGACACCCGATGCCGTGTTCGTCGAGTGGACCCAGTTCGGTCAGGACGGCAAGGATGAGCGGGCAGGCAGGGGACCTCTTCGTGATCAGCTGGCTTCGACACCGACAAGATCACTGACTCCGTGCCTGTTCTGCTGCGGCGTCGACTCCCGCCGCACAGCGACGATGGAGCGGGCGTCCTGACGTTGGCCGTTCGCCCCCTGTGAGGTCTTGCTCCGCGCCCGCCGGCGCCGGCCTGGCGGCCGTCCGGACCGGCGGACGGGGCGACGTCACGCAGGGACGCCGAGCGGCGGGTGCTCGAGCACGCGGGGCTTGTACTCGACCAGCTGGATGCGGCCGTCGAAGGTACGGTGCTCGACCATCTCGAGGGCAACGTCCGGATAGCCGTCGTAGATGCGTTCTTTTCCCGTGTTCCCGGTGATCACCGGGAACATCACGACCCGGAAGCGGTCGACGAGTCCGGCTCGTAGCAGGGACCGGCACAGGCTGAGGCTGCCGATCGTGCTGAGGAGCCCCGAGCCACTCGACTTCATGGCGCGGACCGCCTCGACGGCGTCGTCGCGGACGAGCGTGGAGTTGGCCCACGTCAATGGCTCCTCGAGCGAGGAGGAGAACACCACCTTGGACGCTTGCGTGAGCTCGTCGACGGATGCCTCTTCTTCGGGCCTGAACTCGTCTTGGCCGTTCGGGACCTCGCCTGCGGCGAAACCCGACATCAGGCGGTAGGTGTTCGCTCCCATCAGGTAGGTGGCCCCGGGCTGCTTGCCGAGCCATGCGAGGTACTCCGGGCCCTCGAGGCCCCAGAACCCGGGCCATCCCTCTCCCGATGCGTGGCCGTCGAGGGAGGTGATGAAGTCGACGAGAAGCTCCGACATGGCGGTGTCCTTTCCTGGGATGTCACGAGCTTGGACCGGCCGGGAGCCACAAACTCATCGGTCGTGCTGTGGAGTGACGAGAAAACCCATGACGCTGCAGCTGGTCAGGTCGGCGGGGCGGCACTGCTTCGGAGGACCCGGAGTCCCGCATGACTGCGCTCTGCACACAGTCGGGCAATGATCCCCACGCGATGGGGAGCAGCGGTGTGAGTTCTGTCAAAGCCCCAGCTCAGCCCCACCCGCGAACGCCCCCGACGATCTACGCGATCCCGGAACCTGAAGCGGCCCTGGCCTTCGGCCGCCCCATACGTGCCACCAGGCGAATCTGCACATTTGAACAGAATCCCTGACTCAGAAGACCGGCGCTTACCTCTGAAGTCATTGAGGCGCGCGACGCTCCTGGCTACGTTTGCGTTCTCCTGTCGGAACGAATGAAGGGGTCGGACATGCCCGCATATGGGTTCGCGCACTTACGTGACCGTCGCCACCACCCGGACATCCTTGAGTACCTCAAAAGGATCCAGGGCACCCTCGATCCGTTCCATGGCCGCTTTCTGATCCACGGCCCGCCGACGGCGGTGGTAGAGGGAAGCTGGCCGGGCAGCATGGTGCTGATCGAGTTTCCTGGCATGGCCGAGGCCCGCGCTTGGTACGAGTCCGCCGAGTACCAGAAGATCCTGCGGTTGCGAGCCGACCACATCAGCGGAGACCTCGTATTGGTCGAGGGCGTCGGTCCCGGGTACGACCCGTTTGAACGTGCGGAGAAACTCCAGGCAGGGACGCCCGGGCGAAATACCTAATACGCTGCACAGGCTCTGTCAACCGCGTCCGCCTCCGCTGACACCGACGAGCACGAACACCGGCGGTCAGGTCCGAACTTCAACGAACCATTGAGCCTTTTCCAACTTGACGGCGGCGGCGAGGTGTTGGAGGTTGCCGGCGGTACGGGACGGCGAAGCCCCTGGTAGACGGGTCCTCAATCGAGATCACCCGTGTCCGCCAGGAGCTTCGCGTGCTCGTCTGTCCCTCGTCGACCGATCTGTCCAGCGGCGCCCTGCGCTACCTGACCACGCGGCTCCGTCCCGGCAGCGAGAGATCGGGACCCGGTGGCGACGGCTGCCTGTCGGCCGTCAGGCCCTGCTCGCCCTCGCCCACCTGAGGTGCGGGGACAGCTACGCACGGCTCGCCACCGGGTTCGGTATCGGCGTCGTGACCGTGTACCGATACATACGTGAGGTGATCGACGTCCTGGCCGCCGCCGCTCCGACCCTGCCCGAGGCGATGAAGACCGTACGGGCGAAAGCCTCCGCGATCCCGGACGGCACCCTGCTGCCGATCGACCGGATCGCCGCCGACACCCGTACTGCTCCGGAAACACAGCCGACACCCGTACTGCTCCGGAAAACACAAACGTCACGGCACGAACGTCCAGGTCCTCACCGACCCGTTCGGCGGACCGCTGTGGGCCTCACCGGCATTGCCCGGATCGCCCCATGACCTGACCGCCGCGCGGTAGCACGGCATCATTGACTCGCTTGCCGAGGCCGACGTGAAGCGCTGGGTGGACAAGGCTTACCAGGACGCCGGACGCCTCGTCCGGGTGCCGTTCAGGGGCCGTCTACTCAAACGCTGGAAGCGGCGGCACGACAGCACCCACGCCAGGATCCGCTGTCTCGGCGAACAGGCCATGGCTGCCCCGAAGGGCTGGTGCCTTCTGCGGAAGCTCCGCTGCAGTACCAATCGGATCACCGGCGTCGTGAAGACCGTTCTCGTTCTTCACCAGCCTCAACCCGAGGTGGGAAAAGGCTCGTAGTGATCGGCGCGCCATCGGCCAGGTGACGCGCGCCGCGACGCCGCAGCCGAAGCGGCGGCGACAAGGGCCTGGATGGTGCGGCCCTGGCGCAGCGCAGGTGGCCCCCGCCCCATGGACCGGGAGTGCGGTTCTGCCGGAGCGGGCGCCGCGCGCGGGGCAGGGCTGCCGCGCCTCGCCCGCCGAGGGGTCCGGACGGACACTCTCCCTGTGCACTGCGGCACCGCCCGGCAGGCCCGTCCTGAGCCGCGCACGCCGGATGGGTCACTGATACTGGACGAATGGGTAAGCTTCGGCAATACGTCCCGGTGGGCCGGCGGGGCGGCCGGGTGCCGTCGGAAGCCGGCCCGGAGGGGCAGCGCGGCTCGGCCGGCCGACGCGTCCTGTCCCTGCTGAATCCTCGCAGCGTCGCCGGTCAGGTCTTCCTGCTGCAACTGGTGGTCGTGCTGTTGCTCATCGTCACGGCCGTGGTGGCGCTCGTGATCCAGGGCCGCAACAGCGCCATCCGGGAGGCCGGTGATCGCTCGCTGGTGGCGGCCGAGTCGTTCGCGAAGGCGCCGGGCACGGCGGAGGCGATGCGGAGCGATGACCCGACCGCCGCGCTTCAGCCCCATGCCGAGGCAGTGCGCAAGAAGACCGGTGTCGACTACGTCGTGGCGCTGAGCCCCTACGGCTTCCGCTGGACCCACCCGGACCCGGACCAGATCGGGAAGCACGTCTCCGCCTCCTACGGCGAGGCGCTCGAAGGTGAGCCCTACCAGACCACGTTCGACAGCAGTCTGGGAAAGGCGGTCGACTCGACGGTGGCCGTCTTCGACGAGGAGGGGACCGCGGTCGGCCTCGTCACCGTGGGGGTCACGGTGGACAAGGTGACCAGTGTGGTGCAGCACCAGCTCCCTGTGCTCTTCGCGGCCGGCGGTGTCGCGCTGCTCCTTGCCGCGGGCGGGTCGGCGCTGGTCAGCGGGCGATTGCGACGCCAGACCCGAGGTCTGTTGCCGGTGGAGATGACCCGCATGTACGAGCATCACGACGCGGTGCTGCACGCGGTGCGCGAAGGCGTGATCATCACGGACGTCGACGGGAAGCTGCTGCTGGTCAACGACGAGGCACGCCGGCTGCTCGCCCTGCCGCCGAAGGCCGAGGGCAAGCCGGTCACGGCGCTCGGGATGAGCCCGGCCCTGGCCAGGCTGCTGGAATCGGCCCGGTCGGTCACGGACAAGGTCTTCCTCGCCGGGGACCTCCTGCTCGCGGTCAGCCTGCGGCCGGTGGGCCCGAAGGGGGGTGTCGTCGCCACCCTGCGGGACACCACGGAGCTGCGCGCCCTCGCGGGCCGGGCGGAGGTGGCGGGCGGGCGCCTGCAACTGCTGTACGAGGCCAGCACACGAATAGGGACGACCCTCGACATGAAACGCACCGCCGAGGAGCTGACCGAGGTGGCGGTCCCGCGCTTCGCCGACTTCGCCACCGTGGAGTTGGTCGAGCCCGTGCTGCTCGGTGACGAGCCGACGGAAACGCGTACGGAGATGCGCCGGATCGCAGTCGCGGGCATCCGGGAGGAGGCGCCGCTCAACCCGGTCGGGACGCCCCTGCGCTACGTGTCCGACAACCCCGTGTCCGTAGGCATGACCACCGGTCGTCCGGTCCTGGTGCCGCACCTCGCCATGGCCGACGGATGGCGCGCCCAGGACCCGGAGCAGACCCGGAAGGCCATCGAATACGGGATCCATTCCATGATTTCCGTGCCGCTCCAGGCTCGGGGGCAATTGCTGGGCGTCGTGGAGTTCTGGCGTTCGGAGCAGGACCCCTTCGAGTCGGACGACCTCTTCCCCGCCGAGGAGCTCGCCACGCGGGCGGCCGTGTGCATCGACAACGCGCGCCGCTACACCCGCGAGCACACCACGGCTGTCACCCTCCAGCGCAGCCTGCTGCCCAGGGCGCTCCCCGAGCTGTCCGCCCTGGAGGTCGGGCACCGGTATCTCCCCGCCCAGGCGGGCGTGGGCGGCGACTGGTACGACGTCATCCCGCTGCCGGGGGCCCGGGTCGCCCTGGTGGTCGGTGACGTCGTCGGCCACGGACTGCACGCCGCCGCGACGATGGGCCGCCTGAGAACCGCGGTGCACAACTTCGCCTCGCTGGACCTGTCTCCGGACGAGCTTCTCGCGCACCTGGACGATGTGATCACCCGGATCGACCAGGACGCGGCGGCCGAGGGGAACACCGAGGCCGTCACCGGTGCCACCTGCCTCTACGCCGTCTACGATCCGGTCTCCGGGCGGTGTGTCCTGGCCCGGGCCGGTCATCCCGGTCCGGCGCTGGTGTCGGCCGACGGCTCCGTGACCTTCCCCGACATCCCCGTCGCCCCGCCGCTCGGTGTGGGCGGGGGTCTGCCGGTCGAGACGGCCGAACTCCGGCTGGCCGCCGACAGCCGACTGGTCCTGTACACCGACGGGCTGGTCGAGGCCCGAGGGCGTGACATCGACATCGGGCTCGGCATGCTGAGGGAGGCACTGCTCCGTACGGACGGAGCCACCCCGGACGGCACCTGCCGCGTGGTGCTCGACGCGATGCTGGGCGACGGGTCGAGTGACGACATCGCCCTGCTCGTCGCACGGACCCGGCTGCTGGACCCGGACCGGGTCGCGGAGTGGGAGGTGCCCGACGACCCCGCCGCCGTCTCCCGGATCCGGGCCGAGGCGACCGGCAGGCTGGAGTCCTGGGGGCTCGGCGAGACCGCCTTCACGACCGAGCTGATCCTCAGCGAACTGGTCACGAACGCCATCCGTTACGGAGCGAGCCCCATCAGCCTGCGACTGCTGCGCGACGGCGACAGTCTGATCTGCGAGGTCGGCGACGGCACCAGCACCTCCCCGCACTTGCGCCGTGCGGCCATCACCGACGAAGGGGGCCGTGGCCTGTTCCTCGTGGCCCAGCTGTCGCGCCGCTGGGGCACCCGGTACACCGACAGGGGGAAGATCATCTGGGCTGAGCAGTCACTGGACACCGGTACCGCCGGGGGCCTGAGCGGTCTCCTGACGGCCGGGCTGTGAGGAGGGAGCGGGGTCACGGAACCGGTGCTCCCCTCACGGGTGCGCCCGCCCGGCGGTGTTCAGGAGCCGTCGTCGACGGTGAGGTACGGGATCTTGACCGGATCCTGGCCGAAGGCGGCCCCGAGATAGACGGCCGACAGTTTGGCGAGCGTCCCGTCGTCGATCAGCTGCTTGATGATCCGGTCCAGCTCCTCCTCGTCGGGTGACCCCTTCGGGTACAGGGCGCCATAGCTCTGACCGGTCCTGTACCGGCCCACGAGGCGCACCCTGTCCTCCTTCTTCTGGGGATACGCCAGCAGGATCGTCGTGTCGTGGACGACCGCGTCGATCCGCCCCTTCTCCAGCGCCGTGACCAGATCCGGGTCGTTGGCGAACGCGGTCACGGGCTTGGTCGGCTTGAGGCGGTTCGCGACGAACTCCTCGCCCGTGGTGCCCTCGGCCACCCCGATGCGGACGTCGCGGATGTTGTCCTCGTCGATCTGCTCGCCGTCCCTGATGAGCAGTCCCAGGGTCGAGGAGAGGTAGGGCGGGGAGAACGCGGCGACCCTGCTCCGTTCCGGGGTGATCGTGATCTGTGCCAGGGCCAGGTCGAAGTCCTTGGTCCGGCCGGACACGACCTCCGGGAAGGGGGCGTTCTTCACCGCCACCCGGTCGAGAGCGGCCCGGTAGGCGATGTTGGCCGCCATGCAGTACTCGTATCCGCTCGTCACGGAGTCCGGCGTGTCGCCGTTCCACCAGCCGGGCGCGGGCAGGGTCGTCTTGACCGTGAGGGCGCCCGCCGTCTCGGGCGACAGGTCGAACTCCCCGTATCGTCCTGAGATCGGGCAGTCACCGTAACGGACGTTCGACGGCTCCGACCCGCCCTGGTCGCACGCCGACGTCACGGCGATGAGCGCCACACTGACAGCCCCGGAGACGATCGCTGCCGCGGCGCGCATCATTGCACCTCCGGTAGGGACATGCTCCTGACGTCACCATAAATCACCACACACGATGCGACCGCCCGAGCCTGAGGGCGGCCCGCAGCCCGGCGGGGTGCTCCGCTCCGGTGACAGTCGCGGGCTGTCGTGCGCGGCCACGCGACGGGCCGTCCCGGGCCTGCTCTTGTGTTCACCGCCGCATAGGACGAACAGAGGAGTGGTGCCGTGGCCTCTCGGGGTTCCGACCTCTCGTACACCGTGCCGGGTACGAGCACGCAGGACAGCAGCCGGATCGTGGCGATGCTGCAGCTGCGCCTGCACGCGCTGAACTATCCGCACCTGACGTCGAAGCACGTCCACTGAAACGTGGTCGGTCCGCACTTCATCGCGGTCCACGAGATGCTCGACCCTCAGGTGGACGAGGTGCGGTCCATGACCGACGACCTCGCCGAGCGGATCTCCGCCCTCGGTGGTGAGCCCAAGGGAACTCCCGGTGCCCTGGTCGACGAGCGCACCTGGAACGATTACTCGATCGGGCGGGCCGAAGCCATCGAGCACCTCGGTGCCCCGGACCTCGTCTGCACGGGTGTGATCAAGGACCACTGTGAGGCCATGCAGGCCACCGAGACGTCCGACCCGGTCACCCAGGACATGCACATCGAGCAACTGCGGGGGCTGGAGCCGTTCCAGTCGTTCGTACGCGCCCACCTGGAGTCCAGCGGCGGCAGGCTCAGCACCTGCGGCGCCACCACGGAGACCGGCGCCGCAGGACAGGCGGCGGACCAGGCACGCGAGCAGCCTTGACCGGGACGGGAACGAGCCGCGCCCCGTTCCTTCCCGTGGGTGGTCAGCCGACGGCGCCGCTGACACACTCCTTCAGTGCCTGGCCCGGCCACAACGTGACGCGGTCGTCGTCGGGGTGGAAGGTACCGAACCCGAGCACCGTGACGGTCCCGCCCCTCTTGAGCCCTTCGGCGATCACTCCGGGGTGCTCCACGGTGCCGAAGAGCGCGTCGACCACCCGCTCCACCTGCTCCGCCGCCAGGTGCTGATCCGTGTCCGCGGTTCGGCGTGCGGCGGCTTCGACCAGGGCGTTCTTGTCCATGGCTTCCCCTTCGGGGGCAGTGTGTGACGACATTCCCGTCACCGTGTTCCGCCGCTCGCCGCCCCGTCCGAGGGGCAGACGACGCGGACGGCGACCGCTCAGGTCCCGGCAGGACGGCGACCCGGGCGGGAGCCGCGCCGAACGGCTCTGCGAGGAGGCTCAGCGGGTACATCGCCCACTCCATCCCGAGCACGACAGCCCCGCCGGCGGGCAGGTCCGCTCGGGGCACACCCCTGTTCCGGGTCATCCGACCGGGGTGCCGTCGGCGAT